>CAMWYX010000011.1 GCA_947178575.1 uncultured Ruminococcus sp. | reverse complement strand
AAATAAAACTGGTATATATTGTACCAGAAATGACTATATTCTAAGAGGGAATGATTATTTATGAGAAACAAAAACTTTACACGCTTTACCGCCTTCGTTCTGGCAGCGGCGATGTCTGCGACTTCCGCACCTTTTGCCTGCTCCGCCGAGGGCGAAACTTCCGCATCTGCCGGAAAAACCGTCTACAGCTTCGATTTCGAGGACGGCGATGTTTCCGCATTCACAAACCGAGGAGACAACGACACCACAAAACTTTCTGCATCTGATGAAATGTCTGTAAGCGGTTCAAAGTCACTTCTTGCAAGCGGACGTTCAAAGGAATGGAACGGCCCTGCTTTCCGTCTTGATGACAAGCTTGAACCTAACACCGAATACTATATCAGCGCAAAAGTCAAAGGCAGATATTACACAAATGCTACTTTAAGTTTCCAGTATACTGTTGACGGAGAAACAAAATATAATAACCTCGTTCAGAATCTCAACGGAAGCGACTGGCAGACAATCGAAAATGTCAAAATAAGCTTTTCCGACGATATGGAGGGCGTTTACGTCTACTTCGAGGGCGGAACAGATGATATTTTCATTGATGATTTCACTGTTACGGAAGTTCCGAGCGTAGAAATTGAACAGGATATTCCTGCTTTAAGTCAGATTTTCGGAAACGATTTCAAAATCGGCACAGCAATTACTCCGAATGATATAAGCTCAAAGCCTACTATGGCACTCGTTGAAAAGCATTTCGGTCAGAGCATTACTGTCGGAAACGAAATGAAACCCGATTCCGTTCTCAACAAAACGGCTTGTCAGGAATATTTCGCCGAAACCGGCGACGATACAGTACCGCAGATTTCTTTCACCGCCGCAAAACCGGTGCTTAATTACTGCCGTGACAATAAAATCCCTGTAAGAATACATACTCTTGTATGGCACAGTCAGACACCGGACTGGTTCTTCAAAGAGGGCTATGACGACAAAGGCGATTTTGTTTCACCGGAAAAAATGCTCGCCCGTATGGAGAACTATATAAAAATATATTTTGAAACTCTTACGGAACTTTATCCCGATATTGATTTCTATGCCTGCGATGTTGTCAATGAAGCATGGATGGAGGACGGAAATCCCCGTCAGCCCGGCGAACAGGGAAGCAACGGTTCTGCAAAATCGGCATGGGTACAGGTTTTCGGCGATAATTCATTTATCGAACCAGCTTTTGAATTTGCAAGAAAATACGCTCCGGAGGGCTGTAAACTCTATTACAACGACTATAACGAATATATGGACGGCAAGCTGAACGCAATCGTTAAAATGGCTGAAAGTCTCAAGGAAAAAAATCTTATTGACGGAATCGGTATGCAGTCTCATCTTGATGCACGTCAGAGCCTTGACGCTGCTTTCCCGTCCGTGAACGCCTATAACAAAGCTCTTGATAAATACAGTGCACTCGGACTTGATATTCAGGTAACCGAACTCGATGCGACAACTCCGGAAAATCCTACAGAAGCAGATTTCAAGGTGCAGGCAGATTACTATAAAGGAATATGGGATTCCATTTACGCACATAAGGATAATATCTCAGCTGTTATTGTCTGGGGAATCACCGACGATGCAAGCTGGAGAGCAAATAAATATCCTCTTCTCTTTGATTCCGAATATAAGGCTAAACCGGCGTTCTACTCAATTATCGAAGGATATGATATTCCCGATATTCCGCCTGCAACTACAGAAAAACCGGAAATTCCGCCGACAACATCAGCAGACGATGAACCGGCAGGAGAAGTATCAATGTACGGCGATGTAAACTGTGACGGTGAAATCAGCGTTGCGGATTCAACGCTTCTTCTCCAGTATCTCGGAAATAAAGATAAATATTCTTTGACTCCGCAGGGTAAGGCAAACGCAGATGTCCACAATACCGGCGACGGTCTTTCGGCAATGGATTCGCTTTCCATACTCAAATACGAGGCAGGAGCAATTGACAAACTGCCGGAATAATCCACATATAAAAAACCTCCGGAACTCAGATTCCGGAGGTTTTTTATATTATAACAAGTGCAGAATATAAAAGTTTATAAAAAATTTACTAAAAATTTCAAAAAAAGCTATTGACCAGCACGATTAACCATGATATAATATAAGTGAAAATATAAAACGTATTATAATGATACGTAACAAAAAGGAGAGATTAAAATGATGTCTTATAAGGATTTCTGTGAAAAAAATTCTGCAAAATTGAAAAACAACACAGATGCAGAGGCTGTTTTCAATTTTCTGTGCAACCCTAAAAATATTAACAATATGATTGTAATATCAAACCTTGGCTTGCCTGCAATCAGTGGAATTGTTAAGGAAATTGAGAACAAATTCGGAAATGCCCCTGCCTTTCCTATGACCAATTTCACAAATCGCCAAATTGTAGGCAGAATGGTAAAATATATTCTTGAAAAATTCGGTTATGAGCCTGTTGCAAAAGGTCTTGATGAAAGAGCAAAACTGCGTGACTTCACAGGTGCAAAACTGTTCAAAACCGCAAGCGTCTACGCACAAACAAAACAACCTGTCTATTCCCTAAATATACAGATAGTTTCAGAATGATGAAAACTTGTTTTCAAACTGAATGTATGCTGAAAAATGTGTATTTATGCCATATTATGCCGAAAATAGTGCAAATTTTTTTCTTTGAAAAATCCAATAGTTAATAAAAAATTCACATTTGTGTGATGATTATGTGATATAATTGTTCTGTAAAAAGGAGTTGGTTTATTAATGAAAAAAATAAGTGCTGTTCTCTGTGCATCTCTTGCAGTGGGAACTATGTTCTGTCTTACAGGCTGCGGTAATAAAAAAACAGATGTTGATGTAACTTCCGGTCTGGCTCTGAAGTTTTACGGCTATGACGGCTACGGAACTGCAAGTCTTCCTTCTGATTATCAATGGATGTCGGATATGTTTGCATCTGCTCCAAAAAGCAGTAAGCCAAAATCTGTTCCGAACCGAAGCGTTCTTGAATCCGCTGTAAAATATAAAATCGAACCTGACGAGGGACTTAAAAACGGCGATACCGTAACAGTTACAGCCGAAATCAATGAGAGTATGATTGCCGATTATGATTTCCGTCTTGTCGGCGAACCACAGACATACACGGTCACAGGACTGGACGAACTGGAGGAGTTTGACCCGTTTGAGGGTATCGATGTAGTATTTGAGGGTATCGCCCCCAATGCATATGCTTCTGTAAAAAATACTCCGACAAATATGAGTCTCAAATATGTATTTGACAGGGCAGGCGGGCTCAGTGTCGGCGATACTATAACGCTTTCCGTTGAAACATACGGCGATAGTAATCTTGAACAATACTGCCTCGGATTCGGAAAAGTTCCGACAGCATCATCAAAGACATATACTGTTGAAAATGTTGCTTCCTATGTATCAAAGCTGGAGGATATTCCGGAAGACGCACTTGCAAAAATGGATTCACAGGCTCAGGACGTACTCAATGCAAGAATTGCTTCCACATGGGAGGAAGAATGCAAGCTCCGGAACTCTCAGCTTATCGGTTATTACTTCCTTACCCCGAAAGACTCAAACGGCGGAAATACACATAACTATCTGTATCTCGTATATAAAAACGATATGTATATCGGCAAAAACAGTCATGATGTAACCGTCGGCGATGTAAGCTATTACTATTATACAGGTTTCTATGATATTATGATTATGGAGGACGGAACTTGCTCCGTCAGTCTCTCCGATTATGTCAGACCCATCACAGAATGCAGATTTGAATACGAATACGACGGATTCATCGGTAAGAGTACGGGCTATTATTATGTAAATGGCTATAAAGACCTTGATTCCCTGTTCAGCGACTGTGTAACAAAAGTGATTGATAAATATACATACGTCAGCACTGTTGAAGATATAATCGAGGAAAAACCGGAAGAAACTCCCGAAGAAGAACCAACCGAGGAAATACCGGAAGAAGATAAATCGGATAAATCCGACGAATCCGGAACATCGGAATCAGAATCGGAACAGACAACAGAAGAAGAAACCACCGAACCGGTAACGGAAGAAGAAACAAAATCCGAATAATATAACATTTAAAACCTTTGGGATTAAGCTCCCAAAGGTTTTTTTGTGTTTTTAAAACTCTATGCTCATCTTGTTTTTGATTTGCTGCATACGTCTGTCGAGGTCTGCACTTATTTCTGAACACGCCTGAAGTTCCTCGGCAAGAAGTTCCGCCGCATCTTCGGGAATATCTTTCTTGTAGCGTAATTTATGTTCCAGACTTGCCCAGAAATCCATTGCAATCGTCCTGAACTGCACTTCTGCTTTCATGAATCTTGTTTCATCTTTCAGGAATATCGGAACTTCCACAATCAGATGCAGACTTCTGTAACCGTTCGGTTTAGGATTACGGATATAATCTTTCCGGCGTATGAGTTTAATGTCGTCCTGTCTTAAAAAACTGTCGGCGAGACGGTAAATATCTTCCTGAAACGAGCATATAACACGGACTCCGGCAATATCATGGATATTTTCCTCCAGCGAACTCAGCGTCAGCGGAAGATTCTTGTCACGCATTTTTTTGATAACGCTGTCCCACGACTTGAGACGTGTTCTTATATTCTCAATGGGATTACGTTCATCTAAGAGTGAAAGCTGTTCATTAAGCACGCAGAATTTGGTTTCAATCTCCATAATAGCACAGCGGTAGTACATCATAAGATTTTCAATGGGGAGCTTTTTTTCATTTTCCAGACAATTGGCATCATCGGCAAGAAGACGGCTCTTGATATGTTCACGCTGCAAGGCGTTAAGCTGGTAAATCGAATTAAACGGCAAATTTCTCAACTCCTGAAATTTAAATTTTTCCTTACTAATTATACACAATCGGATTGATTTTGTCAAGAAAAAAATCTCCGTATACTGTTTACGTACAGAATACGGAGACTGATTATTTTAAATTATTTCAGCGGCAGCTGATTCTGTCTGTAAATACCTGCATCAACCTGCTGGATTACAAGAGCGTCCATAGCTGAAAGACCAGCCGTGCCGTCAACATCGGCATTTGCCTGACCTTTTGCGGAAACTGAATATTTGTCTTTGTTTCCGAGATACTGGAGAAGAAGTGTAGCATCTGCAACAGTAACTTCGCCGTCGCAGTTGGTATCTCCGTACAGAGTCGCACCTGTATTTCCGCTCTGTGACGGTGTAGTTGCAGGAGGAGCTGTCACAACAGGTGTGCTTGAATCTCCCATGTGAAGAACTACTTTTTCAATAGTTACATCATTTCCGTGAGGCCAGAAAACCATTGCCTTTACAGTTGCACCTACATTTGACGGAATAGTATAGTCAACAGCAACGACCTTATCGGACGGAACAGAAATATTTTCAAAATCTGTCTGCTCCCATTTACCTGTCCATGTACCGAATGCACCCGATGTATTGTTATCGCTTGAATTTACTTTATAGTAAAGTGTAGCTGATTTTGCACCCTGCGGACTGAATTCAGCATAATTATTCATTTCGCCGTCATCGCCCTTTTCTGTGCCTACCGTCATATCAGAGGGAGTAAGAACAACATCATTTCCTGATGAGGGCTTATTAGTTGTTGTGGACGGAGGATTTGTTACCGGTGGATTAGTCACAGGGGGATTTGTAACAGGAGGCGTTACCGGTGCAGATGATGCGGCATCTGTGATTACCTCGATAGAATCAATTGTAAATTCTCCGCAGTCAATCCACCATACGCCGAATTTAAGTTCGCCGTCAAGAGTTTTGAGCGTGCTTGCAGTCGAGGACGGAACTTCCCATGTAATAGAAGCACTGTTTCCGCTGAATGTCTGTTCCATTTCTGCGGACTGTGTCCAGTAATCGGGCGAAACGGAAGTTGTCGAACCGAAAGCACCCTGCCATTTGCCTATGTTTCCGTTTGCAGAAATATTTACAACAACCTTTTCTACTTTTTCGTTGAAATTTACATTAAAATCGCTCCAGTTGAATGAAATCATCTTGTCATCTTCGGGAAGCTGACTGTAAACAATCTTCTTTTTGTAGTCAACCTTATACTTGCCGTTTGAGGAAGGCTGGCTCGGAGTTGTTACCGGCGGAGTTGTTACAACGGGATTTCCAGAAACCGTGCCGTTGTAAATTTTGTCAACGCCTGTAATGCTTGATACTGTAGAACCGGAATTTGTGAACTCATAAAGACCGGCTGCCGCACCTACGAAACCTGCATTATAGTCGAGAGCAACCTCATTGCATACATAATCGTTCATATCGTCAACGTAAGAACCGTTTGAATCGGTCGGACCGCCTACGAGTGCACCGATAAGGCTGTGACCGTTCGGACTGATAGACTGCGGGTGTGCTTCGCCGTTGAAGTCGTCATATGAATTATATCCGGAAGCGGCTCTGTGATGCGGATTCTTTGCGGAATTGTCTGCAAAACCTACGATAAAGCAGGTATTTGACGGATTGTTTCCGGTGAGATATGACATCTGACCTTTTGTCCAGTCAAGGAAATCGGCATTTGAGTTCTTGGAGGCAACAAGTGCGGTAAACTGCATAGAACCGTTAATTCTTGCACTGCCCCACTTATCGAGGAAATAATAGCCGTTCTGAGTCTTTGATGATGTGGATTCCTGAATATACTGGTTTACCTTGTTCCAGTTTCCGGTGATGTGGGCGTATACGCAGGCAGCGCCGAGACCTCTGTTATCCCAGCCGTCAATCCAGCCGAGATACTGTGTCTGTTTGCTTGCGCAGTCGTTTTTATATGATTCGTTGCCTGTTGCGATATAGAGCCAGCCGGCAGCGTTAGCCTGTTCGTCAACACAGCTCGACGAAGTATAGAATCCGTTAGGACCGTCGGTTGCGACCTGATTGTACTGTGTGGAGAACTTGTAAAGTGCCTCGGCGTATTTCAAATCCTCGGCATTGCCGAAGTTTATGTAGTTGAGAGCAAGGGCGGCAGCATAATCTGCGGCAATATCGCTTGCACCGCTGGAAGTCCAGTACATTTTTCTGGAACTGTTCTGATTTTCCGGAGGACCCCAGTAAGAGTGGTCAACGTCTCCGTCCTCTTTCTGATAGAGGAAACTTGAAACGGTGTCGCCGTTGAGTTTTGTGGATTTCTTGAAGAAATCGCAGAAATAATCTGTAATGACCTTAAGGTGTTCAGCCTGACCGGTTGCATTGTAAGCATCTTTGAACTCATAATATCCCCAGCCGAGAACGGAAGCGGTATAACCCTGCGGAAGTCCGAACATTGCATGGTCGCCGGCATCATGGAAACCGCCGGTAACTTCATCGGAAGTATGGCAATCACCACGCCATGTCAGAGCAGATGTAGAACCTGCCTTATCTCCGCACATATTCGCATCATAAAAATAGAGGGAATACTGAAGCAGTTTTGCATAGTTATCTGAACCGGCTGCTACTGAATTGAGAGAGGGAGTAACAGCGGAAAATGAACCTGCAACAGATGCAGCTGCAATCATACCGCTGAGAACAGCGGATTTAATTTTTTTAAATTTCATTTTATCACACTTCTTTCATATAAGTACGCCTATAATACGTTGTACATATATTATACACAGTTTCTTAATATTTTGGGTTACAAATCGATTACATAGTAATTACAATTTAATTAAAACGAGGTCAAAATCCTATATTCTACCTATTAAACGAAAACATTTGTCATGATTTATGCAGATTAACAAGAAAAAATCAGATTCCGCAAATTTAATTTTAAACTTATATTAATAAATAAAATGATTTTATATTTCAGAATCAATCCCCTGTCCGTAAAGACAGAGGATTAATAATGATTCGGATTAATTATTATTAAGCGGAAGCTCTTCAGCCTTGTAAATACCTGCATCTACCTGCTGGATTATCAGAGCGTCAACCGCAGAAATACCGGCTGTTCCGTCAACATCGGCATTGATTTTGCCCTGCTCTGTGATACTATATTTATCCTTATTTCCGCAGTACTGCAGAATAAGAGTTGCATCGGCTACCGATATTATACCGTCGCAGTTTGCATCACCGTAATAAACAGATGTACCGCCTGACGGTGCTGTTGTTGTTTCTCCGGACTGTCCCTGAGTAGTGGTGACTGCTTCTGTAACAGCAGTTGTTTCGGTTGTTGTGATTATTTCTGTAGTTGTTTCAGTTGTTGTGGTTGATTCGGTAGTTTCCGGAGGAGCTGTAGTAGTTTCCGGAACGGGGTCGGGCTTTGCGGAATCATCTGCAAATTTGAAATTCTCGTTTATTTCAGATGCACTTGCCTTTACGGAATCAAATTCCGATGAATCACCGCCGTACATATTGGCAGCGAATGCACAGGCAATAGCAAAACAGCCGTTGTAATCGAGTGCGCCCTCGGTATACTGATAGCGGTCTGCATGGTCTTCATATCCGCCACTGTCCGGTCCTCCCACAAGCATACCATAGTTGGTATATTTTGCTTCCGGATTTGCTGCCGATGTCTGTCCGTTTTCTCCCGGATTTGCCGCACGGTGATGTATATGTGTAGGCCACTTGTCGCCGAATCCGAGCAGGAAGCTGTAATTATAACTGTTATCGCCAAGAATATAATCCATCTGATATTTTGCACCCTTGGCATAGCTGGAATCTGCATTTCCGTCAGCAATAAGATACGCATTCATCTGCTTTGCACAGTTATAGCGTGATGCTCCCCAGCCGTTGGCGTTATAAGTACCCTCGCTAAGTCCGCCCTGATTGTTAAGTTCAAACTGGAGTTCAGAAGCAAAAACGCTGTCGCCTGTAGCCTTATACATCAAAGCAGCATATCCCTGCCATACCTTATCCCAGCTGTAGAGATAATAGTCATATATTCCGTTATACTGTCCGGAATTTGGAGTAAGTGTCGGCTTGCTTCCCTCGCCGAGAATATAAAGCCATGCAGAAGCAAGTGCCATCTCGTCCTGATACATGGAATCAGTACCATAGAATCCGCCGATACCGCCCGTTTCGTTTCCGGTATGCTTTGTACCGAAATCAATAAGTGCCTTTGCATATTTTATACATTCGGCAGAATACGACGGGTCGGAATCCTTGAACACATACGCAGCACCGAGAAGTCCGCTTGCCATTTCACCGCATACAGCCGAGTTATTAGACGATGCAGTAAGCCAGTAAACCGGACGGTCATATGTCTGAACTTCCGGAGATGTCCAGATTGCGTGGTCAGCTCCGCCGTCTGCTACAACGTGAGCAATAGCGGCAACGTTTCCGGAATCATCAAGGAACGTTGTTTTCATGAGGTAATCAGCACCCCAGCGCATTTCGTATTCAAGATGGTCACGGGCGTTTGCTTTTTCGTATACACCCTCGTTGAAGTATTCGGACATACCAAGGCTTGAAAGTGCAAATCCTATTGTAAGATTGAATTTTATATGGTCTCCGGCATCATGCCAGCCACCGGAAACATCAATTTTTCCGTCGCCGTCTGGGTCAACGACTGACTTAAGAGAACCACTGAGAGAGCCCACAGATGCTTCCGCATCGTATGTATGACAGTCTCCACGCCACGTAAGAGGACCGCCGGTAATTCCAGAACCGCAGGCATTGGAATCAAAGAAATAGAGTGACATGGCAAGAGCTTCCATATAATTATGGTCAGCTGCCGAGGCATTCATTACAGCCGCAGGAACAGAAGATACAGCAATTACTGATGACATTGCTGCCGCCGCAATTTTTTTAGTAAACTTCATAGAATAATCAATCCTTCCGCAAAATTTTCAGCAGAATCCTGACGCAATTCTGCCGGTTATTAAAATTATAATTATATTATATCATATGAATTTCCCTGATTTGTGAACATTTTGTATACAAACGGAAAGCATTATAATTTTTGGCTGAATTGTCAAAAATTGCACAGTTCCGGAACATATTTCCGTACAAAACAAATACAGCGGTATCTGAATCAATACCGCTGTATAATTTTATTTTATGATATAATTAACCGAGTTCGCTAATTATATTTGTTTCAAACATCTGAATTGCAACAGCATCAGCGGCTGAAATACCGTCATAATCTCCGGTTACATCGGCGTTGAATGCTCCCTGCGGAGACAGGCTGTATTTATCGGAATTTCCGATATATTGCAGAATAAGAGTTGCATCGGCTATTGAAAGTTTGCCGTCGCAGTTTGCATCGCCGTCAACAGCATCAAAAACATCAATCAAACATTCTTGTACAATATTGGGAGCTACTTCTGGACTTGTATAATCCGGATAAAGACCTAAAGTCTCATAAATTCCAACTGCAACATCGAAAATTTCCTCAGTAGTTTCTAAATCGTCAGTATCAAGATAAAAACTTGAATAGCTGTTTGTAGACCGTTCATCTGATATCAAATCACCAATATTGTTTTCGGTCACATACTCATTTAACATTTCATATTCATCGTCGGAAAGATAGTAAGAAAGCATATAATCCCCTGAACCTGTATAATACTCTACAAGCTCAAAGTATCCGCCCGGAATTACAAAGCTGTCGATGAGATTTTCTTCTTTCAAAACTTTACATACTTCCTTGAAGTTATTCTCGATTTTATACTCATAATCCGGGTTATAATAATATTTCTCTATTTTAAAGTCAGGATTGAACTTTTCACTAAGAAGCGTGTTTACCTGCTCTTCCGTTGTACCCTCAGTCAGATTGAAAACAGCACAGGTTTCGTCAAAATCATACCCATTAAGCGGAATAACTTTGAAAACAGAAGCACGCCCCTTAACAGCGTAAACATCAGCTTTCGCAATCTGTTCATCATCAAACATATAGAAATTAAGAAAATCACAAAACTCTTTGTGCTTACCATCAAGTTTTACATATTTCTCCTCATTGTTAAGGAAATCAAACGCTGAACTGTTTGAATCCTGAGCCAAATAAATAGCATCAGAAGCGAGCGGAACAACAGAGGAAACAGCAAGACCTGCCATTAAAGCCAATGAAAAGATTTTAGATTTTTTCATGAAAAACCCTCCTTATAATCAACCGATTAATATTGAATATTCGTATTACCAGCTAAGAATTTCAAGACTTCCGGTGTAAGTCTTACACTGATATTTTGAGTAGATGCACCAGCAACATGGATTCCAACAACAGTATTATACATTTTTCCATTTACCTCTTCGGTTAGAAAAACAGGTCCGCCACTGTTTCCGCCAAGTGTATCTGCCGAATGGTAAAAAACTTTATCATCAACTGATATAACTGAGCCTTCTGTCAGCATTTCCTTATGTGTACTATAATCATTATAGGTAGTTTCACCATTACTTCCTGGGAAACCAACAGTTTGAATTGAAATACGTGCTGCTTCGTCTGTAATCATACCGAGATTGAACGACATATATTTTGACAAATCTTCCTTAACCGTTATAAGGGCATAATCATAATCTTTATTTGAAGTATTGCTCATATATAAGTTTGGAATATGACACTCAACTGGTGTAAATGAAACGGGATTTTCATCTGCATCAAACAGTAAAATGTTATCAAATTTCCAGGAACCATGTCTATTTCCGTTATAAACAACATGAGCTGCTGTAGCGATTGTATGTTTATCAACAACAAATCCAGTTCCTCTATAACCAGCACCATGTTCACTGCATATTATTTTAGCCGTTCCTCTGTTTTCATAGTTTTTCTCATAGTCATAACTATCACCAATAATAGAGTTTGTTGAAACAGTACTGTCACTACCCGTAACCGAGAGAGAATATTCTCTCTTATATGCTCCTGTCTTTGCATTATAAACAGAATAAGACCTGGTGATTTGTGAAGCTGAAACGGCATTCATACTGTCTGTTTCCGTAAGTGAAGTACTTAACACACCAGCATCGTGCATAAGAATATACATAGCATCGACATCACTAACAACTGCATTATCATCAACATCAAGCTGTGTTAAATCCAATGGCTTATACTTACCACCCAAGCACTGATAAATACACGTGGCATCAGCAACAGTTATTACACCGTCGCCGTTCGGGTCTTTGTTAGGATTGTAACCCACCGCTGACGTAACACCTGCAACCGCCGTTGTTAATGTAACTATTGAAGCAAGCAGACCAGTTAAAAATTTCTTCATGAAAATTCCTCCTTTTTTGATACTACTATTATATCACATTATGCAAAATTTGTCAATAGATTTTTTTAAAAACTTTATATACATAGTCGAATTTGTGATAAGTTCCAATTTTTACGAAAAAATTTATGCGAAAATCTGATTTTATAAAAATGCTTGTTCATGGGTTGACAATATACATATATCTGTGATATAATTATATGTATGAGTGTGAACGAGGTGACCGTATGCCCAGATTCTTTACAGAACAGATAAACGAAAACAATATAATTCTTACCGGAGATGATGCACGTCATATCGGGCGTTCTCTCCGCATGAAAACCGGCGAATCCCTGACTGTATGCTGTGACAGAATCGACTACATATGCACTGTACGCCGGATTACCGAAGATTCCGTATTTCTTGACCTTATCGAAAAGTTTCCCTGCAAAGCCGAGCCGTCAATCAATGTCACGCTCTTTCAGGCTGTCCCAAAACTGGACAAGCTTGAGTTTATCATACAGAAATCAGTTGAACTCGGTGTATCACGTATTGTCCCCGTAATTACACGCCGATGTGTTTCACGTCCGACCGAAAAGGATTTTTCAAAAAAACTCCCTCGGCTGAATAAAATTTCCGCCGAAGCAGCAAAGCAGTCGGGACGTGGAATAATTCCCGAAATCACCGGAATTGTCAGTTACAGCAAAGCTCTTGAAATAATGAAAACACTCGACAAGAATATTATTCTTTATGAGGGTGAAGGCGGTATGCCTTTTTCTCAGGTTAATCTTTCCGGTGCGAAATCCGTCGGTCTGCTCGTCGGAAGTGAGGGTGGTTTCGATTTTTCGGAGGTTCAGCAAGCCGTTTCAATAGACGCTCAGCGTGTATGGCTCGGAAAAAGAATACTCCGTTGTGAAACTGCACCAATTTCCGCCATGTCAATTTTGATGTTTTCAACAAATAATATGTAAACACTTGAAATCTATAAAATTATGTGTTATAATAGTCTTACGATTATCGGGGACGGTCGCAGGCGTCACGGTAATACCAGATTTCCTGCGGAGAAAAGAGGATTTTTATAATGAATAAGTTTTTAGCCGGTATGCTCGTTACAGGTGCTGCTGTTGCTGCAGGTGTAGTTATCAGCAAGCTGTTCAACAAATCAAAATCTGTAACCGATTTTGATGAAGATGAATTTGATTACCTCGACCCGTATGATGATACTGATGAACCAATCGAATACGATATTAATGAGGCAGAACCTACAGAAACTACAGAAGAAATAGCAGATGAAGCCGAAAAATCCGCTTCTGTCGAAGTTGTTGTTGAAGATTCCGAAAACACAGAAACGGAAGAAGAAAAAACAGAAGAATAATTCGATACAAATCATTCCGTTCCGGCAGATTTATGCCGGAACGGAATTTTTGTGAAATATGGTTAAATTATATCAAAATACGATTCATTTTTGTTCATTCCGACAAATTTCTGATTTTGCTATTGACAATCCGGAAATTATCTGCTATAATATAATAGCCGTCACGGGCAGGGATAAATGGGCAGATAAATAACGTCCGAGGCGTAGCTCAGTTTGGTAGAGTGCTTGGTTTGGGACCAAGATGCCGCAGGTTCGAGTCCTGTCGCCTCGACCATATCCTGAAAAAAATTTTTTGAAAAAATTTTCAGAAAACACTTGACAAATCGAAAAAAGTATGATATAATATACATCGTTGAGTTAAGTTGATATTTTCGCTGGTGTAGCTCAGTTGGTAGAGCAGCTGATTTGTAATCAGCAGGTCGGGGGTTCGAGTCCGTCCACCAGCTCCATTTTATCGGCTTCGTCCGGTAAATAATATGAAATTGTACGGGAGAGTTCCCGAGTGGCCAAAGGGGGCAGACTGTAAATCTGTTGCTTTTCAGCTTCGATGGTCCGAATCCATCCTCTCCCACCAGTTTCTTTAATAACCTTATTGATTCCGCTGTTTTGTCAGGCGGATTTTTTTATGTCCGGAAAAAAAGCGGATTTGCACGGAAATTACAGCCGATTGTGCAGAAAAAATATTACTTCTGCAACAGAACAAAAAAATTAAAATAAAATCGGAGAGGAAAACAAATGATTAGAGAAGATTTAAGAAATATCGCTATTATTGCCCACGTTGACCACGGAAAAACTACTCTCGTTGATGAAATGCTCAAACAGGGCGGTGTATTCCGAGAGAATCAGAATGTCGCAGAACGTGTTATGGATTCAAATGATATAGAGCGTGAACGTGGTATCACAATTCTTGCAAAAAATACTTCGGTTATGTATAACGGAATAAAAATAAATATCATTGATACTCCCGGTCATGCCGATTTCGGAGGTGAGGTTGAGCGTGTTCTCGAAATGGTTGACGGCGTACTTCTTCTTGTAGATGCCGCCGAAGGCCCTATGCCTCAGACAAGATTTGTACTTTCAAAGGCTCTTGAAATGGGTCATAAGATTATTGTCGTTGTGAATAAAATCGACCGTCCGGACGCACGCCTTGACGAAATCGGCGATGAGGTTCTTGAGCTTCTCCTTGACCTCGACGCAAGCGATGAACAGCTTGAATCCCCTATTCTTTTCTGCTCCGGCAGAAGCGGAACTGCTTCACTCAGCCAGTACGAAACCGGAACAGACCTCAAACCGCTGTTCGATACCATTATTGACTATATCGAACCCCCGAAAGGCGATGAAAATGAACCGTTACAGATGCTTATTTCCTCTATCGACTACAATGACTATGTGGGACGTATCGGAATCGGTCGTATCGTCCGTGGAAATATCAAAGTCAATCAGCAGATTTCTGTATGTGATTATACCGGTTCAAAGAAAAATTATAATGCTAAAATCGTCTCACTTCTCCAGATTCAGGGATTACAGCGTGTTCCTGTGGAATCTGCTCAGATGGGCGATATTGTGTGGATTTCCGGAATCGACGGAATCACTATCGGCGATACTATCTGTGCGGTTGATACTCCCGAACCGCTTCCGTTTGTGAAAATCAGCGAGCCGACCGTTGAAATGACTTTTTCCGTAAATGATTCCCCGTTTGCCGGTCGTGAGGGAAAATTTGTCACATCACGCCAGCTGCGTGAAAGACTTATGAAAGAACTCCTGAAAGACGTTTCGCTCCGTGTTACGCTGACAGAGTCAACCGACTCTTTCCGTGTTGCAGGACGTGGAGAAATGCACCTTTCTATCCTTATCGAAAATATGCGCCGTGAGGGTTATGAACTTGCCGTTTCAACTCCACGTGTTCTCTTTAAGGAGGGAGAGGACGGACGTAAACTCGAACCGATTGAACGCCTTGTTATTGACGTTCCGGAAGACTGTGTCGGTTCTGTAATGGAAAAAATGGGAAGCCGTAAAGGCGAACTCGTCTCAATGCACCCGCAGGGAAGCCGTATGCGTATAGAATTTCTTATTCCGGCACGTGGACTTTTCGGCTACAAGAGCGAATTTCTCACAGATACAAAGGGCGAAGGAATAATGAGCCATGTTTTTGAAGATTATCAGCCATACAAGGGCGATATTGACCGCAGAAAAACCGGTTCTCTCGTATCGTTTGAAACAGGCGAAGCCGTTACCTACGGACTTTTCAACGCTCAGGAGAGAGGACAGCTTTTCATTCCTGCCGGAACTCAGGTATACGAGGGAATGATTGTAGGTGCATCTCCTAAGAGCGATGACCTTGTTGTAAACGTATGCAAGAGAAAACATCTCACAAATACTCGTGCAAGCGGAAGTGATGACGCTCTCCGTCTTGTTCCGCACCGTATTCTCAGCCTTGAGGACTGCCTTGAATTTCTTGCCGATGATGAACTGCTTGAAGTTACTCCGGAAAGTCTCCGCATAAGAAAAAGAGTTCTCAGCAATACACAGCGTGCGAAATTACGTGCCAAGAATTAAAAATTATAATAACAGCGACGTATTCGGATTTTCACCAAGTTTTCATCTTTAAATCATAATTTCAGGATTTTTAAGATATATACTCAGAAATGTAAAACTGAAATATATCTAAAAGGAGTTTCTATGACTATAAAAAAAATAACCGCTGTTCTTGCTTCCGTCTGCTGTATGTTATGTCTGGCTTCATGTGGGGATAAATCAAAATCAGAAAGCTCATCTGATTCCGGAACAAATCAGTCAGACGGAAACACATCAAATCAGAACGGCGTCGGCGATGTTGTTTCTCCGGAGGAGGACAGCGACGAATTTGACCTCGGCGAATACCGTGTAAGCGATACCGGAATAAAATTATATTATGATGATTCCGATATTCCCACGGAATTAATGCATACTCTCGAAAATTATTTCATGACTTTCCAGAACGATGATTTCGAGGGATATAAAAACATTCTGTATCCCAACTATGCGGAACGCTATAATGAATATCTCGTAAACGAATATTCCGCATCTCTTGAGAACGGCGAGAAATATGACCTTAAAAATTCATTCAATTCTGCGTGCAATAGTATCCGAACGAATATGATGTATGAACTTTCCAACACTCAGGATGGCGAAACATATACCGGCGATTTCACTATCACCCGTATCCGTGCGGAACGTCCGGAACTCGATGAGGGCGAGACAATAGAAGACCGCAAAAAAGAATTTTTCAGCTATCTTGACGAGATTTTCGACATGGACTATTATCAGACAGTATCCGACGATATGGAAAATCTCGAATACGTTACATTCTATATCATAGCAGAGGGAGAAGACGGCGAGGAACATAAAATCCTCAACGATATGGGAATACTGTTCGGTCTTAAGGACGGCGTTTACTATACATTCGGATAATCGGATAAGGAGCTTTTATGGAAATTTTCAAGGGAAACAAAAGATTTATTTCAGCCCTTGCGGCTTGTACCATGATACTTTCTGCGGCTTCATGCAGTGGAAAGGAGGATTTCAGCGGTGCAAATATTGTCGACGGTCAGGATATACCCGACAATTACAACGTTGCGGAAGAAGATATGCCATACGGTTCAAAAGTAACTGAACTCCGTCCCGAAACCGATTCCAACCTGCATAATACGATATGCTTCGATAGCCGATATTTCAGCGACTATAACGAAATCTACAAGATTGACGAATATATAACCGGTCTTAACGAAAACAATCCGGAATATATAAAAAATTTGTTCTATCCGGAATATCTGGAATATACCGCCTCAAACTCCGGATTTGACTCTGCTGATGAGTATATCAGCAGTTATTATAAATCGCTTCAGGAAATGCTCGGCGAGGGATTCAGCATTGACTATATTGATATTTCAAACTGTTTTGAACCGGATTCGGAAACCGCACAGTCACATTTTGATTATACAGATTCCGTTATCGCCGAAATTGCCGGTACGAAAACCCTTGAAAAAGTGACATCAAAAAAAGTCGTTGAAATCGGCGGATATACTACGTATCAGCTTGCAGACGGCGTATATCAGTTCACAAATCACGCAGAACCGATTATTTTACGCATTTATCAGATAGACGGCGAATATTATCTGCTGTAATTAAAAACAACAAAAAAAGTCTGTATGGATTTATTTCAAATCCATACAGATTTTTATTTTTAGTTATTCATTCCAAGCTCAATCGCCTTGAAATTGTTTTCAATAAGATGTGCCTTTGACGGCGGAACAACTTTTTCGATACCCTTTTTCATAGTATCAAGAGTGAATATTCCTGTTTCCTTGATAACCTTGCCGAGAAGAATAATATTTGAACCGCCTTTCAGACCGTTGTCATCGGCAAGCTGTGATGACGGAATCGGGAATATTTCAATATCGGTGCGTGTGCATTCGGATTCAATAAGAGTGCTGTCATAGAAAACTTTACCGCCTGATTTGACATCATTTACAAATTTATCAAATGACGGCTGATTCATGGCAATAAGAATATCAGGAGCAAGCACCAGCGGAGAGCCTATAGGCTCGTCAGAAATACATACGGAACAGTTTGCCGTACCTCCACGCATTTCCGGACCGTATGACGGAAGCCATGTAAGTTCCTTGCTGTCCATAAGTCCGCAGTATGCGAGTATCTTTCCGGCAAAAAGTACGCCCTGTCCGCCGAATCCGGCGAGAAGAATTTCAGTAGCAGCCATTATTTATTGCCCTCCTCTGTTGTATCCTTGTATACGCCGAGCGGATAATAGGGAATCATTTCGTCACGGAGACGCTTTATAGCTTCGGACGGAGTAAGTCCCCAGTTTGTCGGACACGTCGAAAGTATCTCGATAATTGAGAATCCTTTTTTTGCTTTCTGTATCTCAAAAGCCTTGCGTATGGCCTTTTTTGTTTCACGGACGTGCGGAACACTGTCAACTGAAACACGGTGAGCGTATGCCGTTCCTGTGAGCGTGGAAAGCATTTCACATACTCTTACAGGGAATCCGGCAAGCTGTGTATCACGTCCGAAAGGTGTGGTCTGCGTAATCTGTCCCGGAAGAGTTGTGGGTGCCATCTGACCGCCTGTCATTCCGTAAATTGTATTGTTTATAAATATAATTACGATATTTTCGCCTCTTGTTGCAGCGTGGACGGTTTCGGCAGTACCGATAGCCGCAAGGTCGCCGTCACCCTGATATGTAAAAACGAATTTATCCGGATTCGTTCTTTTTACGCCTGTTGCAACAGCCGGAGCTCGTCCGTGTGGAGCTTCAATCATATCACAGCCGAAATAATCGTAAGCCATAACGGAACAGCCTACAGGACAGATTCCGATTGTTTCGCCCTCGATACCCATTTCGTCGATTACCTCGGCGACAAGGCGGTGAACTATACCATGAGTACAGCCGGGACAGTAATGTGTCGGCACATCAATAAGTGCCTTTGGTCTTTCAAATACAACAGCCATTATTCAGCACCTCCGGCTTTTTTGATTTCTGCCAGCACCTCGGCAGGGGTAGGAATAACACCGCCTGTACGTCCGTAGAATCCCACAGGCTTCGAGCAGTTTATGGCGAGCTTTATATCGTCTATCATCTGACCCATTGACATTTCAACGCTAAGGAGCATTCTGGCATTTTCGGAAGCCTTATTTATTTCTTTTACAGGGAACGGCCAGAGAGTTTTCGGGCGGAACATACCGGCTTTTATTCCCTGCATTCTTGCCTCGTTCACGGCGGATTTTACAACACGTGCCGTTGCTCCGAATGCACACAGAAGAATATCGCAGTCCTCGGTAAGATAGAGTTCTGCATCGGTTTCTTTTTCCTTTATCATGTCATATCTTGCGAAACGTTCCGTAACGGAATTTTCAAGTTCATCGGGCTTGAGATAGAGGGAATTGATAATATGATGTTCACGCTTGTTTCCGTGACCGTTTGCAGCCCAGCCGTTTTTATCGTGAGCATCGGGATTTATTTCAGGGAACGATACAGGCTCCATCATCTGACCGAGCAGACCGTCGGCGAGAATCATAGCCGGCATACGGTATTCGTCAGCCTTGTCGAATGCTTTGACAACCATATCAACCATTTCCTGAACAGATGCTGGTGCAAATACGAGAAGATGAAAGTCGCCGTGTCCGAGGGCTTTTGTAGCCTGCCAGTAATCCGCCTGAGACGGCTGGATTCCGCCAAGTCCCGGACCTCCACGCTGAACGTTGATGATAACGGCAGGAACATCTGAACCGGCTATGTATGAGATTCCCTCGCTTTTAAGGGAAAGTCCCGGAGATGATGAAGATGTCATTGCACGTACTCCGGTAGAGGCAGCACCAAGAACCATATTTATTGCGGCGATTTCGGATTCCGCCTGAAGAAATACGCCTCCTGCCTTGTGCATACGCTTCGCCATATATGCGGCAAGTTCTGTCTGCGGAGTGATAGGGTATCCGAAGAAGCATTTACAGCCGGCACGGATAGCGGCTTCGGCAATGGCTTCATTGCCTTTCATGAGATTTCTTTCCAAAGCTTTTACAGCTCCTTTCGATATTTTTGAATTATTTTTCAATTATAATAGCACAGTCGGGACACATGGTGGCACACATTGCACAGCTTATACATGATTCCTGACTTGTGCAGACAGCGTAAAAATAGCCTTTTTTATTGCGTTTCTCTTTCTGGAGAGCGACAATTTTTTTAGGACAGGCATCGGCACAGAGACCACAGCCCTTACATCTTTCAGTAATAACAGTCATTTTTGCCATTCTTGACACCTCCTTTTCATTTTTATAAAATCAGTATTTATTTTTTTACGGAATTTTATAATTAATCAAATGCACCATAACGGTCTGACGTAGATATTCACGGGAAAAATATCCGGAATACTGAGTTTTTCTGCCAGTTCTGCCGGACAGGTTGTCCAGCGGAGCGGAAGTCCGGTTTGTGAGGAAACTTCCCTCGCAAAATCAGATGACTGCATAATAATCTCAGCTGTTGTCTCATAGCCGAGATTGGTATTGTTCACAATTGCAGTATGTTTCATTCGGGAAGCTGTTTCAATCTCATACATGAGAGAAACGGCATCATCGGAATTTTCCGTGAGATTACGTCTCTGATTTATGATATACAACATATCAAGTTCGGTATTGTACGCATTGAGCGAATCCGCAAATCTTCCGAGAGCGAACGCACCGGCATCATCACCGCCGACATCGATTATCAGTTTTCTGTCCTGACCGGCAAGGTATCCGAGGTCGAACTGTACAGACGGAACATCAAGATTACTGTTTGCAAAATCGGGAGCGATGAGTTCAATTGAATTTTCAGCGAAAAGCTCCCTGAAATCAGCTGTACGGAAATAAGGGTTCACAAGGTCGAGGTCAACAACGGTGATTTTTTCACCGTTCCGAGAGGCGTTCAGTGCAAGATTCACTGAAAAATTGGTTTTTCCTGTACCGTAATGACCGGTAATGACAGTAATTTTTTTAATCATTAACATAACCTCCTGAAATACAGCACTACAAATTTATTATATCACAAAACGGCTGAAATTGCAAGGACACTTAATTAGTCATTGCTAACATAATAATAAAAACCTGTATCTACGGAATATCCGCAGATACAGGTTGAGAGCCGGACAAAAAATCCGTAACTCCTGATTATTCAGCGTCTGTATTTTTCTCGATATATGAAACTATGTCGCCTACAACCTTGATTTCCTCAACAGCTTCGTCCGGAATAGTAATATCATACTCGTCCTCGATTGTCTGAATAAGGTCAACAATGTCAAGTGAATCTGCGCCGAGGTCGTCCTGAATATTAGCCTCTGGTGTAACAGCGTCTTCCTCAACGTCAAGCTGTTCGATAATAATTTCTTTAACCTTGTCAAATACCATAATTTTTTCCTCCGATTCAATTTATTCTTTAGGATATTTGAACAAACTGGCTTATTCCATGAACTCGCCAATCTTTCTAAACTTAGTATAGCGTTCTTTTAGCAATTCGTCAATACCTTTTTGGCATTTTTCTTTGATTTTGAGTGACAAATATTCCTTTATATTTTCCGAAATTTTGTATAAATCGTTATGTGCACCGCCGAGAGGTTCTTCAATAACTGTCTCTGCAACGCCGAGTCTGACCATATCGTCTGCCGTAACCTGCATGATATTGCAGGCTTCTTCCTCACGGGAAGCATCTTTCCAGAGAATACTTGCAAATCCACGTGGAGACACAACGGAATACTGTGCATTTTCGAGCATTGCAAGCTCATCGCATACACCGAGTGCAAGTGCGCCTCCGCTTCCGCCCTCGCCGAGAACCACTGATATTATAGGTGTGCGGAGCGTCATAAATTCTGCGATATTACGGGCGATAGCTTCTCCCTGACCACGTTCTTCCGCTGCCATTCCGGCATTTGCTCCGGGGGTATCGATAAAGCATATAACAGGGCGATGAAATTTTTCCGCCTGTTTTGCAAGCCTGAGAGCTTTTCTGTAGCCCTCCGGCAAAGGCATAGCGAAATTACAGTCCTTGTTTTCGTTTATATTTCTTCCTTTGACCTGTGCAATAACTGTAACCGGTCTGCCGTCAAGACGGGCAATTCCTCCCATAACAGCATGGTCATCGCCGAAATACCGGTCGCCGTGCAGTTCATAGAAATCCGTAAAAATAAGAGGTATATAATCCCGTATAGTCGGTCTGCCTTTTGTGTGGACAAGCGAAAGCCGTTCCCATGCAGTTTTATTGTTTTCCAAAATTCAGACCCCCTTTTCCCCGAATCCGTGAAGTGCCAGAAGATGAGCGAGTGTACTTCTCATTCTGCGCCGTTCAACAATCATGTCAATGAATCCCTTATCCTGCATAAATTCCGCAAGCTGAAAATCTTCCGGAAGTCTCTGACGCATGGTACTTTCAATAACACGTCTTCCTGCGAATCCTATAAGAATTTTCGGCTCTGCTATGATAATATCGCCCAGAGACGCAAAGCTCGCCGTAACTCCGCCGGTGGTAGGGTCGGTAAGAACTGTAATATATAATCCGCCGTTGTCGCTGTGACGTTTTACTGCACCCGATGTTTTTGCCATCTGCATAAGGGAAACTATTCCCTCCTGCATACGTGCACCGCCCGAAGCTGTAAACATAATTACCGGAAGTCCGTTATCGGTTGCGTATTCAAAGGCACGGGTTATTTTTTCGCCGACTACGCTTCCCATAGATGCCATCATGTAGCGTGAATCCATAACTCCTATGACTGTCTTTATTCCCCGAATTTCAGCCGTACCGGTAATAACAGCATCTTTCAGTCCGGTTGATTCACGAATTTCCTCCTGTTTTTCGGGATAATCCGGAAAGTCTATCGGGTCACAGCTTATCATATCGGAATCAAATTCACAGAAGCTGTCTTTGTCTGCCGTAATGGCTATTCTTTGCGGAGCTGAAAGTCTGCCGTGATAATTACAGTTCGGACAAACCCTGTTCAGCTCCTCATAGCGGTCGAGGGGGGAATTTCCCTGACAGCGTGGACATTTGAACATCGGAACACTGCTGTCCTCGCTGCCGTTGAAACGGAGCTTCACAACGTTAAAAAAATCTTCAAACATCGTCATCACCCCTTATTTCTTTTTTCCATATATCGGTTAAGGAATCCGTTGTCATAGTTTCCGCTGATAAATTCCGGACGTTTTATTATTTCAAGCTGGAAGTCGATATTTGTATCAACTCCGTCAACGATAAATTCCGACAATGCCCAACGCATTTTTCTGATAGCCTCATCACGGTCAGAACCGTGTACTATCAGCTTGCTTATCATGGAATCATAATACGGAGTAATCGTATATCCCTGATATACTGCACCGTCAATACGTATTCCCGGACCTCCCGGAACATACAGAGCATTTATAGTACCAGGGGACGGACGGAAATTCAAATCAGGATTCTCCGCATTTATACGGCATTCTATCGCATGACCGGTAAGCCTGACATCGTTCTGGGTTATATTCAGGGGCATACCTGCTGCGACTTCTATCTGTGCTTTTACGAGGTCAAAACCTGTAACTTCTTCTGTTATGGGGTGTTCAACCTGTATTCTGGTATTCATTTCCATGAAGTAGAAATCACGGTTTTCGTCCACGAGGAACTCAATAGTTCCGGCATTATAATATCCGCACTGCTTTGCAGCCGCAACGGCAGATTTTCCCATTTTTTTGCGGAGTTCCGGAGAAACAACGGGACTGGGACATTCCTCAAGAACTTTCTGATTCCGTCTCTGCATAGAACAGTCACGTTCGCCGAGATATATACAGTTTCCGGATTTATCCGCCATTATCTGAATTTCGACATGATGCGGATTAACGAGAAATTTCTCGATGTATATTGTATCATCGCCGAAAAAGTTCTTTGCTTCCTGCTGTGCAGCGATAATCTGTGATTCAAGTTCTTCCGGAGAATCCACACGCCGTATTCCTCGTCCGCCTCCGCCGGCAGAGGCTTTGACCAATACGGGATAACCGCATTTTTCGGCTACTTTGCGTGCTTCTTCAATACTTCCTACAGCTCCCTTTGAACCGGGAATAACCGGAACTCCGGCAGATGCCATAGATTCTTTAGCCGCTGCCTTGTTTCCGAGCATCTCGATAGATTCATATGACGGCCCGATAAAAACTATTCCGTTTTTTTCACACAGCCGTGCAAATTCTGCATTTTCGGACAAAAATCCGAATCCGGGGTGTATGGCTTCCGCACCGACATTGTGAGCCGCCTGTATTATCGCATTCATATTGAGATAGCTGTCCTTCGTTGCCGGAGGTCCTATGCAGACTGCTTCATCGGCAATCTGTGCATGAAGTGAAGTTCTGTCCGCTGTTGAATATACAGCGGTGCAATGCACTCCGAGTTCACGGCAGGCACGTATAATACGAACAGCTATTTCACCACGGTTGGCAATGAGTATTTTACTAAACATTGTCCTGCTCCTTTACTTGTCTGTTATAATGCAGGTTATCTCACATGAAACAGCCTTTTCTCCGTCAACAGATGCCAGTGCCTTGCACGTGGATACAGGACCTCTCTGCTTTATAATCTCGACATCAAGGTCAAGAACATCTCCCGGAACTACCTGTCTGCGGAACTTTGCTTTATCTATTCCGCCGAAAAGTCCGATTTTTCCGCTGTATTCCGGCTTGGAAAGCATACACACAGCACCAGCCTGAGCAAGCATTTCAACCATAAGAACGCCCGGAGTTACCGGATAATTCGGAAAATGTCCCTTGAACCAGAATTCGTCCTCTTTGATATATTTTCTTGCCTTTATTCTCACGCCGACTTCCATTTCGATAACCTCGTCAATGAGGAGAAACGGGTCACGGTGCGGAATAATTTCCATAATCTGTTCTTTATTCATTAATACTTCTGCCATTTTATGCTCCTTTCTTTGCGTATGCTTCAGATTTTTCAGCTGATAATCATAATCGGCTGGTCAAATTCAACCGGCTGACCGTCGGTAACCAGTATTTTTTCGACAATGCCGTTAAACTCCGACTGCACTTCGTTCATGAGTTTCATAGATTCGATAATCATGATGACATCGCCTTTTCTCACAGTATCGCCTACTTTCACGAACGGCGGTTTATCCGGTGACGGTGCCTGATAGAATGTTCCGACAATAGGAGATTTAACAACATTTCCCTTTATTTCCTGTTTAGCCGGAACATCTGAAACTGTCTGAGCCTGAACCGAAACTGTCTGTGCAGGAACTCCCATAGGAACAGGCATTGCCGGAGATACAGGCTGAGGCTTTTTTCCCTTGACTGTAACAACACAGTCACTTATTTTCACAGTTACTTCCGAGAGTTCGTTCTTTGAAACGATTTCGGCAATTTTTTCAATTGCTTCTATCTCAATAACATCAAGAAGTTTATTATCCATTATTGACCTCCTCAGTCTGCAATCTTTTTAAAGCAGACAGTACCGTTATGACCGCCGAATCCGAGGGAATTTGACAGTGCGGCATTTACTTCCTGCTCAATATTTCCGTTCACACAGTAATCAAGGTCGCACAGTTCGTCCGGAACTTTATATCCCACAGTGGCGTGAATAAGTCCCTCCTGAATTGTCTTTGCACAGACAATAGCTTCAACAGCTCCTGCCGCACCGAGAAGATGACCTATCATAGACTTTGTGGAGTTGATTTTCACATTCTTTGCCTCGTCGCCGAATGCAAGTTTTATAGCTATGGTCTCGTACTTGTCATTGAGACCTGTTGAAGTTCCGTGAGCGTTTATATAATCGATTTCCGAGGGATTTAATCCGGCTTCCTGCATTGCAAGAGTCATACCCATTGCGGCGGCTTTGCCTGTCGGCATAGGTGAAGTCATGTGATAGCCGTCATCTGTTGCGCCGTACCCTGCTACTTCCGCATATATTACAGCACCTCTTGCCTTGGCGTGTTCGTATTCCTCCAGAACCATAACTCCGCTTCCCTCACCGAGTACAAATCCGCTTCTTTCGGCATCAAACGGAACAGAGGCTCTTTCAAGGTCTCCTGATTTTGTAAGTGCTTTCATGTTTGCAAATCCTGCAAATGTAAATTCCTGAGATGTACATTCCGTACCTCCGGCAAGACACACATCAAGATAGCCGTCCTTTATTTTCCGGAACGCCTCGCCGATTGCGTGAGTACCTGTCGCACAGGCGGAGGAAATATCAAAATTTGCTCCTCTGAATCCTGTTTTCATGGCGATAGTTCCCGATGCCATATTACTTATCATCATAGGAACATAGAACGGCGATACACGTCCCGGACCTTTTTCGAGATATTTTGAATACTCGGAAATTGTGAGGTCGATTCCGCCTATTCCCGAACCGACAATAATTCCGGCACGGTACGGGTCAATATCAGAAAAATCTGTTCCGGCATCTTCCATAGCTTCGTGAGCGGCAACAACCGCATACTTTGTGAATCTGTCCATACGCTTTGCTTCTTTTTTATCAAAACAGCCCTTGATGTCATAGTAGGCTGTCTCGTCAAAATCCCTTACAATGCCTGCAATTTTTATTCCTGTACGTTCGGAATCGAAAGCATCTATATAAGAAAATCCTATTTTATTGGCCTTTATTCCGTCCCAGAACTTCTGTACACCTGTTCCGAGCGGAGTAACAGCTCCCATGCCTGTAATAACAACTCGTCTGCCCATATACTATTTTATCAATCCTTTCAAATCCGTCTTAATCTTAAATTATCTTAAACCGAAATTATATTAACTCGGCAAAATCCGAACTTATCGGGGACTACATTGAAAGTCCGCCTGATATTTCTATGACCTGTCCTGTCACGTATGAAGAATCATCTGAAACGAGGAAAGAAACAACAGACGCTATTTCTTCCGGTTCGCCGTATCTTCCGAGAGCAACCGCACCGAGCATTTTATTTTTGAGTTCTTCCGAAAGAACGTCTGTCATAGGTGTATGTATAAATCCCGGAGCAACGGCGTTGCAGGTGATATTACGTGAGCCGAATTCCTTTGCAACCGTCTTTGTCATTCCGATTATTGCCGCCTTAGAGGCGGAATAATTCACCTGACCGGCGTTTCCGTAAAGTCCCGCAACGGACGAAACATTAACGATTCTGCCGTGTCTCTGCTTCATCATAACCGAACAGACGTGCTTCATCATATTGTAAACACTTTTCTGATTGACCGCAATAACGGCATCATAATCGGATTCTTTCATACGTGCAAGAAGTCCGTCCTTTGTGATTCCGGCATTGTTCACGAGAGCGTCAATACTTCCGAACTCTGCCTTTACCTGTTTAACCATAGCTTCGCACTGACCGAAATCCGAAACATCAGCCGGTACACATTCAGCCTTTACGCCGTAAGTCCTGCATCTCTCAGCAACGGCAAGAGCTTTTTCCCTGTCGCTGTCGCTGGGATAGTGATTTATTACAACATCAAATCCGTCCTTTGCAAGACGTTCCGCTATACACGCACCTATTCCCTGAGATGCACCTGTTATTATTGCTGTTGCCATATTTTTCAATCCTCCGATTTTTACTGGAAAATATTTGATTTATCTGTTAAGGAGCTTTTCTGCCTGCTCCATGATTTCTTTTACGATAGCCTCACACGGCTTGACATCTTCAATCATACCAGCGATAGCTCCGCAGAGGAAAGAACCTTCATCAAGATTTCCGTCCTGTACAGCCTTTCGGAGAGAGCCGAGAGTAAGAACTTCAAACTCGTCCGGAGTAAGTGAACCGTCTTTCTCACCGCTTGCAAGTTTCTTTGAAAACTTTGTCTTGATGTTTCTGCACGGGTGACCCGTATATCTTCCGGTTACCACGCTGTCGGTATCCTTTGCCTTGATTATGAGTTCCTTGAAAATTGCGTGAATCTGACATTCTTCAGACGCAAGGAAACGTGTTCCAAGCTGTACGCCCTCCGCACCGAGCATGAAAGAAGCTGCCATTCCTCTGCCGTCTGCGATTCCGCCTGCTGCGATAACAGGGATTTCAAGAGCATCAACAACCTGCGGAACAAGGCACATTGTAGTATTTTCGCCGATATGTCCGCCCGATTCCGTACCCTCAGCAACAACGGCATCAGCTCCGGCACGTTCCATTCTTTTTGCGAGAGCAACCGACGGAATAACCGGAATTACTTTTATTCCGGCTTCTTTCCATGCCGGAATATATTTTGCCGGATTTCCTGCACCGGTAGTTACAACGGCGACTTTCTCGTCAATACAAAGCTGAGCAAGGTCATCGGCGGTTGCACTCATGAGCATTATATTCACGCCGAACGGCTTATCAGTTTTCTCCTTGCACTTGCGTATCTGGTCACGAAGATAGTCAATAGGTGCGTTTCCGCCTGCGATGAGACCGATTCCGCCGGCATTTGATACGGCGGCGGCAAGATTATTTTCTGCAACCCAAGCCATTCCGCCCTGAATTATAGGGTATTCACAGCCGAGAAGTTCGGTAATGCGTGTCTTCATAAAAAAACTCCTTATCAATAAATAGTAAATAACAAAAAATCAATATTCAAGTATGATGCTTCCGTAAGTAAGACCTGCACCGAATCCGACAAGAGCAAGTTTCTGTCCCCGCTGTATGATTCCTTTTTCGATAGCCTCGCACAGAGCAAGCGGAATTGATGCACTTGATGTATTTCCGTGATGGTCAAGGGTAACTATAAACTTATCCGTTCCCGTTCCGAGATTCTTTGCAGCCGTTTCAATTATTCTGACATTTGCCTGATGAGGAACAAACCAGTCTATATCAATGCTTGTGATTCCGATTTTTTCCGCTGCGGCATTGAAAGCTTTCGGCAGAGCCTTGACAGCAAACTTATATACTTCCTTGCCGTCCTGATAAAGCTGATGCTGAGGTTTTTCCGGAAAACCGTCATCAAAATCATTATCCTGCTTCACCTGCGGAGCGACTGCCATATTGCGTGCAAAGAGCTTGCGTGCACCGCTTCCGTCAGATGCAAGGAATGATGAATACATCTTATCGCTTCTGCTGATAACCGCTGCCGATGCTCCGTCACCGAAAAGAATACACGTTCCTCTGTCGCTGTAATCTATAAAGCGTGAAAGAGCCTCCGATGATACCACAAGGACGTATTTCAGATTTTCGTCTGTTTCAAGATAACGGCGTGCAGCATCAAGCATATACACAAATCCTGAACAGGCTGCATTGAGGTCGAAAGCAGAGGCGTTACTGATTCCGAGTTCGTACTGGATTACGCTCGCAACGCTTGGTGTAAGAAAATCGGAAGTAATTGTGCTTACTATAACGAGACCGATTTCATCGGGATTGATTCCGGCTTTTTCTATGGCTTTCTGTGCAGCCATTTTTCCCATATACCATACCGGTTCCCAGCCTGCCATATGGCGTGAACATATACCTGTTCTTGTACGTATCCATTCATCATTTGTGTCAACGAACCTTTTAAAGTAATCATTTGTTAATGACTGTTCGGGAAGATAGCTTCCCATTGCCATGATATTTACTCCCATTGCAGACTCCTTTGAAAATATATTTCGCAAATCTGAAAAAACAGTTGTAAAATTTCAGAATTTGTGTTATAGTATTAGATGGGCGGTATTTTAATATATCTGCTTTAATTGATTTTATAAAACCAATAATTCTGCACCATAAAAAACTATACAATATATATTGTAAACCATTTCCGGATTTTTTGCAAGAATATTTTGGGTTTTTATACTGCTGTTCAGAAAAATTCGTCAATTTCACTATACTCAATTGGTTTTATTTGCGGAAAATTTTAATTTTTTCAGCATAATGCACAGAAAGGAAGTTTTATTTTATGATAATTTCACTGTTTTCCGGTCAGGGTTCTCAGATTCCGGGAATGGGAAAAGATTTTGCAGAATCATTTCCTGCCGTGTCTGCACTTTATGACATCGCCGACGGAATACTCGGACGTGATATGCGTGCGGTATGCTTTGACAGCACTCCGGAGGAACTCGCACGCACTATAAACGCACAGCCTGCTGTTATGCTTATGTCTCTTTCGGCAGTTACTGCCGCTATGGAAAAGGGATTTGTATTTGATGGCGTTGCTGGTCATTCGCTCGGCGAATACGCATCTCTTGTTATCTCCGGAATGGTTTCCGCAGAGGACGGATTCCGCCTTATAAAAGCCCGTTCGGAAGCTATGGAAGATGCCGCACGTGAAAATAAAGGTGCTATGGCAGCCGTTATGAAGCTTGCTCCGGAAAAAATTGAGGAAATCTGCTCACAGGCTGAAAATTATGCCGTTGCCGTGAATTATAATTCACCTCAGCAGACCGTAATCGCCGGAACTCCGGAGGGTATCGCAGAAGTCAGCGAAAAATTCGCCGAACTCAAAGCGAGAGTAGTTCCGCTGAATGTTGCCGGAGCATTTCATTCAAAACTCATGAAATCCGCCGCCGACAGATTCTACGAAACAGCTAAAAATATCCGTTTCAACGCTCCGTCAGTGAAGTACTATTCAAATGTAACCGGCGGAGAACTCACGGATTTCAGTGATATGCCGTCACTTCTCGCACAGCATATTGTATCGCCGGTACGCTTTGTTTCTGAACTCGAAGCAATGCATTCCGCCGGAGCTGATACGTTTGTTGAGTTCGGACCTGGAAAAACGCTCACCGGTCTCGTTAAGAAAACTCTCAAAGGCGTAAAAGCCGTCAATATCAGCAGTATGGAAAATCTGGAGGAGGTTTTTAACAGTTGAAGAAAAATTATAAAAAGCTATAAATATACTATTGACTTTTATATCAAAATGTGTTATGATTATGTATAGAGGTGATAGAATGAAATATTACACTATACATGAAATGACAGAAATTCTTGGAGTAACAGCACAGACTTTAAGAAACTGGGACAAATCGGGAAAGCTGAAACCGCATCACACAAGTCCTAACGGTTATCGTTATTATTCAGAAGATGACCTGAATCAAATATTGAATAAGCCTGTAAAAAAGCAAGGTAAAACGGTAGGTTACTGTCGTGTCAGTTCGCCGAAACAAAAAGACGATCTGGAACGGCAAAAAGAGAATATGAGAGTATATCTGCTTGCACAGGGTAAACCGTTTGAAATTATTTCAGATATAGGTTCGGGAATAAATTATAAGCGAAAAGGCTTGCAGGAACTGATAAAAGGCATGGCAAACAGAAGCATTACAAAAGTGGTTGTGCTTTACAAAGACAGACTTACAAGATTTGGTTTTGAACTGATTGAATACATTGCGGAACTGTATGATTGTGAGATTGAAATTGTTGACACGACAGAAAGAACGGAACAGGAAGAACTTGTAGAGGACTTAGTACAGATTATCGCTGTATTCAGTTGTAAATTGCAGGGCAAACGTGCAAACAAAGCAAAGAAGATGATAAAGGAGCTTACAGAAAATGATTAAAACCATAAAAGTAATGCTCTGTCCTAATAACAAGCAGAAAACAAAACTGTTTGCCTGTGCAGGACTTGCGAGATTTGCATACAACTGGGCATTAAGCTATGAGAAGAAGAATTATGAATCAGGAAATAAATTCATTTCCGATTGCGATTTAAGAAGAATTTTTACTGTTATGAAATCAGAAGAAGAATATAAATGGCTGAATGATTACAGCAACAATATTCCAAAACAGGCAGTAAAAGATGCTGTAAAGGCATATCTGAACTTTTTCAAAGGAAGTACAGAGTTTCCAAGATTCAAAAGCAGAAGAAAGTCAAAACCCAGTTTTTATGCTGATACATCTAAGATTGAATTTACTGAAACTCATGTAAGACTGGAAAAATTTACAATCAGCAGGAAAAGAAACAAGCAGAAATTCAATCTGATAAAACTTGCAGAACCGAACAGAATACCGGTAAATGCAAAGTATTCCAATCCAAGAATTACATTTGATGGTCTTCACTGGTGGATTTCTGTAGGTATTGAATGTGAGGAATCTACAGAACAGCCGACAAATCAGGGAATCGGAATTGACATAGGTATTAAAGATTTGGCAATATGTTCTGATAAAAATGTTTACAGAAATATCAACAAGACCGCAAAAGTCAGAAAACTGAAGAAGAAAAAGCGTAGACTGCAACGCAGAATATCTAAAAAATATTCGAAAAACAAGAAAGGAGAATGTTACTGTAAAACACGCAGTATTGTAAAAAGTGAAAGAAAACTTTTAAAGATTACCCGCAGACTGACAGATATTCGTCATAATTACCTGCATCAGACTACTTCTGAAATAGTAAGCCGAAAACCAAAGTTTATTGTTCTTGAAGATTTGAATGTAAAAGGAATGATGAAGAACAGACACCTTGCCAATGCTGTTCAGGAACAGTGTTTCTATGAATTTTACAGACAGATACAGTATAAATGCAGCTGGAATAACATTGAGTTTATAACTGCTGACAGATATTATCCGTCAAGTAAATTATGTTCCTGCTGTGGATATGTGAAGAAAGATTTGAAACTTTCAGAACGTATCTATGTCTGTCCTGAATGTCACAATACAATTGACAGGGATTATCAGGCAAGTGTGAATTTAATGCGATATGGATTGACAGCATAGCTTAAACAAATGCTGTTGATATGTACCGATACGTTAGTCGGGAATTTAAGCCTTCGGAGTGTCATACCAAACATGAGTAGATTATGACTTGTTATATCAAAAATGGACACGTTGAACAAGGAATGAAACATAAAAGTTTGTTTATAACTTTTTATAAGTTTTCAGTAACGGCTGAAATCTATGGATAAATACGGACTTATCGGACACCCTCTCGGTCACTCAATGTCTCCGCTGATACATAAAGAACTTTTTGCTCTCAGCGGAATAACCGACTACACCTATGAACTCATTGATATTGCCCCCGCAGAACTCAGAAACAATTTTGATATGCTACGGGAAATGAAAGGATTCAATATTACAATTCCGCATAAGATGTCAATAATTCCATTTGCGGATAAACTCGGCGAAAGTGCACTGAGATACAATTCAGTGAACTGCATTTCCAATAACAACGGAGTAATCACCGGCTGGAATACGGACTGTGACGGATTTCTGCGTTCTGCGGAACTCCTTCCGCTCGGCGGAAAGGTTCTTCTTCTCGGCTGCGGCGGAGTAGGTAGAATGATAGCTATTGAAGCCGCTCTGCACGGTGCAGAACTCACCATCGCTGTAATTCCTCCGGACATTAAGACTGCTCAGCTTGTTATGGCGGAGATACTCGCAAAATGCAGCGGTGCATCGGTTAAAATCTGCCTCATATCAGAAATATCAGGAAACTTTGACCTGCTTGTCAACGCCACCCCCGTGGGAATGTACCCGAAATGCGATGCCTGTGCCGTTTCAGATGAAATTATCGGCAATTGCAGTACATTCTTTGATGTGATATATAATCCGACCGAAACACTTCTCATGAAAAAGGCACGTTCTCTCGGACGTACAGCAATCGGCGGAGCTGCTATGCTTGTATATCAGGCTGTCAAGGCTCACGAACTCTGGTACGGCGGAGAATTTTCGGCTGAAGATATATCACCGATTATTTCAGCTGTCGAAAATGAAGTAAACAGAATGAATCAGAAACAATAAATCAAAAACAATAAACCGGATAAAGGTGAATTTTATGACTATTTTTCTTTGTGGCTTTATGGGCTGCGGTAAAACTACTATCGGAAAACTGGCATCGAAAAAACTCGGCTGTGCGTTTTTTGATACAGATGAACTTATTGTCGGAAATCAGGGAATGACGATTCCGAAAATCTTTGCGGAAAAAGGTGAACCGTATTTCCGAAAAATCGAAGCCGAAACAGTAAAATCGCTCTGCGGACGGAATGCCGTTGTTGCCTGCGGAGGCGGTGCTATGCTTAATCCTGATACGGCACGTACAGCATCTGAAAGCGGAGAAATTATATTTCTTGATGTTCCGTTTGAGGACTGCTACGAAAGAATATACGGTGACAGCAACCGTCCTATTGCTGCTTCCTCAACCAAAGAGGAACTGCGTGAAAGATACAACGCACGCTATGCTGTTTATTCCGAACACGCAACTATACGCATAGACAGCAGCGGAAGCCCTATGGAAACCGTCGAACTTATACTGAACGAAATCAGAAAATAACTGGAGCTGTTATGATTATATATAATGCTGAAATTGCAACTATGGACGAAGCCGGCACGATTCCGCTCGGCTGGATTGAAATAAAAAACAATAAAATAAAATCGGTATGCGCCGGAGTTCCGAAAAATATCGGCAGTGATGATATTGATGCTCACGGCGGAATGGTTCTGCCGGGATTTATTGACGCTCACACTCACCTCGGCATAATCGAGGACGGTATAGACTTTGAGGGCGACGACTGCAACGAATCAACCGACCCTTTCACCCCTCAGATGCGTGCGGTTGACGGTATAAACCCTTTTGACCGGTGCTTTACAGAAGCTCATATGCGTGGAATCACCACAGCAGCAGTATTCCCCGGAAGTGCAAATGCCTGCGGTGGAGAAATATGCGTTGTCAAAACCTACGGCAGACGTGTTGACGATATGCTTATAAAAAACTGCGGTATAAAATTTGCTCTCGGCGAAAATCCCAAACGTGTATACAGCGAAAAAGGTGAAACTCCGTCAACCCGTATGGCAACCGCTGCCGTTATCCGTGAGGGATTGTATAAATCACGCAGATACGCCCATGATATGGATATATATTACTCGGATAACGAAAACTATGAACCGCCGGAATACGATATAAAATGCGAAGCTCTTATGCCTCTCCTTGAACGGAAACAGAAAGCTTTTTTCCACTGTCACCGTGCAGATGATATATGCACCGCTATGAGAATAGCAAATGAATTTTCACTCGATATTGTTATAATCCACGGAACAGAGGGCTATAAAATCGCCGATATTCTCGGAAGCGAAAATGTTCCGGTAATATGCGGACCTCTGATATGCGACCGTTGCAAACCCGAAATGCGTGGACTTGAACTTAAAAACGCTGCCGTTCTTGCAGAAAACGGCGTTGAAATTGCAATATGTACCGACCATACGGTAATTCCGATACAGTATCTTCCTCTTTCGGCAGAAGCCGCAGTGAAAGGCGGTCTGTCACATGAGAACGCTCTGAAAAGCCTTACTGTTTCAGCCGCCGGAATACTCGGAATCTCCGAAACTACCGGAAGCCTTAAAGCCGGAAAAGATGCGGATATTCAGCTCTACCGGAAAGGCGATGACCCCCTTTCACTCCTCTCCGAACCGGAACTCGTAATAATCAGCGGAAATATAGTTCGCCGTGATGAAAGTATATGAAATGTCTCCGCAAATCAGCGTATACGACAAATTGAACCCCCTTTTCCACATGAATTTTCTATATTCCGGATTTTGCGAAAACCCTTGACATAATTTATAAAATTTGTTATGATTAAAGTTAATAAACTTTAAATTTAAGTTTTATACAATGTAAAGGAGGATTTTCATATGAATGACAAATTTACAAAAGAGGGTCTCACTTTTGATGATGTGCTTCTTATTCCGGCTAAATCAGATGTTACTCCCAATATGATTAACATCGGAACAAAGCTCACAAAGAATATTACTCTCAATACACCTATCATGACTGCCGCTATGGATACCGTAACGGATTCACGTATGGCTATCGCTATCGCCAGAGAGGGCGGTATCGGTATCATTCACAAGAATATGACCATCGAACAGCAGGCGGAGGAAGTAGATAAGGTTAAGCGTTCTGAAAATGGTGTTATTGTTGACCCGTTCTCTCTCACCGAAGACCATCTCGTTGCAGATGCTGATGAACTTATGGGCAAATACCGTATTTCCGGAGTTCCGATTGTTGACAATTCAAATAAACTCGTCGGTATCATCACAAACCGTGATATGCGTTTCCTCACGAATTTCGATGAAAAAATCTCCAACGTTATGACAAAGGACAACCTTATTACTGCTCCTGTAAATACAACTCTTGAACAGGCTCAGGAAATCCTGCGTTCACATAAAATCGAAAAACTCCCGATTGTTGACGGCGACGGCGTTCTCAAGGGACTTATCACTATCAAGGATATTGAAAAATCTGTGCAGTATCCAAATTCTGCCCGTGATTCAAGAGGAAGACTTCTTTGTGGTGCTGCTATCGGCGTTACTGCAAATGTTCTGGAACGTGCCAAGGCTCTTATTGATGCTCAGGCTGATGTGCTTGTTCTCGATTCCGCACACGGTCACAGTGCAAATATTATGAAGTGTCTCAGCATGGTAAAGGAAGCATTTCCCGATACTCCGGTTATTGCCGGAAATATCGCAACTGCCGAAGCTGCCGAAGACCTCATCAAAGCCGGAGCAGACTGCGTTAAGGTCGGTATCGGTCCGGGTTCGATATGCACAACACGTGTTGTTGCAGGTATCGGCGTTCCGCAGATTACGGCTGTTTATGATGTTGCATGTGTTGCGCAGAAATATGGTATTCCGGTTATTGCCGACGGCGGTATAAAATACTCTGGCGATATTGTCAAGGCTCTTGCGGCAGGAGCTAATGTTGTAATGCTCGGCTCTCTCCTTGCAGGCTGTGCGGAAGCTCCCGGCGAAACCGAAATATATCAGGGCAGACAGTTCAAAGTATACCGTGGTATGGGAAGCCTCGGCGCAATGGCTAACGGCTCTACAGACAGATATTTTCAGGAGGGAGCAAAGAAACTTGTTCCCGAAGGCGTTGAGGGACGTGTGCCGTATAAAGGAAGCCTTGCCGATACAATATTCCAGCTTGTGGGCGGAATCCGTTCCGGTATGGGTTACTGCGGTTGTGTGGATATTCCTACACTTCACGAAAAAGCACAGTTTGTTAAGATTACAGGAGCAGGTCTGAAAGAAAGCCACCCGCATGACATCTACATCACAAAAGAAGCTCCGAACTACTCGGCAGGTATATAATTATAAAATTTGACTCATGATTTAAAGACCGTACAGATTTGAATTTGTGCGGTCTGTTGTCATTACAGATTTTTAATATATTTTTTATTTTATTATTTTTCGGAATCCAAAGGAGAAAAAAGAATATGAACAATAATATAAACAGCTATGAATCACCTTTCTGCACACGCTATGCCAGCGAAGAAATGCAGTATGTATTTTCCGCCGATAAGAAATTCACAACATGGCGGAAACTCTGGGTTGCTCTTGCACGTGCCGAAATGAAACTTGGTCTCAATGTCACCGAAGAACAGGTGAAAGAACTCGAATCACATATCAATGACATCGATTACGATACCGCCGCTGAACGTGAAAAACAGGTTCGCCATGATGTTATGGCTCACGTTTATACCTACGGCAAAGTATGTCCTGATTCCGCCGGAATCATTCACCTCGGTGCTACTTCGTGCTATGTCGGCGACAACACAGATGTTATAATCATGCGTGATGCACTCAGAATAATCCGCCGTAAACTCATAAACGTCATGAACAATCTCGCAAAATTCGCCGGTGAATATAAAAATATGCCGTGCCTTGCATATACGCATCTCCAGCCGGCACAGCTTACAACAGTAGGAAAAAGGGCAACTCTGTGGCTCAACGAACTTCTCATGGATTTTGAGGATTTGGAGCACAGAATAGATTCCCTTAAACTTCTCGGCTCAAAGGGTACTACAGGCACTCAGGCTTCATTTATGGAACTCTTTGACGGCGACACCGCAAAAATCAAGGAACTCGAAAAAATGATTGCTAATGAAATGGGATTTGACAGTGTTGTTCCGGTTTCCGGTCAGACATATTCAAGAAAAATGGATTCTCAGGTGCTTTCTGTTTTAAGCGGTATTGCTCAGTCATGCAGTAAATTTTCAAATGATATGCGTATTCTCCAGAGCTTCAAGGAAATGGAAGAACCCCGTGAAAAAAGTCAGATTGGCTCATCAGCTATGGCATACAAGCGCAATCCCATGAGATGTGAGCGTATAACTTCCCTTGCACGTTATGTCATGATTGACAGCCTTAATCCGGCATTCACGGCAGGTACTCAGTGGTTTGAGCGTACACTCGATGACAGTGCAAACAAGAGAATTTCCGTTGCAGAGGCTTTCCTCGGAGTTGATGCGATTCTCAATATAATGATGAACGTAACCGACGGAATGGTTGTTTATCCGGAAATAATCCGCCGTCGTGTAATGGCTGAACTCCCGTTTATGGCTACCGAAAATATCATGATGGACGCTGTAAAGAAAGGCGGAGACCGTCAGGAACTCCACGAAAGAATCCGTGAATACTCCATGACCGCCGCTATGGAAGTAAAACAGTACGGCAGGGAAAATAATCTCTGTGAACTTATTGTCAATGACCCCATGTTCATGATTACAAAAGAGGAACTCGATTCCGTTCTCAAACCCGAAAATTACACCGGAAGAAGCTCCGAACAGGTTGACGAATATCTTTCAGAATATATCAATCCGATTCTGGAAGCAAACAGAGATATTCTCGGCGAAAACTTTGAGATGAAAAATTAACGGAAAACACACGTTTTCATCAAATCCACGAACCGTAGAAACGGCTGTTTTGCGTTGTTCTACGGTTCATGGGTTTACTTTTTCCGTCCTTGTGGTATAATTATCACGAAAGGAGGGCAATGAAAATGAACCAGATTAAAACAGGAAAATTCATTGCAGAAATGCGTAAGGAAAAAGGCATGACCCAGTCACAGCTTGCTGAATTACTGTTTATCAGCAACAAAACAGTCTCCAAATGGGAGACGGGCAAGGGTATGCCGGAAGTTTCACTTATGCTTCCGTTATGTGAAGCACTCGGAATAAATGTAAACGAACTGCTCACAGGCGAAAAAATCCCACAAGAAAATTATATCAAAAAGGCGGAGGAGAATATGATGAATTTAGTAAATGAAGCACAGGAAAGCAAAAAGAAAATTATTCTGTCAGCAATGATATTAGTACTGACAATTACGCCGGCTATTGCTCTGATTGTAGCAGCAGGTACATTTGAAATGGCTGTATGGATAAGAGTTCTGCTTATCGCAACTGCTGCTGCAGTAATGGCAGGCGGTATTATTATAGCCTGTATTCTTGACAGAGAAGCCGGTGCATTTGAATGTAAGGAGTGCCATCACCGTTTTGTTCCCGAATTTGGAGCATATATCATGAGTACTCATACTCCTACCAAAAGAAAGCTCAGATGTCCGAAATGCGGAAAGTCAACATACTGCAAGCACGTTATGACAAAGTAAACAGTAAAAAATAGGGGGATTACCATGAAAATTTTAAATATTCATGGCTATAAGGGAAGTGCGGAAAATTCCGCCTGTCTCGTGTTGAAAGAAATGGGATTTGACGTGATTTCACCGCAGATTGACTATGATGCGGAAAATCCTGAAAAGATACTTGATAATCTCAGAAAAATATTCACCGAAAGCAAGCCCGACTATATTGTCGGAACGAGTTTAGGCGGATTCTTTGCTTTGCTTCTTTCAGTAGAATTCAAAGCTGTAAGGCATAATTCATATCTTCAGAAAAAAGAAAAATGCAATTATCCGACTATACTTGTAAATCCATGTCTTTTGCCATTTGTAACACTTCCTGAACTTGGCTATGAAAAAAATATAAAAGAATTTATCGGACTATTCGGAAAATTCACAAATATATATGGAGATATATATGCAATAATCGGCGGTCAGGACGAAGTTATAGATTACCATGATTTTACAATTCAGCTTATAGGCAAAAGACATTATATTCTTGTTCCAAACGGCAAGCATTCGGGTGCAACTCTTAATCTTGATGTTTGTTTCAGGAGGTTAATTAAATGAAAAAAGAATATCTGGAAGCAGGAAAAATAGTCACTACTCACGGCATACGCGGAGAAGTCAAAATAATGCCCTATACCGATTCACCCGAACTGCTGTGCGAATTTGAACGGCTTTTTATCGGCAGGAATCACGATGAAATATTTATCGAAAAAAGCCGTGTTTTCAAAAATATGATAATCGCTAAAATAGAGGGCGTGAATACTATTGAGGAAGCCCAAAAACTCCGCAATAAAATACTTTTCATGCACCGTGATGACCTCGAACTTGACGAAAATACCTACTTCATTCAGGATTTAATCGGAATTGAAGTCAAAGACGCTGATAACGGATTCATCTACGGAAAAATAACCGACGTACTCCAGAACGGCGCAAATGATGTCTATGTTATCAAGGGAGACAGGGAATATCTTGTACCTGCTATTCCCGATGTTGTTATATCTACGGATATTGACGAAAATATTATGATAATCCGACCGCTGGAGGGACTGTTTGACTGATGAAGATAGAAATTGCAACACTCTTTCCGGAAATGTGCGAATCCGTCCTCGGCGAAAGTATTGTCGGACGGGCTCGCAAAGCCGGAAAAATAGATGTTTCATGCCGTCAGATACGTGAATACACTCAGGACAGACACCGCCGTGTAGATGATACTCCTTACGGCGGAGGTATGGGAATGGTTATGCAGTGCGAACCGATATATAACTGCTATAAAGCCGTATGTGCCGATTTGGGAGCAGTTCCGCACACAATATATATGTCACCGAAAGGAAAAATCCTCACGGAACAGCGTGTGTCTGAACTCGCAAAAATGGATAATATTCTCATTATATGCGGTCACTATGAGGGCGTAGACCAGCGAATAATTGACAAAATAGTTGATGAAGAAATATCTGTAGGTGATTACGTCCTGACCGGCGGAGAGCTTCCGGCTCTTGTGCTTACAGATGCCGTTGCCCGTCTCTGCCCCGGCGTTCTTTCCGATGAAGTATGTTTCACCGACGAAAGCATTTACAGCGGACTTCTTGAATATCCGCATTATACACGTCCGGAAGTATGGGAAGGCGAATCCGTTCCGGCTGTCCTGCTTTCAGGTCATCATAAGAATATCGAAACATGGAGGCACGAACAAAGTCTCGAACTCACAAAAGAACGCCGTCCCGATTTGTATGAAAAATATAACTCCAATTAGTATAGTTTATCCTGAATTTTGATTTGGGTATATTCTACATATTTTTCTAAAAAAAATTATGGAAGTTCACTAATATTCTGTTCATAATTTGTTAATATACGGTGTGGTGAATATTCACAAGGTCAGCCTTGTTTTTCTCTATTCATTGCACTTAAATGTAGAAAATTTGTCAAAGTCCCGTTTTTAACTCAAAAATCCGTTGACTATGTTGAAAAATGAATGTATAATATATTACAGCAATTGAAAAATATTTGCATGAAGCGTATTTATTATGGTACGCAATTACAGAGATAGGAGAGTTGTATATGTTTGTCAGAGAAGTATTGGTAAAAAATCAGGTTGGTCTTCACGCAAGACCTGCTACTTTCTTCATTCAGAAAGCTAACGAATTCAAGTCCTCAATCTGGATTGAGAAGGAAGAACGCAGAGTAAACGCCAAGAGCCTCCTCGGAATCCTTTCCCTCGGTATCGTCGGCGGAACTAATGTTAAAATTATCGCTGACGGCGCAGATGAAAGAGCGGCTGTAGACGCTCTTATTGAACTCGTTGACAGCGGTTTCAGCGAGGAAAACAGATAAAAATTATAAACTGTCACTATGTCAGCTAATCGGGCTGATGCAGGTACTCTGTTCCTGTGTCAGCCCTTATTTTTTTGTATTCCTGATTTTTAACAGATATAATTTTCTATTCCATACTGTTATACATATTTTCCGCAAAAACTCCGTAGCCACGTGTAGGGTCGGCGACGAATACATGAGTTACTGCTCCTATCAGCCGGTCATTCTGTATTATAGGGCTTCCGCTCATTCCCTGAACTATTCCGCCTGTGGATTTTATCAGTTCCTCGTCGGTAATTCTTATTATCATATTTTTGGAAAGCTCACGGCTGTTATAATCAACCGCTTCTATCTGAACCTCATACTTTTTCGGACTTTTGCCCGATACTGTAGAGAGAATATATGCGCTTCCTATCTGTATATCCTGACGATAGCCCATTTTGTAAGCCGTTCCGCTGTCTGCGAATTTCTCCGATGCCTTTTCCGTAAGAGTTCCGAAAACTCCGCACCCGATATTCATGTTAAGCGTTCCGTATACGTCAGAACCCGAAAACTGTCCATGAAGTTCGCCCGGACGGCTTGGCTCTCCCTTTCTTGCCTCCGTGATTTTAACCGGAACTGCTTCACCGCTCTGAATCGGTATCATCTCGCCTGTGTCACTGTCGCACACAGGGTGTCCCAGCCCTGCAAAACGTCCTGTAGCCGTATCTATGAATGTCATAGTTCCTATACCGGCTATGCTGTCACGAACCCACATTCCGCCTTTATACGCCTCGCTTTTCTCCGAATACACCGGCTTTAATACCGCTGTCATATGCTCGCCGGAACGGTTTATATCAAGGTCGATGTCTTTTCCTCCGCTTTCGCTTATAATCCGCTGTAAATCCGTATTTGATGAAAGCGGAGTATCATCGGCATGAGTTATTACGTCCCCGAGCATTATTCCGGCATCTTCGGCAGGACTGGATTTTCCGTCAACCTCGCCAACTCCCGTGACCATAACGCCCTCCATAAGAAGTTTTATTCCGAACGGATTTCCGCCTGCAATAAGCGTCGGAGCTTCCTCGCAGTTTACTGTAACACTTTTCACCGGTATAGCTCCCATAAGCGAAACCGCCGCTTTATCCTCCGATATATAATCAGCGGTCAGCTTCGGATATGCTCCGAAATGTACCGCTCCTGTCTCTGTAGTTACGCTGTCCGGAAGATGTGACGAATAGTATCCTGCAACTCCGAAAAGTCCCAGAAGTATCGCCGAAAGGATACCGGCTACAGATTTTTTAATGAAATTTTTTTTCACAGACTTTCCCCTTTCTGCCGGAAATCCTATTTCCGGCTTTATTATTATATATATAAGTATTGGCATTATTCGTGAAAAATAATATCAAATAAAATGTCAGAATCCTGATTATTTTTTATAAAAAAGACGAACCCCTGTATTTCTACAGAGGTTCGCCTTTTAGTAAGGAGGTGGAGTATATAAAAATTTGTAGCTGTCGTAATTAATTAAGACTGTTCGCTTACGAGGATAGATACACGGCTCTGAATCAGTTCCGCAGTTTCCTGAGCTGTCTTTTCGCCTGAAAAGAATGCTTCTATCTGTTCAGATATGATTGTGTTTATCTCATCATCATAGCAGTAGTTGCTCATGCTTCCGTTGAGAATATAATTTTCCAGCTTGTCACGCTGTTCCTTTGTAAGCGGAGGAATACTGATTTCCTCTCCGCCCATATAATATGTGTCGTCGTATGTCTCTTTTTTACCCTCGCTGTTTATATAATACGGCTTTTCCATAGTCTCATCGAGTTTTACCTCAAAGGCTGATTTTATGGCTGGAATATAATACATATCATCACTGGTCTGATATTCCTCATCAAAGAAATCACTGATGAAATCCCAGCACGCATCTTTATTCGGAGAATCCGACATGATGGAATAGCTCATTCTCATACTTGCAACCGCACCGCCTGCTCCGTTTGCGGAGGGATAGCCTACAAGTGTTATATCATCGCCGAAATCACCGTATATCGCACGTGCATAAGAACGCAAATCGCTTAAATATACACTTCTGAGAAGTGCCTTGTCATTACGGCAGGCAACTTCCTGTTCATTGTAATATTTGTCCATTTCCTCATTTGTAGCTGTCTCCCAGTTGATTTCATCGCCCTCGCCGTCGTTGTCAAAACGGTTGCAGAACTCCAGTATCTTTATAAATTCCGGAGAATCAAAGTTACAAGTTCCTTTGTCGTAGTCGATATATTCCGTACCTCCGCCGTATGCAAACAGACCGTATACACTTTGTTTGCTGTTGCCGTATGAAAGAAGTTTCATGCCGTCGGGCAGATTGTTGTATGTTTCAATAATATCGTCAACCGTCCAGTTTTCCTTATCAAAATATTTTGTCTTGAGTGCGTATGTGTCAAGACTGAACGATGAGGAAATCGATACCAGCTTTCCGTCAACCTCTCCGGCATTGAAAATAGCCGGCATAAAATCTTCCCTGCTGAGTGAATCGTCTTTGTCGATATATTCATACAAATCAACAAGTGCACCCTTTTTGCCGAGATTCGTAACAAGAGATGAATTGTTCATGCAGATAATATCAAATTTCTTGCCCGCTGCAATATCCTGCTTGAGCTGTTTTTCCGGATTATTTTTACTTGTTAATGAATTGTCGTCCCACTCGTAATATTTCTGATAATCCTCGACTTTTATTCTGTAGCCGGAATTTGTCTTGTTGAACTGGTTTACTCTGTCCATAAGGTCCTGATTTGCATACTGCACCATCATGCTGATTATCTGTGTATTAGCCATTTCAGAGGCATCACGCTTTGTAAGGCGGTAGAATTTGTTGCTGTTGCTGTTCCAGTTGTTTTCATATGCGATAAACTCACCGTTGTCTGTCGGAATTAAACTTTCGATATAGTCGCCGTTAAGGTCTGAATCTATCCAGTTTATGATTTCGTCTATAGTTCCGTCTTTCTTTATTCCATAAAGTGAAGATGAACCCGAAAGATAAACCGTATAATCTCCGCTTCCTGCAAAGATAGCACGGTAATTCATTTCTGCGTCCTTAATCTTTATCTCGTCGGGGCTTGTGCTGAGAGTTTCTGCATCTATTTTCTTCAGAATGGTATCGCTTCCGGAATATGATATATATGCCAGATTTCCGTCGCTGTCCATTCCGGACGGATAGAAATAATCATCTCCGCAGTCAACTTCATCTCCGAGAGTTCCGTCAGGATTTATGACTATATGCTTGTCACTGGAATTGTTGCTTCCTACAGTGAGAACAAGTTTATTTCCCGTTACAAGAACTTCGCCGAAATAAAAATCCTCACCTTCATATTTCTCAAGTCCGGTTATATCATTTCCGTCACTGACTTTGCCGTCCGCACTGATAGTATATATCTTATAACTGCGTTCTGCGGCTTCTTCCATTGCTTCATAGTCAAAGTTTTCAAAATCAAAATCGGGGTCTTCATAGTCAGGAAGTTCAAAATCGCCGTAATCCGTAATATTTGCAAAAGCATAAGCTGTGCCGTCCTTTGCAACTACAATTCTGTAATATGCCTCGATGTTATCGGCTTCGGGGAGTTTAAGTTCTACCGGACTATATTCCTCGAAAGTTGTATCTGTGATATATATTTCCCTTTTGCCGTCATCTGTACTGCCGTACATGATAACTTTTCCAGTGTCGCCCATTGTCTGTATTCCGCTGATATATTTAAGCGGAGGTGCCTGACCGATGTCAACCGCCTGATATGATTTGTCCATTACCTTATCGGCGGACTGCGGTGACGCTGTTGAACTGTTTTCGCTGTTGCTGTTGCTGTTATTGCTTCCGCTTTCGTCTCCGCCCTTTTCTCCGCATGATACAGATGCAAGAACCGCTGTTCCTGCAAGAATCGCTGCAAGTGTCTTTTTGAAAATTCCCAGTTTATTCATTTTATTTCCTCTTTTCGTTTTTTAATCTTTTAATTTTTACTGTTCTTTATATTTTTTCTGATTATGATTGTATATCACTCTTGTAACCGCATCTGCCGTCTTATCAGTGAGCTTACGCCGTGTCTTTTCAATCAGTCGGTACAGCAGGAACAACAGCCACAGAACCGTAAGCACCGGAATTACATACGTCAGCCGACGATAAAAATATATTCCGCTGAGTTTAAATTCCGCTATCCGTGAGGCGTTCTCCCAGTAGGGATATACAACCGGCTTATCAGCTACGGCATAATCCGACAGCTTCCTGAATGTCTTCGCCCTCACTGACGGTTTAAAACGTTCCGAATTGCTTATCACGCTTACTTTTCCCTCATATGATTTAAGATATTCCGAAACCGCATTGTAAGCAAAATTTTCAACCGGATTCGGGGCAATACATTCATACACGGTGATTTTTTTAATTCTGCCGGATTCCTGAGCCGATTCTGTTCCCTGTATAAGATTTATTCCGTCATATGAAACGTATGCTTTCGGAAATTCGCCTGCTGTCTGTTTTTCCTCTTTTGTCTGCGGATTGTCTATAACTCCGGCAATATAGAACTTAGTGCCGTTGATATATATATTCATGCCTGCCACGTCGTAAGAGCCGTACAACGACCACGCCAGATTTCTGTCGATTACTGCGCCGTCCTGCATTATGTCATCACTGTTGAAATACGAGCCGTCTAAAAGCGTGAATCCACGGAAAAGAAAGAAATCTCCGCCTACTGCCGTAACTTCTGCCTCGGAACGTCCTGTCGTATCACAGCGGACTGTCATTTTTCCTGCCGGTGTGCTGTATGCTTCCGGAATAAGTTCCTTTCCCTCCTCCGGAACTATGGATATATTTTTCAGCTGAGAAAGTATATCCGCTCTTACTCCGCCTGAAATATCCGTATTGAATCCGGAGTCTTCGGTAAAAAAACAGCTTATCTGCGCACTTCCTCCGCTGTCGTCCCAGCGGTCTGCACTGTAATTATAGCTCTGCGATTCTGCTATGGAATTTCCGTAAGCCGTAAGTATCACCCATACAGCCACGGATATTATATTCACACCGGCAACAGCAGAACAGATTAGCTTTCTGAATTTCATTCACAGCACCGCCTTACTGGTCATTCATGCGTACCTGGTCGCCTGCTTTTACAGGTGCGCTTGATGCTGTTATAACATAATCGCCGTTGGAGATACTGCCGGAAACTGCACTTGAAACCTCGTCCGATGCCTGAACCTCAACCGGAACACGTCTCGCATAATAACGGTTTCCGAGCGGTGAACTTTTCGATTCAACCACAAGCACAAATTTTCCCTCGCTGTCCTCATGAACCGCACTTTTCGGAACTATAGAATCATAGCTACCGTTTCCGCAAGGTATCGACAAATCAATATATGAACCGGAATCAACATCACCTGTAACATCAAATACAAGTACACGGTTTTTTGAATTTGCCGTTGTATCGTTGCGAATGTCAGTCAGCACAGCTTCAATATCTCCGCTCCAGTTGTTGACAACTTCTGCCTCTGTACCTTTTTTTATTTTCTTTGTTTTTTCTGCTTCAACAGTAATCTTGACTGTGTAGCCGTCCTCTGCAATATCTATTGTCATTACGTCCATATCCGGAACGGTTTCTTCTCCGGCACGCAGATTTATGGTGCTGACAATTCCGTTGTGTTCCGCCTTTATCTCCGTAATGGAATTTTTTTCTTTAAGTTTTTTGATTTTTGTTTTTGCCTTTTCAATTTCTTTCTTTTTAGCCTCGATGTCAAGATTATCTATTTTTCCCTTGTTTACGTCTTCTTTCTGAGTTTTGTCAAGCTGAGCTATAAGGTCTTCGAGGGCACGCTGTTTCTGACGGACATCTTCATCAAGGTCTGTGGCTGTCATTCCGCCTCCTGCCGAACCCATTTCATAATCTTCGGTAAGCGATGTATAATAATCAACATTATTTTCCGCATCTTCAAGCTGTGCGACATATTCGCTTCTGAGTTCATATTTACGGTTGTTGTAGGCTTCTTTAGCAGTATCACGGGCGGTCTCTGCCATTTCCATTTCAAGTCTTGCCGATTCTGTTTCCTCCGGAGTTGCCGTTGCTTCACGACCCGCCGGAACCCCTGTTGACTGACCTCCTGCTGGTTCTGTCGTGATTTCATCATCGTCCGGAAAATGATTTCCACCTGAAAGCATAGCCGTATATATTTCAGATGCTTCGGAATATGCCTTTTCAGCATCATTCAAGGCGTTCAGCAGGGTTATGAGTTCGCCGGTATATTCTGCCGGTGCACCCACGTATTCATCGGTATCTATTGCCGTAACCATAGAAGTGAGTTTTGTCTGGAGCTTTGTATAATAATTCAGCTGTGATTTATTATACTGATAATTCTGCTTTGCCACATCTTCATTTCCCTGATTTGCAGCCGCTTTATCTCTTGCCGCAATCGCTGCCGAAAGGTCATCACGGGCGTTTTTTATCGCCTGATTTTCTTCCGTATAATCTGCCGGAGGTGTGAGCAGGAGCTTGTTATATTCAAGTTCAAGTGCTGCTAAAGCGTCTTCGGCTTCTGTAATTTCTTCGTTTTCCTCAGTTCCGACTGTAAAAAGGACATCACCCTTTTTGACTTCTTTTCCAGCTTTTACCATGATTTTATCAATTACTTTGTTTCCGTCAACAGTCACGCCGTAACTCTGATTGGACTCAACAAGTCCGCTTCCACGTAATCTTTCGGTAAGTTTTCCGCTTGTAGTACGTTCCATAGAAACTTCTGCAAGAGATTTATTCCGTATCGTGTTAGAACAGAAAGTAAGAACAAGAAGTACCGCAAGAAATACAATAAGAACAGTTTTTATAACCTCTCGTCTGAAATGCGGATTATTCTTATCCTCCGTTTTTATTTCAATATCAGCCATTTATATCTTTCCTTTCTTTCAATCAGCCCTTAATTCCGCCTGCATATGTTATTCCTTCTACAAGGTCGTCCTCACCGTACAGGAACATAAGTATTGCAGGAACCATATAAACCACGCCTACCGCAAATGCAAGCCCTATATCGCCTGTGTTTATCTGCGATAAAAATACCGATAACGGGTGCATATCGCCGTCTTTCATAAGTATAATCGGCTGTTCAACCATGTTCCAGTAATCAATGAATACCAGCATTGCAACCGATACAATTGCACCCTTGCACAGCGGAACAAATATTCTCGTCATTATCTGAAATTCATTTGCTCCGTCAAGCTTTGCCGCTTCGACATATGATTCCGGAATCCTCCGCATTACCTTTGTGAGAAGAAACACACTGAACGGCGAAAAAATTCCCGGAAGTATTATCGCCCATCTTGTATTCAGAATCCCGAACTTTTCGGATACAAGAAAATTCGGCACAACAGTTACTTGATAAGGCATTATCATAAGTATGATATATGCAAAGAATATTATGCTTTTTATTTTATTCGGACACCGTGAAAATCCATATGATGTTATCACCGCAAGAATTATCTGAAAAACAGTTATCGGAACGGTAAGTACAACAGAGTTCCAGAATTTAAGAAGATAATCCGGACTTTTCAACAATACGCTTTTATATTGTTCAAAAGTTACTTTATCCGGAATAAATTTCAGATTTACATTTTCTGAAATGAATACTTTTTTGTCCTCGGTCATGTTGCCGAGCATTGCACCATAGTTTGCAGAAATTTCCGAAGATGTCATAAATGAATTTGCTATTGTAAGTATAATCGGCATGATAAACAGAAACGCTCCAACTAAAAGAAAAACTGTTACAATTCTGTTAAGGAGGATTTCTTTTTTTCGTTTGGTCATTACTCCACGTCCTTTCCGAATACGTTTTCAAGAACGAGAAGCACAGCAATCACAACAATCATCACAAGTGAAAACAATACAGCCGCCGAAGATAATTTCTGATAATCAAGATTGTTAAATGTGTTGTTCATAAAATGCTGGAGCATATACATACTGTCATACGGATGGTCATCGGTCAGCAGATAAACTTCACGGAATATCTTGAATGAATTTATCAGCGAAAGTATAAACACAAAAAGCATTGTCGGCGAAAGATAACGCAGTTTTATATGTATAAGCTGATATAATTTTCCTGCACCCTCCAGTTCTGCAACTTCAATAAGGTCTTTCGGGATTCCTGCAAGAGCCGACATGAAAAGTATCATATTATATCCTAAGTTCTTCCACAGAAACATGAGTATTATAACTATCTGTCCGTAATCCGACTGAATCCAGTCAATCCCCTTTAATCCGAATATCTCAAGAAACTGATTGATTGTTCCGTGATTATGGAAAAGTACCTGCCATACAAGAACCACGGACGCTGTAGGGACCATCAGCGGACTCAGAAAAAGTGTCCGTATAAAACTTTTTGCCGGAATATTCCGCTCAAGAAGCATCGCAAGCCATAATGACAATATAATCGCAAGCGGTACGGCTATAACCGAAAATATTGCCGTATTCGATGCCGCAAGCCTTAACGCACTGTTCTGAAAAAGTTTTTTATAATTTTCAAGTCCTACAAATTCCCGTGTTATCGGATTGTTTATAGTCGAGTAGTATACGACTATTCCGAACGGTATTAAGAAAAATATAAGCACACCGATGAGACTTGGCAGAATACAGATATTACTGAATATCCGTTCACTGCGTTTGCCACATTGGTTTTTCCGTTTATTCAAAACAAAATCACCGACCCTTGTCTGAGTTCTCTATATATAAGTGTCCTGAAAAAGCAAAAAAGACGACACGTTTATAAATTTTTATTATTTAACTTATAATAATATCTTTTTTTCTGCAATATACAGGCAAAATCAGATGTTTGTGAAAAATTATCAATGTTTACTATAGTTTACATAATATGTATTTTTATCACAAACTGTACTAAGTGGAGTAATACACTTATTACAATAATATAATATCATACTTTTTTGTATTTGTCAAGACTATTTTAATACTTTCTGCTTAATCTGTGCTAAATAATTTCTTAATTTTTTCTTATTCCGTCATATATCGTCATATTTTATATTTCAAGACTTTTTTTGATATATTTTTTGTGAAATCATACAAATTTGTCTGAAACCTCTTGACTTTTTAAAATTCATGTGATATAATAAATATCGTTGAATGCGGGTGTAGTTCAATGGTAGAATTCCAGCCTTCCAAGCTGGTTACGTGGGTTCGATTCCCATCACCCGCTCCATTTTATTGTTCAAAATGCGCCTTTAACTCAGCTGGATAGAGTAACTGCCTTCTAAGCAGTAAGCCGCTGGTTCGAATCCAGCAAGGCGCGCTTATTATATGGTGGGTGTAGCTTAGCTGGTTAAAGCGTCGGATTGTGGTCCCGAAGATCGTGGGTTCGAATCCCATCTCCCACCCCAGATTTACAAGCACTTTCGAATATTCGAAAGTGCTTTTTCTATTTTTATTTAATAATAAAAGAAATCCCTCCGGAATTGAAATCTGATTCCAGAGGGATTTCTGATTAACTTTTAATTTTCGCTCCGATAGCCGTCAGGATTCATAGTCTGCCATCTCCATGAATCAGCACACATTTCATCAATGCCATTTTCAGCAATCCAGCCGAGCTCTTTTTCAGCCTTTGCAGGGTCGCAGTAGCATGCGGCAATATCTCCCGCACGACGTGGCTTTATTTCATAATTAATTTCATGACCGCAAGCCTTTTCAAACGCTTTCACGACCTCTAAAACACTGTAACCGTGACCTGTTCCGAGGTTATACACGCTTACGCCCTCATTATCTGCGAACTTTTCTATAGCCTTTACATGACCTTTTGCGAGGTCAACAACATGAATATAATCACGTACGCCTGTTCCGTCCGGAGTGTCGTAATCGTTTCCGAACACGCCGAGACACGGAAGCTTTCCAATTGCTACCTGCGCAACGTATGGCATCAGATTATTTGGTATTCCTTTCGGGTCTTCGCCTATAAGACCGCTCTTATGTGCTCCGATAGGATTGAAATATCTCAGTAAAATAACATTCCATTCAGAATCCGCTTTCTGAATATCCGTCAGTATCTGCTCAAGAAACCACTTTGTCCAGCCATACGGATTTGTACACATTCCTTTCGGGCATTCCTCTGTTATCGGAATAAATGCAGGGTCGCCGTATACAGTCGCACTTGAACTGAAAACAATATTTTTACAGCCATATCTGCTCATAACCTCAGTAAGAATAAGCGTTGAATCAACATTGTTCTGATAGTACGTATGCGGAATGCGTACTGATTCGCCCACTGCCTTTAATCCGGCAAAATGGATAACCGCATCAATTTTCTTTTTATCAAAAATCTCGGACAGCATCTTTTCGTCCCTAACATCTGCTTCATAAAAATCAAGCTTCTTTCCTGTTATTTCCTGAATACGGTCGATTGCCTTTTTGCTTGAATTTGAAAGATTATCCACAACAATAACTTCATATCCTGCACCGAGAAGTTCAACGCACGTATGACTGCCGATAAATCCTGCACCGCCTGTTACTAATATTGTCATTCTATCACCTCATAAATTATTCGATTTTAAATAAATCAATATTTATTCTGCAATTTTTTATCAGGATAATTATATCACAAATTTATCTGTTTGTCAATTCCATTTATAAAATAAAAAGTCCGTTCTTAATTGAACGGACTTTTTTGGCTCCCCCTGCCCGGCTCGAACGGGCGACAACTCGGTTAACAGCCGAGTGCTCTACCGACTGAGCTAAGGAGGAATATCAATATCGGCACCGTATTACTTTCCCAGGCCGTCGCCAGCCAAGTATCATCATCGCTAGTGAGCTTAACTTCCGTGTTCGGAATGGGAACGGGTGTGACCTCACCGCCATAAGCACCGATTTTGAGTGGTGACTCGTACCAGAATCGAACTGGTGTTACCGGCGTGAGAGGCCGGTGTCTTAACCGCTTGACCAACGAGCCGATTAGTGCACCATCGGGGACTCGAACCCAGGACCCACTGATTAAGAGTCAGTTGCTCTACCGACTGAGCTAATGGTGCATCTCACACTGCTTACATATTATAACACACATTTTCGCATTTGTCAAGCACTTTTTTAAAAAAAATCAAGAAAATTTTAAACTGAACAAAGCACATAACACAAATCAACCAAAACACTCAATAAGCAACAGGAAAAGCCCTCGACCGATTAGTATCTGCAAGCTTAACGTGTCACCA
>CAMWYX010000010.1 GCA_947178575.1 uncultured Ruminococcus sp. | reverse complement strand
ATTTTCCAATTTGTCAACTCAAATTTTATCAAATTTTTAAAGATTTTTTTAGTAATTTTTAACAATAAAATTAAAAACTGCCCGAAACGAATCCGAGCAGTTAATATCATTAAGGATTGTTATCCATATCGAGGTCGAACCATTTAAGGTCCACATCACGGGCGTTTGTATTTTTCAGGGAATCAGTATTTTCATTGGCAGCATCGAGAGAAAAAATTGTTGTAGGATAACCGCCGATAAATCTATCCGTCACGCCGTTTCCGGAGGAAACCGCAACAATATGATAATTGGAAACCCAGAATTTATAAACGACATCATCGGTCAATATTTTTTGAATAGCTTTTCCGATTTTCTCGTCCCACTCTTTAATTGTATCGGCTCTGGTGGCGTTAAATGTACTTGTATCGATTGCGTTTCCGTTCTCATCGCAGATATGACCCTCTTTACCGTTCCAATAGTAATACCAGTCCGAGCCGTCAGTGGGAGTATAGATATGATTAACGGCATTAGCTTCGCTTATATTGGCGAAATATTTCCGCTCGCTGAACTGCAAATCCGTGACAACTGTCTGGGCGGCATTGAAAATAACACGTGATTTATGATTCTGAGTTCTTGTACGTGAACGCTGAAGATAGTGAGCCCACGCCGGTGTCATGACAGTAAGCAGAATGCCGAAAATAGCGATAACTATAATCAGCTCCATAAGGGTGAAGCCTTTTTTTCTACGCATAGGAAAAATCCTCCTGAAAATAATCTTAATAGTATTATACCAAAAAGTTCACAATTTGTCAATAAAATCAGATTATAAATATTGCACAATCTTTCCCAAAAATATTTGTGCATTAATTATACGCAAAAAATAGTAAAAAACATTAAAAATCAATAAAATCTGTTAAAGATTAATCATATAAAAAAATGCCTGTATCCGGTCGGAAATACAGGCATTCTGATTTTTTTAATCGTCATCATCTTCGGGCATGGCGATGTCAAGAGCATTTTCATAGCTTGGGTCGGGAAGCAGAGTATCATAATTCTTATTGGTAAGTTTTGCGGGGAAAGTTCCGAAATATTTGCCGTTTTTGGCGGCGACCGCAATCACAACGCCGTCCTTTATATATGCGGCGAATTTCTGACTTGCCATATCATCGGAATAAGCGGTAATATAATCGGCGAGGGATTTATTTGAATCATCGGTTACATCTTCGAGAGCAACGCCTACATCGCTCTGAAATCCGTAAGGACCGTCAGTTATACTTGTAAAAGAATCGTCCTCGCTTTCCTCGGCAAGAACAGCATTCATAGCCTTTGCGACTTCGGCGGCGGCGACATTTCCGGCCTGTATTTTTGCTTTCTTGACATATCCGAGCATAGCCGGAACAAGAATCGCAGCAAGAACGCCGATAATAGCGATAACGACGATAAGTTCAATAAGTGTGAAGCCTTTTTTTCTCATATAGTAAACTCCTTTTAAGCTGTCGGAAAAAATTCTGAATCCGGTTTGATAAATCTATTTTAACAAACTATTCACAATTTGTCAATATTTAAGATATAGAATAATATACAATTTGTAATTCTGTTTTTGTGGATTTTAACCAAGAATTTCAAGAGCTTTTTCAAGCTGAATATCATTTTCCGAGCCTTTTAAACTGCTGTCCATAGGGACATCAAAATCCGGAGCGATTCCCTTTCCGTGATAATTTTCCCAGTCGCCGACAATAACGCTTCCCTCGGTATATTTCAGGCTTCCGCCGTGGAAAATGGCTATATTCTGATAGATTCCTTTACCGAATGTATTAGTGCCGACAATCTGAGCATCGGCGTATCGTTTGAGAAGAACCGTAAGAATTTCCGCCGCACTTGCGGTCTTTTCGTTGACGAGCAGAACAATCGGAACATCATATTCCACGCCGTCATTGGTTGAATGTGTCATATTATCGCCGTTTTTGGCTTTAAGAATTACATCAGCGTGATTGATGAACAAATCCGCCATTTCGACGGCTGTCTGAGCATAACCTCCGCCGTTGTTTCTTAAATCAAGTATAAGGGAATCAAAATCATAACCAGCGAGGAGATTTTTAAAATCAGGGAATAACATCTGATTTTCACGCTCAATACTGACATACAGCGTATTGCCGTACATTTTTGAATCAAGACCGTTTGAAGCCTGCGAATCGTTACGGCGTGTGAAATTGATTTCCTGTTCTGTTCCGGCACGTTCAATTATCAGATTTACCGTTGTTCCGTCTTTGCCTATGATTTTTTTAGCGGAATCCCTGTCGGTCACTGCGATTCCGTCTATTGATTTAACAATATCACCGGAGCGAATCCCCTGTGCGTATGCAGACATATTTATATTGACATCGGAAATACACATCTCAAAACTGTCGGAGATTTCAACCTGAAAACCACTTCCGAAAGCCGACGGGGATTTATTTATTTCGTCCTGAACAGATTCCGCAGAAAAAATATCTTCTTTTCCGCTGTATACGGTGTATTTATCCTCGTACAGACTTAGATATGCGTTGATTACAGTTTCATCAGAGGGATTTTCCGGCAGAGGAATTTCAACGGAATCTTTCATAAACTCCTGAACTTCAAGCATAAGCGGATATTTATTCATAAACTCAATTTTATCCTTATTGGCAAGATACATACTTCCTGCACCTATGCCCATAGAAGCCATAACTGCAAGAATACCGCAGAAAAATTTTTCTTTTTTGTTCATTGTACGTCTCCTTATTTCAACAAAAAATCCCCCTCCGAAAAGGGGGATTTGTTTATTTAGTTAATTCATGCAGATTTCAGAAAAACTGAGACTTCAATCAGCTAATCTGGTCAGCCTCGGCACGACCTTCATTGTAAGCTTCCTGAGCAACTTCCTTAGCCTTATCGAGACCGCCGTCACCCATCTTATCACTGTAGTTCTTGTTTGTGAGAGTTGCCGGATATGTTCCGTAATACTTACCGCTCTTGGCAACAGAAGCAACGCAAGCACCTTCCTTGATGTAAAGAGAATACTTGGCAGCGGCAGCAGTATCAGAATAATATGTCATATACTCAAGAAGTCCGTCAATATCAGAAATTTCAACATCATCATCAGCACTGATATCGTGGTCATTCCAACCGCTTATGGATACAGTTGCACCCATTTCGTCAAGTTCTTCAAGAGCAGAGTTGGCAGTTGTGAGCATTGTCTTAGCGTCAGCGTTGGCAGCCTGAATCTTTGACTTCTTTACATAACCGAGCATAGCCGGAACGAGGATAGCAGCAAGTACACCGATGATAGCGATAACAACGATGAGCTCGATAAGGGTGAAACCCTTCTTTGTTGTTTTCATGAAAGAAAACCTCCTTAAATAAATTTAGTTTCGGGGTTGACTAATTCACTGTACGCCCCTTAATGTACTTATAGTATAGCACTTCATTCATAATTTGTCAATAGTTTCTTGAAAAAAATTTCATGAAATCCTGATTTTTTACATTGAAACGGTAAATAGCCATTTTTTTGAAGTGCTTTTCGTCATTTTCAACAAATTAAGAACTGATTAAAAAATTTAAATTCTGTGATTATCTTATACCGCCGTTAGGAACTCCGCCCATCTGTGAGAGGAAGCGATAAAATTCCTGTTTATCCTGACATTTTTCGAGAGCATCGACCTCGCTGATTATACCCTTTGCGGTGTAGCGTGCGAGTTCCTGGTCAAGAGACATCATGCCCTGCTGTTTACCTGTCTGAATAGCGGACTGGATAAGATGAATCTTATTGTCACGAATCATAGCGGAAATAGCGTCCGTAACGTTGAGGATTTCCATAACGGCAATACGTCCCGTACCGTCACGCTTCGGAATAAGTGTCTGCGAGATTACGCCGACAAGGTTATTTGCAAGCTGTGTACGAATCTGTTGCTGTTGATGTTCCGGATAAACGTCGATGATACGGTTGATTGTATCGGCTGCGGAAGTCGTATGAAGTGTACTCATTACAAGGTGACCTGTTTCGGCTGCGGTAACGGCTGCCTGAATCGTCTCGAAGTCACGCATTTCTCCCACGAGGATAACGTCGGGGTCTTCACGGAGAGCGGCTCTGAGTGCAAGTGCGAAAGACGGAACATCATCGCCGATTTCACGCTGATTAACCATACATCTTTTATGCTCATGAACGTATTCGATAGGGTCTTCTACTGTTATTATATGAGCCGATCTGTTAAGATTTACAAAGTCAATCATACCCGCAAGAGTAGTTGATTTACCCGAACCGGTAGGCCCTGTTACAAGCACAAGTCCGCGCGGACGCATTGCAAAATCCGCGAGAATAGGCGGAAGCATCAAATCCTCAAGAGTAGGAATATCATTCCGGAGAAGTCGGATAGCGATTCCGGGCTTGCCTTTCTGGAAGTACACGTTTACACGGTGACGGTAGCCGCTTTTTGTCTGGAATGAAAAGTCCGTATCAATATGATTATTGATTTGTGTCTGCTGCTGTTCGTTTGTCATCTGATTCACGATGTCGAGTATTTCCTCCTCGTCCATTTCCGGATACTGTGAACGCATTGTTCTGAGTGTACCATTAAGACGTACTACCGGAGCAATTGCATTTGTAAAATGCAAATCTGAACAGCCCAGCAGACGAACCTCGTCGAGAATACGGTGAATATTTATAATGCCCATTTTATTAGTTCCTCCTTAAAATTATGCAGATAGATTATTATACAGAGAATGTGCTTCTTACAAGCTCATCAATTGATGTCTGTCCTGCCTGTACAAGTTCAGAAGCATTATCGCGGAGCAGTTTAGTTCCGTTGGCTTTGGCAGCCTGTTCAATTTCTTCCTTACCGCCTCCGGCTGCGATGATTGCGGAAACCTTTGATGTACAGTGAATAATCTCATGAATAGCGGTTCTTCCTCTGTAGCCGGTATTGTTGCATGAAGTACAGCCTACAGGCTCGAAAATCTGTATAGATGACGGAATACCCATAAGGTCATTTTCTTCTTCGGTTGACATACGTGGTCTCTTGCAGTCGGGGCAGAGAACTTTTACAAGTCGCTGTGCAATAACGCCGATAAGCGATGTAGCAACCATGTAAGCGGCAACGCCCATATCAACAAGACGTACAACTGTTGAAGCAGCATCATTTGTATGAAGTGTTGAAAGAACAAGGTGTCCGGTGATAGCTGCTCGGATACCTATATCGGCGGTTTCAGTATCACGCATCTCACCAATCATTACTATATCAGGGTCCTGACGGAGAATTGAACGCAGAGCAGCCGCGAATGTCATACCGGCTTTCTGATTTACCTGACACTGATTTATTCCGTCGATAGCTTTTTCGACAGGGTCCTCAACAGTTACGACGTTTACATTCGGTTTTGCAATTTCGCCAAGTGCGGCGTAAAGAGTTGTTGTTTTACCTGAACCTGTAGGACCTGTTACAAGGATAACGCCGTGCGGTACGCGGAGCATTGATTCAAAAAGCTGATAGTTATAATCCGACATACCGAGGTCTGTAATCTTACGGAGCGCAATCTGTCCGGTTGAAAGGATTCGGATAACGATTTTCTCGCCGTGTACCATAGGAAGCGACGACACACGGACATCAAGCGTACAGCCGTCAACAACCTGTGTGAATCGTCCGTCCTGCGGTATTCTTTTTTCGGCGATATTCATGCCGCTGATGAGTTTGAAACGTGTCGTCAATGCGCTGTGTACGGCTGATGAGATATTCATGAGTTCAACAAGGTCGCCGTTTACACGGATTCTGATTCTTGTATACTTATCGAAAGGCTCGATATGAATATCGGTTGCGTCTGCTCTGAATGAGTTTTCGACAATAGTCGTAGCAAGTTTTACGATAGGCGCGGATTCAACTCTGTCTTTGGCTTCGTCCTCCTCAATACTTCCGCCTAAATCGCCTGCCATCTGATTTACGCTGTCGAGAACTGTATCAACGTTCTGCATTGAATAGCATTTTCCGATAGCTCTGTTGATGGCTGATGTTGTCGCGAGTACCGGAACAGTATCCATACCGGTTGAAACCTTAATATCCTCAAGGACTATGAAGTTTACAGGGTCATTTGTGGCAACCGTAAGTCTTTTGCCGGTTACGGCGATTGCGATTACAGTGTGTTTTCTTGCGAGAGCTTCCGGAACTCTCTGAACAGCGTCCGTGTTGATGTCGATGTTATCCAAATCGACATACTGTACACGGAGTTTTCCGGCGAGAGCCTTTGTAAAATTGATTTCGCTCATGAACTTTAATTCAACGACAACATCGCCGAACATTTTAGTTCCGTTGGATTCTTTCTGTGCCTGAAGAACCTGCTGTAGCTGTTCTTCGGTAAGTAATCCATGATTGACCAGATAATCGCCAATTCTTTCGTTTCTCATATATAAACCTCCGATGATTTTTTGGAGACCGGCTGATAAAATCAGCAAATCTCCTGAAAATGCCCTGAAATCAGGACGAACATAAAACCTGTTATAAAACAGGATACTGCACGTATTATCAGAAAATTATGCACAGAATGCACAGACCGTAAAAAGAAAATAAATAATACTTGAAAAAAATAACAGATTATGTTATAATGTAAATATTAATAAAATTTATGCTGGGAGGTCAAAAACCATGTCTGATTTTGTGAATATGCTCCACGACCCATATGCGGAGCTGCCATTCAAGCTCATGTTTTTAACCATTGTATTTCTTTTCGGAATATGTATCGGAAGCTTTCTGAATGTTGTAATAATACGGCTTCCGAGAAATGAATCGCTTATAAAAAGGTCATCTCACTGCATGACCTGCGGTGCGAAAATAAGACCGATTGACCTTATTCCGGTTTTCAGCTGGATTTTCCTGCGTGGAAAATGTCACAGCTGCGGTGAAAAAATATCTTCACGCTATCCTGTTGTGGAAAGTCTGAACGGAATAATGTACGTTCTTACGTTTATGGTAATTGATATTAATGCTAAAGCCATAATAACCTGCGTTCTCATGTCGCTCCTGATAGTTGTGGGATTCATGGACTGGGACACTCAGGAAATCGATATGATAGTTGTGGGAATTATACTTCTTCTTGCCGTACCTGCCGCAATATTCACTGATGATGTGACACTTCTTCACAGATTTATAGGAGCGGCGGCGATAAGTGTTCCGTTTTTCATTATAGGAGAGGCAAGCCGTCCCATAATCCGCAAAAAATACGGCGAGGATTTCCGTGCCATTGAACTCGGCGACACACTTCTCATGGTCGCAGCTGGTGCACTTCTCGGAACACAGGCTGTTATCGTTTCAGCATTGATAGGAATTATTTCCGCAGCGATAGGCGGAATAATCATAAAAATAGTGACTAAGGATTCCAAATTTGCATTTGGTCCATGGCTTTCAGTCGGAATTGCCGTGGCTATGCTCTGGGGAAACAATATAGCATCGTGGTACATATCGCTTCTCACGGCAGAACCCGCTATTTAAGAATTTCAAATCTTCCGAACAAAAATAATCACAGGCAGCAGCGGATTGACTGCTGCCTGTTTTTATTTTAATTTTATCAGTCGATTATCAGCATATTGTCATTCATTTCCGACGGATTGACGAATACAATATAGATATTGTCGTTATTCGGAGCTCCGTCTGCCGGCTTATAATAATGGAACGCTCTTGCCGGATTGACCTGCTCAAATACGGGTCTGTGATTGGTCGGGTCAAATACCGGATTGATAGCCAGTGTCAGCGGGTCGGTTTCATATTTCTGTCTGTAGCACGGCTGTGAGCTTGTAGCATTTATTATGTTTATAAATGCCATACTTACAGTATCCATACGTGCCGGATACTGAAATTCCGGTTCTGTAGTTACATCGCCGTCGGTAGCTTCGGCATTTACACCGTTTTCTGTTCCGTATGCGACAACGCTCATTGAGAAATTATAAGCATTCGGTCTGCCGTTCTGGAGAACATTTCCGTCCTTATCCGTCATCTCAACGAGATGGCTTTTATAATTTTCGGGACGATTATCAGCAGATGCAACCGGTTCGAAATTATAATATCCTGCCTTGTAGTAGAAAGAATAATCCTGAAAATGTTCTTTATTCAGAACAGGAGTCCAGTCCTGCACCGGAGTTGATGACATGAGGTCTTCAGGTTCGATAGAACCGAGACGGCTGTCCTGTGTAGTGAATTTATAAACTTTCTCATATATCTGACCGTCGGAATTATCCATTTTAAGAACACGGACATTACCCTCAACGGGATAAGGAGTTCCGCTGTTGTCCTTTATGGTTACAGCACCGTTCAGGTTCAGTGAAACAATGTCACGTATCTGATATACTGACGGTTCTTCTCCGTCATATATATGCACAAATTTTGCATAACGCAGGGAATTTTCAAGATATTCGCTTACATTGTCAACATATGCACCGGTTTTTTCCTTTACGGATGTTGATTTCATAAGACGTGTTGCGGGGTCGATAAATGACATTACAAGGGTCAGGATAATGCTGAAAATCGCAAGAACGATAATAAGCTCAATAAGCGTGAAACCCTTTAAAACTTTATTTTTCATTTTAAATCCTCCGGTTCTGCTTATGAGGGACTGATGTCGGTTATGTATCTCATATTGAGACCGCTTCCGGCACCGTCGGCATTATCCTGCATTTCGTCGTCATCGAAAGCATAGTTGACATTGCCGTTTACTGTGATATTATTATTCACGATAATTTCAATTGATTCCGTAGGACGAGGTGCGCCGGCAACAATATTATAATACTGTGCCTCGGCAACAGGAGCTTGCATAGCCACACGCTTATCCATATTATTGGAAGCCTTTGTATACTTGTTTATTGCTCCTGCTGTTCCGACGATTATTGTTGTCATTACGGCAACGATAGCAAGCGAAATAATAATTTCGACGAGGGTCATGCCTTTGAACGTTTTTTTCCTGATTTTAAATTTTCTCACAGCATTTCCCCCTTAATACTCATCGTAATACAGACCATAATAACTGTATACTGCGTCCTGAGCCATATTGTTTCCTGTGTTCGAGCCGTCCGGAATATAAATAACGGAAAGCACGTTCGGAATATTTGTATTTTTGGAGTTTACAGCTCCGAAGATTGCGAACTGGAAGTCATTTACACCGTAATCGCCGACTTCCATACCATCATAATAGAAGCTTCCGACAGCACTGTCCAGAATGCGGTTTCCGTTTGTGGAAGCAATGCTGAGGTCAAGGTTAGGCGAAACGATATTTGCAGTTGCATATCCTGTAAAGTTGCTGAAACTGAGTGTCGGGTTTGAATCGCTTCCCTTTGTTGTTTCGGCGTAGATATAGAGATTAGGCTTCATATTTGACATATCAACAGATGCCGTTACAGCCGGAGCACCTGTTCTGCTGACAACTTTATAATCTTCACCATAATGGTCAGCGAATGTATTCCAGTAGGAAGTTGTTGTTACAACGCATCCGTTTCCGGAATTACCGTAATGATTGATATATCCGCCTGAGCGTACAATCATATGAACTTTACCAGGCACATCGTCTCTTACAACGATAGTTGCGTCCTTTGCGAGACTCAGTCTGTCAACGACAATTACAATACCTGATGCGCCGGGGTCAAGAACGATTGTCTTTCCGCCTTCAAGAGACATATCAAGCACGCAGTTCTGATCGATATAGACTGTTCCGTTTACCTTGTCGGCAACTGAAGATGATACGTTTATGTTATACTTCTGCATACCGTTGACAGTATCGCCATAGAGATTTGAAACATATCTTCCTACTCCGGTTATAATATCGGATTCGCTTGTAAATCTCGGAAATTCCGGAATAAGATTCTTGATAGAACCGTCAGCCTCACTTGCTGTGATAAGAGTGTAAATATCGGCGAGCTTAGACTTTACAGTTCCGTCTTTTTTGAATGATTCAAGGTCATCAAGGTCCATATCATATTCATACGGGTCTGACACCTTTGAGAATACTTCTTCAACTCTGTTTATAATCTTGTATTTTGATTCATCACCGGTAATATTTACTCTTTCGGCGTAATCCGGATATGTTGTGCGGTAGATGTTCATTGCGTCCGCAAAATCCTCAGAAACAATCGGGTGCATGAATTTTTCATCATCAACCGGCACACCGACATGAGCTTCATATTCGTAATCGCCCTCAGCATTTACTCCGGTGTAGATTGTTTCTGCATAATATCTGTCGTCTGTTCCGCTGATGAATTTGACGTCTGCACTTGCAACAGGAGTTATATCAATCCGGATTTTACTCCTTCTGTCCTCGCTGTCTGCAATGTCGTCATTAATCTCGTACTGGTCATCGACGAAGTAGTAAACATATGTCAAATCAAGCGGGTCAACACCCTCGACAAGTTCGCCGTTTACGATATATCCCGGAATATTAAGCAGTTCGTCGTTGACTCCGCGATAAAATCCGTCAGATGTATCGGGTATAAATCTGTAATAATAGCATACCTTATTTTCTGCCTCGACTTCACCGCCGTTTCGGGTATAGAGACTATGACCATCTGCTACTGAAACATCGCCGGTCATATTGCCCTCTATAACGACATTGCCGTTTACTGTTACATGCTCACCGAACTCGCAGTTTCCTCTTACACGGAGGTCGCCTTTTACGGTAACGTTCTCGATTTTAAGATTTCCGTTCACGCACACGTCACCGCATACGGTTGTTGACGGTGATGTATCGATAGTCTGGTGAATTACAGAACCGGTCCACGCCTTGAGTGCATCTTTGGGATTATTTGAACCGATGTAGTTATCCTTATCTGAATCCATGCAGTATATATTTGCTGACATCCACACATCGTTTCCTGTATCGGCATTTATGCTTCCGCAGAAAAGATTGACAGGGAATGAAGAATCACGTGGACCTATGAGTGCACCGGTAAATTTTCCGTCAACATACACATACGGAATTTCGGTGAAATCAAATTCGTCCGTATCTCCGTTATACACATAATTCAGGTGGTCTCTGTTGTTTGCCGAATTTACGTCCATATCTCCCCATACAGTAAGACCTGTACCTTTTTCGGGGAAGTATATGAGTTTACAGTTTTCGATATGCAGATTGTTGTAGATATAAAGGTCGGCTGAATATCCCGAACCGGCGTTTGTGAGGCTTGTTGTCTTGTCTGCCGGAAAAACACCGGCGAGAGAAGCATGATTATCGTCGTATCTTATTGTCTGAGCATCTGCCAGCGAGGGAATACCGATATATCCACCGCCCCAGATACTTGTCTGACAGTCCATCTGAGCCTGAGCGGTCGTTGAAAAGCCCATACCTCTTGACGGAGGCGGAGGCGGAGTATCAACGAAGTTTTTCATTACATAAATTGAAGATGTTGAAGTAACACCGCCGAGAGTTACCTTTGCAGTAAATCTGAGAACATCACGGGGTTCCCACAGCATACTGTCGGGATTCTGATACATTCTCGAACCTGCATACGCAATTTCAACATCATCTACATGACCCAGTCCTGCTCCGTCCGGAATAGTAACAGGAACATTAATGGATTCGCCGGGAGCATCAATTTCACCGACTGCCTGTGCGAAGGCTTCGCCTGCTGCCGATGAGCTTCCGATAGCTTTTATGGTACTTTCTGCAACATTACGTGCAGTGATTCCGGTCTGTGCGCTGGAATAATTTGCGTGCGCCCTGTTGTTTGATGCCAGAGCAAGAGCCATAGTTCCGAACAGGAACACAATAAGAATAGACATGACAAAAACAACAGTCAGCAGAACCGAACCATGTAGTTTTCTATTCTTTTCTGTTTTCATTTTACCTACCGCCTTTCCGGTTATATTTTTCTCCAATATCCACAGTCCGTCTTAATCAGACTGTATATTCTGGTTTATTTCCGTGCAGAACGGAAATACAAATCCTGCTCTGCACGGAAAGGAAAATCAATTATCTGTTATGTACGGACTGCAAATATTGTCACAATAACTCAAGCGAATATCAGTTTGCCATTTCCACATTCGGTTCGTCCATTTCATAGATTGAATAGAGAGTTACAACGAACTGAGCGGTAGGGTCTTTTTCTTCTTCCTTGTCGTCACGGCTTGCAGGTCTTTCCTTTATCTCCATATTGGCAAGCGATACTGAATTGATAAGAATAGTTTCGGGCTGATTTTCGATAGCTTCCATGTACTTCCAGATTTTATCCTTATCTTTGGCAGTAACAGTAATAGTGTACTGTGACTGAAGAACCTTTTCAGCGGTTCTTGCTTCGAGGGCTTTACTTTCAGCCATTTCGCCGTCGGTAATAGCTTTCTGGAAACCGTTGACATCGGACTGTGTAAGCAGTTCTTCGCCGACAATCTTGGGAGTGAAGTAATAGTAATCAAGTGTATTTGTTCCGAGGTCGCCTACAGAAAGTACCGATACTTTAACTTCGCTGTCTTCGGCGAAACTCTGCATATACTGGTCGACCTTTCTTGTATCGTAGATACTGTTGTATGCAACGAAATCATCGGTAAGTGCTGTAGTATCGCTGTATGTCTTTTTTATTTTATCTTTAAGACCGGCAATTTCGGCGATTTTTGAATCGACCTCATCACGTTCTTTCTGAACTTCTGCAAGATGTGACTTGTTGCTTTTTATATCCTCATTTACCGGCTTTATAAGCATAAAGATACCGGCGACTATAATTATAAGAGCAAGCAAAGCACCAAGCATAACCTTGTCTCTGTAATTGAGTTTCATCTTTAATTCCCTCCCTTATTATGCGGCTTCTTCTTCGGAAGAATCATCTTTATCCTTTTCTGTCGGGTGGTATGCACTTTCACGTCCGTTTAAAGCCACTGCCGTACTGAATGTAACTGTTTCTTCTTCCGGTCCTTTTACGGTACGGGCATCTTCGCCCTCGCCGACTGTCCGCTCCTCTGAGGTGATAACAACAGTATATCCGGAATACGATGCAGCTCCGTAATAGCCTTTATTGTCGGAATTTTCCTCATCAAGAAGATTATCAACAAACAACGACGGCAGTTTCTGAACATAGTCCTTGCTTCCTGCGGCTGTTACATTGAATGTAAATGTACCGTTGGAATAGGAGGGAAGTGAAATATAGCAGTCTTTGAGATTGAGTTCGCTTGCTGTGGCATCGAGAACAGCCTGAATAGTATCATACTTATCTCCGTCGACAACAGGCTGAGAGAAGAAAGCGTCATGGGAATTGACAACAGTCGTATTATAGGCATTTACGGTATCTCTCATAGAGAGAAGTCTTTCACGGTGGTCAAGCTGGTCTTTTACCTCTTTTGAATCGAGATACTGCTGAATTTCGTCAATATCTCCCTCAATAGAACTGTTGTATACGCTCATACCGCCCCATATACCGCCGACAATTACAGCTGCACCGACAACAAGTCCGAGCATAAGACCGAGACCTGCATTGGAATCCTGAGCTTTTGCACCTGCACCGGCTTTCTTTATTGCCGCACTGATTTCGGTTTCGAGAAGATTAATCTTTTCGGTATCCTTGTTACGCTTGAACATCGCACCGATAGCGTTTGCATAGAGCGAAAATTCAAGATTTTCATGACCGTGAATCTGCGGAGGAACATTGATAAGACTTGTTGTGAGGTCGAGTTTTTCGAGTTCGTCAGTAAGTCTTACATATTCATGAGTATCGCCGTAGAAGATAACGTTTTCGATTACTTCGCCTGTATTACGGCTTCTGTGGAACTGAAGCATACGGAAGATGTTTTCGTTTACGGCCTCGAAAACGTAGTCCGCCGAACCGCCGTAGTCATCAGGGTCTACAGATGCGAAACGGGAGAATGAAAGCTGACCCTGCTCATAAAGGTTGAGTGAAATGAAGTTCGGGTCAATCTGAACAGCAAGGAGAGGCATTTTTGATTTGATTTTTGTATCGGCAAGAAGAACCTTGGTGATACAGTTACAGCCTACCATTACCGAACGGAGGGAAATACCGAGGAGCTTGAAAACTTCTCTGTAGCTGTTTACGATTTCGTAAGGGCAGGCAGTAGCGAGAATCTTTACCATATATTCGCCGTTGTCGCCCTTGCTTTCGGAATCGCCTACTATAACATATGTAACGGAGAAAGTATCATCAAGATTAAGAGCAGCCTGCATCTGCTGTTTTACAGTTTTCTGCATATCCTGCTGTTTTACTCTCGGAACTGTAAGCTCCTTGAAGATTGTGAGGTTTGAAGACAGGGAAACGATAGCTTCCTTGTCGGGCATTTTATTTTTTTTAAGTACGCCGTTAACGAGTGTAGCGACGTTCGGAATATCTTTAACGTGACCGTTTACGATAAGACCTTCCTCGATGTTAAGTGTTGCAGCGGAGCTGATTTTGATTTTGCCATTGCTCTCAACGCCCTTGACAACACGTATATTTCTATCGGTTATATCAAATGACAGCATTTTCTTTTTTCCACCTTTCCGTGTTTATTCGTTCTCGATAGAGTCCATTGAACCGTAGAGTGCGGGATAGATACCAACAACAACCATACCGATTACAAGACCCATGAAGATAAGCATTACAGGCTCAACCATATGAACAAGACGTTCAACGGCAGAGTCTGATTCTTCCTCGTAGTAGTCGGAAGTTTTTTCGAGGATTGAGTCAAGCGCACCCGACTCCTCGCCTACATATATTACTGAGCAGAACATTGATTCAAAGAGTTCTGTTCTTGTGATAGCGGCTGAAAGTGTTTCACCCTGTTTTACCTCGTCAACGACGTTTTCAAATTTTTCGTCAACATAGGAATTTGTAAGGATAGCCGATGCTCTCTGGAGGCATTCGACCATAGGAATACCGCTTGAATAAAGAGAGGAAAGAGTTCTTGAAAAACGTGCTGTATAGATTTTTGTAACGAGCGGACCCCAGCCTGGTCCTTTAAGAATAAGCCGGTCGACCTTATATTTGAAATCGGGGACTTTAAGGGCATACTTTATGCCTATTACGATTGCGACAATAATTGCAATGAGTATGTACCAGTAGTGAATGATAAAGTTGGAAATTGCCTGCATTACCTTTGTAAGAGCGGGCATTGTTGACGGGTCTTCGTACATATCGAAGAAAGTCGGCATGATGAATGTAAAGAGGAAGATAACGATAACCACGCAGAGAACGCCGAGGATTATCGGATAGACCATAGCACCCTTTACTGTATTGTTGAGTTTGTTTTCTTTTGCGTACTGGTCGGACATACGTGTCATGATTACATCGAGCGAACCGCTTGCTTCGCCTGCTCCGACCATTGAAATAAGGAAGTCGGGGAATGAACCTCTGTGCATTTCGAGAGCAGACGAGAAGGATTCACCTTTCTGCACGTTCTCATAGATGTCCTGCCAGATAGCTTTTGCCTTTTCGTTTTCCTGTTCGGTTCTCATGATGTCGATAGCTTTTACAAGAGTAAGACCGGAAGTAAGCATCGCACTAAGCTGACGACAGCAGAACGATAATTCTTTGGTTTTAAACTTGTAGATTGACTTTGAGGAACTCGAGTCCTCTTCGCCGTAGTCCTTGATAAACAGACCACGTTCTTTCATTTTTTCGAGGAATTCCTGCTCATTTTCCGCAGTGGCCTTACCTTTGACCTGTTTGCCACGGGCATCCTGAGCGATATAGGAATAACTCTTCATATAACCACCTCCGTGTTTTTTGATATGCACCGGCAGGATTTTTATTATTAATTTATATAAAAACGACTGCCGGTACAGCCGGAACAATTCACACTGCCCTAATAAAACAATTATAACATATTTAAAGTTATTTTTCAATCGTGTTTTTGACATAAATAATCATGAAATTTTTATTAATATTTACCAAAAAATATACCAAAGGTAAATTAAAAATCATAACAGGAACTATATATACAAAGAGACGATTTGTTTTAAAAGCAAGCTATGCAAACCGTACCACAATATCGCACGACTATTATAACATATTTTTTCAAATATTGCAACGATTTTTTGAATATTTTTGAAAATTTTTTTCACTTTATGAATTGAGAATATTATTTTAACTAAATGTCATTTGTTGCATTATTTACTCAAAGCGATTCTGATTTTGTAATGTTTCAGCCAGTAATCAAGCTGTATAAAGAATGCAATTGTCTGAGGGAGATTCATAAGCTGACCGTACCATTGAACATGGTCAGCGTGTGAAAGCAGACGTTCAAGGGCGGAACGGTCAGCGATTTCTGTCAGCGGAGTAGACTGTGACAAAATATCCCTGAGTTTTTCCGTAACGGCATTCAGGAATGCAGGATTATGGGTTTTCGGATACGGACTTTTCTTTCGGTTAAGAACTTTTTCCGGAAGCCATTCTTTCATAGCTTCACGTAGGAGTCCTTTTTCACGTCCCCGATAATCTTTGTATTCCCACGGAACATTGTACATATATTCCGCAATACGATAATCGCAGAACGGAACACGGACTTCCAGACCGCTGTACATTGACATTCTGTCCTTACGGTCAAGAAGATTCTGCATAAACCAGTCAAAATTGAGCTGAGTCATTTCTTTCATACGATATTCAAGAGGACTGTCTGAGGAAAGTTTTTCCGCATATTCTGCTGTTCTGGTATATGCACTGTATACATAATCCTCGGCATTTATAAGAGGTGCAATATCACTGTTTATGAAACTTTTCCGATATGCCGTACTCTGTGCCCACGGAAAGCCGTCGGTCATACGTATATTTTCATCACGATACCACGGATAACCACCGAAAAGTTCGTCGGCACATTCGCCTGAAAGTGCAACAGTTCCGGATTTTTTTATTTCACGGCAGAAAAGAAGCATTGAAGCATCAACGTCCGCCATTCCGGGGAGTCCACGAGCCTCGACGGCATCGTCAAGAGCGTCAACGAGTTCCGGAACATCTATAACTGTCCAGTGATGCCGGCTTCCGAGGTATTCTGCCATTATATTTATATATTCGGGGTCGCTGTTCGGCTGGAAATGTGATTTTGTAAAATATTTTTCGTTATTCAGATAATCAACTGAAAAAGTATCAAGAATTTTTCCCTGTTTTTTCATTTCATATGATGCCACGGAAGAAATAAGACTTGAATCAAGTCCGCCGGAAAGAAATGTACATACCGGAACATCTGACACAAGCTGACGGCGTATTGAATCAAGAACAAGATTCCGGACGTGTTCAACTGTTTCCGCAAAATTTTCTGTATGCTCACGGGCGTGAAGTTTCCAGTATTGATGAAGTTTCAGACCGTTTTCGCCGTAATATCCGCAATATCCTGATTTTATCTCTTTGATTCCACGTATAACTCCACAGCCTGCCGTCCTTGACGGAGCGAGCAGAAGAAGCTCTGAAATTCCTTTTTCGTCAATTTCATGCGGAATTTCCGGATATTCGAGAAGTGCTGAGATTTCCGAGGCGAAAATCAGTTTATTTCCGGTATCGTAATAGAAAAGCGGTTTCACTCCTATTCTGTCACGAGCCAGAAATACTCGTTTTTCGTACTGGTCATATATCGCAAAGGCAAATATTCCGTTGAATTTTTTTACACAGTCTGCCCCCCATTTCATATAACTCCTGAGTACCACCTCGGTATCTGAACGGGTTTCAAAATCTCCGTCTGTGAGAAGTTCCCGTCGGAGTTCATCGGTATTATAAAGTTCCCCGTTGTAAACTATGGTATAACGTCTGTCTCTTTCATTGAGCGTCATAGGCTGTCGTCCGCCCTCAATATCAATAACAGCAAGTCTTGTATGAATCAATGCGGCATTATGTTCAAGTACAATTCCTCGCTGGTCAGGACCTCTCCTGTTGAGTGCCGTCTGCATTTTTCCGCATCTGGCGAGTTCCTCACGCATATCCTCCTTAAAGCTGATAATTCCTGCAATTCCGCACATATGTGTACTCCTTTTTTAAGTATTGGAGCGTACTGCTCCTGATACATAATATGCTTTTAATCGTAATATGATAATTATTCTTGACAGTTTGTGCCTGGCATGATATAATAAATTCTCAGAAAATAAAAAAATCATGCTTAATGATAAACATGATTTAAAAGGAGATTTTATTTTGAAAAGACTTTTATTTATAGGTGATGTTGTCGGAGAGCTTGGCTGTAGGTTTCTTTCCGCAAAACTTCCGGCAATAAAAAGAAAATATAATATCGATGTAACTGTGGTAAACGGCGAAAATTCTGCTCAGGGAAACGGTATAACACACAGTTCCGCCGAAAGTATAATCCGTTCCGGTGCGGATATTATAACCACCGGAAATCATGCTTTCCGCCGTCATGAATCACGTGAACTGTTTGACAGTGAATATATTATCAGACCTGCAAATTATCCGGACGGAACGTCCGGTTCAGGAATATGCACACTTGATATGGGAAGTTTTTCGGTAACAGTAATAAATCTTATGGGTGTTGTTTACATGGACAGTCTTGATAATCCGTTCACAAAGATTGATGAAATTCTCAGCGATATTGATTCAAAAAATATATTTGTCGATTTCCACGCCGAAGCCACATCGGAAAAAAAATCCATTGGATTCTATCTTGCCGGACGTGTAACCGGTGTTCTCGGAACTCATACCCACGTTCAGACCGCCGATGAAACAATTCTGAAAGAACATACCGCATATATCACCGATACCGGAATGACAGGCGTTGAAATCTCATGCCTCGGAGTTGACTATAATCTTACTATAGAACGTATGCGAACGCATATGCCTGTAAAGTTCAGGGAAGCCGAGGGAAAATGCTTCCTTTGCGGTGTTGTCGTGGAATTTGATGAAAAATGCGGAAAAGCACATTCAATTGAAAGAATAATAGTCCGTTAAAATTATTATGGTAAATGTGCATAAAAAATATTGGCGGTTTACAGTATAATAACCAAACTTTCGGCAGACTATTGATTTTTTGACGATTATGATGTATAATTATCTTTAGCAGAATGATGTATGATTTCCGGTAATTGCCGGATTTACGCCGTTCTGTACAGGATAATCACAAAAAAACAAATTAGTCCGGAGGTCATACTATGGAAATTTTAAAAGTTTCATCACATTCAACCCCAAATTCCGTTGCAGGAGCAATTGCAGGAGTTATCAGAGAAAATAAATCAGTCGAAGTACAGGCTATTGGTGCAGGTGCTGCCAATCAGGCTATAAAGGCTATCGCTATTGCAAGAGGCTATCTCGCACCTATCGGTATCGACCTTATCTGTATCCCCGCTTTCGCAAATGTTCAGATTGACGGCGAGGACAGAACAGCCATGAAACTCATCTGCGAAAAAAGATAAGAACCTGCCGTTACAGTTTCTGATTACCCATTATCCGCAATTGGAGCTGATTGTATAATGAATATCGAAGTCATCAGAATAAACGCAGGCGTGATTCAGAATCCTGCGGAATACGTGAAAAAAACAAACAGAGAATATTTCTTTCAGCTCAGACAGATTGCCGGAAAAATCGCCGGAAATAAAGATAAACAGCCCGTTGTTCTCCTTTCCGGACCGTCAGGTTCGGGAAAAACAACCACAGCCATGATTCTGGCTGAGATGCTCGGAGAAACGGGCTGTCTTACTCATGTTCTGTCTATGGATAATTATTTCAAATCGCTGTCTGACGAGGAACGGAATCTTTCATCTCTGGGACTGCTTGACCTTGAATCCCCCAGCCGTATCGATAACGAACTTCTTAATTCGCAGATTGAAGCAATAGAACGCTGTGAAGAAATCAATGTTCCGAAATATAATTTTTCTGTATCAAAACGGGACGGCGTGAAATTCAGGTTCAGGCGTAAAGAGGGAGAACTTGTTATTTTTGAGGGAATACACGCTCTTAACCCCGATGTTATAAAAGTCGATGACAGCAGTCTCTGCAAGATTTATGTCAGTGTCCGCACACGCATAACCTGCGGAAATATTATTCTGCACCCGTCAAAAATACGGCTTATGAGACGTATGATTCGTGACTGCAATTTCCGGAAACGCTCACTTCGTGAAACTATGAATATGTTCCACAGCGTCGAAGCCGGAGAGAATAAATATATCATGCCGTATAAATACCGTTCGGACTATGATATAGATACCTTCATGGCGTATGAACTTAACGTATACCGTGATACTCTGCTTGAACAGCTCCGAGGAATGTCAGATGTTCCCGAACTCGCAGACATCACGGAAGTTATGGAAAATCTTGTTCCTATGGAAAAATCAGCAGTTTCCCCTGATTCGCTCATATGCGAATTTACAGGCGGAGGAGTGTTCAGGTATTAAACTGATGATATATCGGGATTATTAAAATGGAAGATATTGAATACATTCAGCCGAATCAGATTGGTTACACGGAACTTTCCAAAGAGGAACGAAGATTTATTGTAAAAACCGAAGGGAAATATATAAAATCACTTGTCAGTATCAGCATTTTATTTGTTGCTCTTATATTTTGTATATGTCTGATAATTAATTCCAACTTTAATATGGAATACTTAGAGCCTGTTATAATGCTGTCTGTTGTAATATGGGTAAATATATGTAATATTGATAATGTAAAATATACAGCTTCCGCATATGGTACAGTAATACAGAAAGATATTATAAGTCAAAAGGTTATTGCAGGGAGAAAATACAGATACAGGCGTTATTTCATTGAAACTCCTCACACTGACAAGCCCACTGTCGAACAGGAGTTCTATTATCTCACTCTACAGCTTGATAACGGAAAATACGTCCGATATGTAAACTGTCTGCGTGAGGATTTTATTTCTGTTTCAAAGGGCGATACAGTTCTTGCCGTGTGCTACGGATTCAACGAGATAAAAGGATATTTAATATAATTAATAATTATCAGGAAGATTTTTTGAAATTTTCCTGATTTTTTTGTAACAAAACGCATTTTAAAGTGACTAACTTACAGAAAGGCGGTGAGAAAATGGCTGACGATATAAAATCCTACTATGAAGAATATGGCAGAAAAGTATATCTGTATCTCATGAGCTTATGCAGTGATGCTGATGCTGCTGAAGAACTTACTCAGGAAACTTTCTATCAGGCTATACGTTCACTGTCTAAATATCGTGGCGACTGCTCGGTTTATACATGGTTATGCGGTATCGCAAAAAATCTTTGGTTTCGGGAACTCAGACGACGTAACAAGAATCCCATAGCCGAACCTGATTACTCGGAAGCCGATTTATCCCCTCCCCCTGACAAAACTGCTGAATCAAATGACAGTAAAATGTTTTTGCTTAAACAAATTCATGAACTGCCCGAAACTGAAAAGGAAATAGTCCTGCTCCGTGCAACAGGCGAACTTTCATTCAGGGAAATCGGCGAGATTTTCGGAAAATCAGAAAACTGGGCAAGAGTTACTTTTTACCGTACCAAACAAAAACTAAAAAAGGAGTGATTATAATGAAATGCAGTATTATCCGTGATTTGCTCCCGCTTTACTGCGATAATCTTACATCTGCGGACAGCAATGAGGAAATCGAAAATCATCTGCGTAACTGTACCGAATGTACTGAAATCTATGAAAATATGTCCAAATCAGAAATTAATACAACTGAACAGGATAAAAATATCAAGCCGTTGAAGAAAGTGAAAAAACAATTTTTAATCCGGCTTGTATGCGGTATTCTCGGAACTGCCGTTGTACTTTTCGGAGTATTCATGTTCGTTTTCTGGGGAGTTGTACCCATAAGTTCCGATAAGCTTTCATGGACATTTGAAGAAAGATTCATGCAGGGTTTTGAAGGACCTATGGACGACAACGGAAACTTTATTGAAAAGAAAAAATTTAACAAAAAATTCATTAACATAGTATTTACAGGCGACTGCTCATGTATAAGAAAGAAAGGGGATTCTGATTATATTTATAACAGTGATGGAACTGTTACTGTAAATTATCATATAACAATATATCCCGTTATAAAAATTCCGTTTGACGACAAAGGTGAAAATCCGAACCAGTTCAGCTTTGGAATCAACAATCATGGTGATAATGATACACTTACAATCCACTGCCGTGACAAAGATATGACATTCTATATCAAAGACCTTGTTGAAGAAAGCGGTCTGACTACTGAATAACAAAAAAGGGACTTTTAAAGTCCCTTATTTATTGATAATTTTTTTGAATCCGATTCTGTCAAGCAGAAGTCCCACCGATACAAAAAGCAGTGTACTTGCAAAAATCTGAACACAATATGCCGGAACCTGAGAAAATGCCGCAATTACGGCAGATTTTGATAATCCGCCAGCCATGACAGTTCCCTCATACAGACTATATCCGCCGGCACAAAGAATCAGAGACGGAATAACTCCGAGAATATTTCTGAAAGTTATAATCCTTTCGCCTTTGTTGCTGAAAAACAGTGATGTAACGGCTTTGATTATAATTGTCGCCGGAATCCATACCGGAAAGCCTGATAATCCGTCGGCGAGCGCACCCCCGACAGCTCCGGCAGCGGCGGCATAAGGAGTCGGCAGAACACATGAAGCAAGAAATATCAGACCGTCTCCGGCATGAGTATATCCTGCACCGGTAGGTATATGAAGATATGCCGTGAATACATATATCAGAGCCGCAAAAACTCCCGACGCTGTTATCCGTCGCATTTTCTGCATACTTATGGATTTTGTTTCAGACATGAATATTACCTCCTGTTATATATTCAACTTATATCCCTATCTTTTTCATAAGTTATACAAATTATATCACAGTCCGCAAAGAATTACAAGAGCAATTTATAACACCGTTCATTAAATTACTAAGAAATTTTTAGTAACAAAACACAAAAGGGCAAGTCCGTAAACTCGCCCTTTTATATGAATATAATGCAGTTCATGCAATATTTCTAAAATAAGTCGCTGTGTATTCTTGTTCTTGTCAGGTAGAGAATAAGCTCGTTACCGGAAATTTCATAAATCAACAGCCAGTCTGGAGTTATATGGCACTCTCTGCACCCTTTGTAGTTGCCTATCAGATTGTGGTCTTTATATTTTTCGGCTAAAGGTAATCCGGACGCAATTGTTTCAACAACGTCATTCAGAAGAGAAAGGTCATAACCTCGCTTTTTTATTGTTTTCAAATCCTTTTTGAACATAGAAGTCGGAACAATACCATATTTCGGATTCATTCGTCCAGTTCCTCCAATATCTCGCTGAAAGAACTATACACTTTTTTATTCGTGTCTTTTTTCAGAGCCTGAACCTCCTGAATTGCAAGAATCGTATCGGCGTTGGGAGTATCGTACTGAATAACACTCTGCATATATCTGACGATATTTCCCTTTACGTTTTCGCCGTTTCTGCTTACAATGCTCTTGTAGGCATTATAGACATCACGGTCTAAAACAAATGAACAAGTAACTGTTTTGGCATTCATAAATAATCACCCTCATTAAAATTACTTAGTAATAAAGCTAAGTCTACTTATATTATATCATGTTTTCTCCGGATTGTCAACCATTAGCGATAAATAATCAGACCGCTTTTTTTGTGAGATTTTCTGACTGTCGCTGATGTTATTTGTTTACAGGTTTAACATTGGTACGTCCTAAGATATAGTCCGTGGAAACGTTATAAAAATCCGCCAGTGTGACAAGATGCTCAACCGGAATTGTCTGGAATCCTCGTTCATAGCGTGAATAGACAGTCTGCCTTATGAACAGTATATCAGCAATTTCCGTCTGATTCATGTCCATATCTTCACGCAAATCCCTTAACCTTTGAAAATACACAAAAACCACCCCCATATTTGTAGAATATGCCGATTTTTTTAAATATCTGACCAACATATTGACTTTAACAAATGTTAATAATATTTATCTTGATAATTATAAGTATTAAAATATAGATACAAACACAAAAGGACGAGTCCGGAAACTCGCCCTTTTTTATTATTATATCATTAATTCAGGAATTAACCCATAGTAACAACAACTTCGTGAACGCCGTCCTCAGATACAGGGATAACATTTCCGTCAACAGGATTTCCGTCAACAGTCATGCTTACAACGCCCTTGCAAACGTGATTCGGATTCTTTACCGTGATGTTGTATGTAGCTCCACGGAACTGACGTGTTGCAGTAAGTCCGTCCCACTCGTGCGGAATTGACGGGTCAATCTTAAGACCGTCGAAATCAGCCTGAACACCGAGGATATACTGAGAAATCGCAACCATATTCCATGCGGCTGTACCTGTAAGCCATGAGTTCTTGCCCTCACCGAAACGGCTTGCATCTTTACCGGCAATCATCTGACCGTATACATACGGTTCTGTCTTGTGAAGGTCTGAAATTTCCTCATTGAATGCCGGAGCAATCTTTGAATAATATTCAAATGCCTTGTCTCCACGTCCTGCATAAGCTTCGGCACAGATTATCCATGCGTTGTTATGAGTGAAGATACCTGCATTCTCCTTATATCCGCCCGGATATGTTGAGATTTCGCCGTACTGGATATAGTATTTTGTAAATGCTGGATTGTTGAGTACAAGACCGTACTTTGTATTAAGATACTTGTCGATTGAATCAAGAGTCTTGATGTCTGCTCCGACTTCCTTGCCGATTTCGGACATAACAGCGAATCCCTGCGGTTCGATGAAGATTTTTCCTTCTTCGCATTCCTTTGAACCCATCTTAGCACCGGTTGAATCGTAAGCACGGATAAACCAGTCGCCGTCAAATGCGGATTCCATAACGTTTTTCTTCATCTTGTCGATTTCAGCCTGAGCAGCCTCAGCCTCGTCGTTCTTTCCGAGGTGCTTGAGAATAGCAACATAATTAGGACCTGCATATGTAAAGAGAGTTGCAACCATTACGGATTCTGCAATCTTGGAATATCCGCCCTCTGCTGCGAATTTCGGGTTTGTGTATGTCTGAAAGCTCTCACCTGGGGTATCGGAATAGCATGAAAGATTGATACAGTCATTCCAGTCTGCACGCATTGCAAGCGGAAGTCCGTGCGGTCCGAGATTATTTACAATCTTATAGAATGATACCTTGAGGTGGTCAAGCATCGGCTTAGCCTTTGATTCGTCGTTGTCATACGGAACCATTTCATCAAGAATAGACCAGTCGCCTGTTTCCTTGATATATGCGGAAACGGAAAGAATCATCCACAGCGGGTCGTCCGAGAAATCTCCGCCGATGTCGGAATTTCCTTTCTTTGTGAGAGGCTGATACTGATGATAACAGCCACCGTCCTCAAGCTGTGTTGAAGCAATATCAATAATACGCTCTCTTGCTCTGTCGGGAATCTGGTGAACAAATCCGAGAATATCCTGATTTGAGTCACGGAAGCCCATACCTCTGCCGATTCCGCTTTCAAAGTATGAAGCAGAACGTGAGAGGTTGAAAGTAACCATACACTGATACTGATTCCAGATATTAACCATGCGGTTTACCTTGTCATCGGGAGTATTTACATTGATAACGCCGAGAAGTCTGTCCCATGTCTCACGGAGTTCTGCAAGACCTGCGGCAACCTTTTCGGGAGTGTTATACTTATCAATCATTTCGAGGGCTTTTACCTTGTTGATTGTTACGCCGTCAGCCTCGAATTTCTGGTCAACAGGCATTTCAACATAGCCGAGAATAAATATAAGATTCTTTGACTCGCCGGGAGCAAGAGTAATCTTTTTATAGTGGGAAGCAATCGGAGACCAGCCGTCAGCGAATGAGTTATTAGCCTTATCCGCCATAACGGCCTGCGGGTCGTTGAATCCGTTATAAAGACCGATAAATGAATCCCTGTCGGTATCGTAGCCGTCGATTTCATCGTTTACGGTATAGAAAGCGAAATGGTCACGTCTGTCTCTGTATTCTGTCTTGTGGTAGATAGTAGAGCCTACAACCTCAACACGGCCGGTTGAGAAATTTCTCTGGAAGTTTGTGCAGTCGTCCTGAGCGTCCCACAGACACCATTCAGCGAAAGAGAACAGGGAGAAAGTTTTTTCCTCACTGCTTTCGTTTGTGAGAACGACCTGCTGTACTTCTCCGTCGTAGTTCTGCGGAACGAAGAAAGTAACTTCCGCATTAAGACCGTTCTTTTTACCGGTAATAACGGTATATCCCATACCGTGACGGCACTCGTATGAATCAAGTTCTGTCTTTACGGGAGACCAGCCGGGATTCCATACAGTTCCGTTGTCGTTGATATAGAAATAACGTCCGCCCATATCTATCGGGACATTGTTGTAGCGGTAACGGGTGATTCTTCTGAGACGTGCGTCCTTATAGAAAGAATATCCTCCTGCTGTATTGGAAATCAGGGAGAAAAATCCCTGTGTGCCGAGATAGTTTATCCACGGATATGGTGTTTTCGGGGAATTGATGACATATTCCCTTTTAGCGTCGTCAAAAAATCCGAACTTCATAATGTTTTTTACTCCTTTTCATATGGAAAATAATAAGAGACAGGAAACAAGCAAAGTACAAAAACTGTGTATCAGATTTATCTTGTCTCTTGCTTCTCAAAATCTCACCTTAATTATAGCATAATTTCCGTGACATTACAAGAGATTACAGCAAATTAGTAATGTATTATTTTTACGCCAATTTTTGTGCATTTTGAACAAAAATCACTTAAATCTTATTTTTACATGCTGAAGAACCGCTGATGTGCTTCAAATATTTCTCCAGGTTTTACCTCTGTATATCCCGTGATTTCCGGAGAAAGGCTGAGATTCGGGGCATCTATCATAGCGGTCATAGGCTCGGGGCAGAAATAGTGATTGAATCCACGGTCATTCCAGATTATCCAGAATTTATATTCGTCAGACACTTCATAGCAGAGTTTTTTTCCGCTTGCGATGTCTTCCGCAATTACTCCGTGGAACTCCATGCCGTTAAGTTCAGTGGTCTCCCCGATATACATATCATTGTCAACTACCTGAAGAACAGGGCATTTTGTACCGTTTTTATATTCCAAATCCCACATAGTAGGCGGAATAAGATTTTCTGTCGGGAGACAGCGTTCATTAAGTTCGCATTTATCGCCTGCCGGAACGGTAAGTCTTATATCCTCCTCTTTTGCGCCGTCAACGAAAGGAGCATTTATAGTTGTATGCGATGCAAGCGACATAGGCAGAACCTTAAGGTCATTGTTTATGAAACAGATATTCTGTTCCAGACCGTTTTCGGAAAGCGTGAAAGTATATTCCGCCGTGAATTTAACCGGAAGATACTGGAAAAATTCATCTTTTTCGTCATATTCATAGCGAACTTTTACCCATGCACAGTTGCTGTCCGCATCATGCTCGACAACCTCAAATATACGCTTGTGCAGAAATCCGTGAATATGATTGTTATACGGTGCTTTTTCGTTTACGGGAAGCTGATATGTACCGGAACTTGTTCTGAGAACGCCGTCAGCAAAACGATTCGGAAGATAAAGCGTAGGAAGTCCCCATACTTCTGCCGACTGTCTGATAGTATCGGCGGTATTGTCGGGATTCCAGCGGAAAAATTCCATTCCCTTCTTGTTGTTGCGGAGACGTATTACATTTGCTCCTATCTCGTAGGCGACAAGAGCCTCATATCCGCCAGCGGTAAGTTTAACGCAGGTAGTTCCGTTCCAGTTCATAAGCTGTGTTGTGTTTTTCATCAGATAAAATCCTTTCTGTTTTTATTTTCGGAATAATTTTTTATCAGTCCATACGGTTTTCCATATCCGTATATTCACGCATAGGCGATATTGCCTTGTATGCCGGACGTATAATCTTGTTGGAATTTATAAGTTCCTCGATTCTGTGAGCAGACCAGCCGGCGATTCTTGAAACCGCAAAAATCGGCGTGAAAAGTTCGTCCGGAATACCGAGCATACGGTAAACAAATCCGCTGTAGAAATCGACATTTGCACAAACGCCCTTGTAAATTTTTCTTTCCTCTGCTATTACTTCCGGAGCAAGACGTTCGACCATTGAATAGAGTTCAAACTCATCATGCCTGTCCTTTTCCGTGCTGAGTTTTTCAACGAATCCCTTGAAAACTTTAGCACGTGGGTCTGAATGTGAATACACGGCGTGACCCATTCCGTAAATAAGCCCCGAATTATCAAACGCTTCCTTATGGAGAAGTTTTTTAAGATAATCACGAACCAAATTTTCATTTTTCCAGTCGCTCACTTTTTCTTTCATATCGTCGAACATCATGGCTACCTTGATATTCGCTCCGCCGTGCTTAGGTCCTTTAAGCGAACCGAGTGCAGCCGCTATTGCGGAATATGTATCAGTTCCCGAAGAAGATACAACATGAACCGTAAATGTTGAGTTGTTTCCGCCTCCGTGTTCGGCGTGAAGAACAAGAGCAAGGTCAAGGATACGTGCTTCCAGTTCCGTGAACTTCTTGTCCGGACGGAGCATATAAAGCAGATTTTCGGCAATCGACAGCGACGGGTCAGGGTCGTGAATAAAAAGACTTCCGCCGCTGCTGGAATATTTATACGCATGATAACCATAAACTGCAAGCAGAGGAAACAGCGTAATAAGTCCCACACACTGACGGAGTACATTCGGAACAGATATATCATTTGCCGATTCGTCATAGGAATACAGCGACAATACGCTCTTTGCGAGAGTATTCATCATATTACCGCTCGGAGCTTTCATGATTACGTCTCTTGTGAACGTTGTCGGAAGATTGCGGTAATCTGCCAGAACGCTCTTAAATTCTGCGAGTTCATGCTCTGACGGCATATTACCGAAAAGCAGGAGATATACGGTCTCCTCGAATCCGTAGCGTTTTTCCTTGATAAAGCCCTCAACAATCTTTTCAACATCAATACCACGGTAGAAAAGCTTTCCGAATCCGTTTTCATCAACATTGATAGTGCTGATATTTGTGAGTCCGGCGACTACCCCGTTTCCGTTGATGTCACGCAGTCCACGTTTGACATCATACTGAGTATACAGTTCCGGGTCGATTCTGTACCCCTCGATTGAATTTTCGGCAAGTCTCACAATTTCCGGCGTCATTTCCGTAAATTTGTACTTCATAATTAAAATCCCCCTTTGTTATATTATATATTATCGTCTAATATCCTTTATCATTATAACATATTTCACAAAAGAAGTCAAGCCGGTAAAAACAATTCGGATACTTGACATAAAATCCATAAAATGCTATAATATTTATACTAAAAGGAGTGATAAAATTATGATAGATGTTACACTTGTCGGAACAGGCGGAATGCTTCCTCTCCCGGAACGCTGGCTGACGTGTATGTGGCTTGAATACAACGGAAAAGCCTGTCTCACCGACTGCGGAGAAGGTACTCAGATAGCATTAAGAAAACACGGTCTTAAACTCAGTCGTCTTGATGCCGTACTGATTACACATTTTCACGCCGACCATGTCGCCGGACTTGCCGGTCTTCTGCTTTCACTCGGAAACTGCGGAAAAACAGATTCCCTTAAAATATACGGCGGAAAAGGAACTGCACAGATAATAAAAAATCTCTGCTGTATATGCCCGTTCCTGCCGTTTGAAATCGAAATACACGAACTCCCGTTCAATGAGCAGTCCGAATTTTCATGGAACGGAATAACAATAAAATCACTTCCGCTGAAACACAGTATCAGCTGTCTCGGCTATTCGTTCACACTTGAGCGGAAACCGGTATTCCTGCCGGAAAAGGCAAGAATGCTCGGAATTGACGTTAAATACTGGAACAGGCTTCACTCCGGAAATTCCGTTGAAATAAACGGAAAAACAATAACTCCCGAAATGGTAACGGGAGAACACCGCCGACCTGTAAAAATAACATATATCACGGACAGCCTTTATTTTGACAAAATGGCGGAATTTGCATCGGATTCCAATCTGCTTATAAGCGAGGGAATGTACGGCGATGACGAGTATAAAGAAAAAATGGCTGAAAAAGGACATATGGTATTCTCACAAAGTGCGGAACTCGCAAAAAAATCCGGCTCTGAACTGCTATGGCTTACGCATTACAGTCCGGCATTGACAAATCCGCAGGAATACAGCGATATGATAAAATCAATATTCCCCGATACCGTCATAAGCCGTGACGGCGAATGCGTAACCCTTAAATAACTATCAAAAAATTCGGCAAAGATTTATGAAAAATCTGTACAGGCACTAAAAAAATCCGGAATCTGAAAATTCCGGATTAATGTGCCGAAGGAGCTACATATGAAAAAACTCAGTTTATTTATTACTATCTGTGCTGTAATGTGTTGTCTGACCTCATGCGGAGAAAATACATCAGATGATATCTCTGATAATCCGGCGGAAATATCCGGAGGAACTGAAATTCCTGCCGACGAAAATCCCGAACTATCTGAAAATTCCGGAGATTCTGAAAATCCTGAAAAATCCGGAGATTCCGGCGATATAGTTGCTGTTGACGGCGTGGAATCGTCTGTGACGGCTGACTCCGGAGATGCGTATCTTGCAATAGTTGACGGAAGCTGGTGGATTCAATATTGGGGAAAAAATGACAACCCCGAACAGACCATGCTTTCATATAATGCCGGAGTTGCCAAAATCAAAGGAAACGGCGACTATACAGTAAGTGTTACCGCAAACACAAACGGTTTCCGCTACGATACAACCGGCGATATAAACGACGGAAGCTGTATCCCCGGAGGACTTGGCTTCATGGCTGTTGTAATACGTGACGGCGAAAAACTTTTTCCGGATTCCGTAATAACAATAAACGAAATAAGAGTTGACGGAAAACCCGTGAATATGTCCAAAAAAGCCTATACAGTTCCGGATAATACAACAGATACAAAGGCTTCCATAATGAACAGCTGGATTTCTGCACCCGAACTCAACAGCCGTTCTGCCGACGGAGCACTTTACGATTCAAAAGGTTCGGCACTTCCTGTTGCATATCAGTATTCATCGCAGATAGTCAATACCGCCGATTTCATAACATGGACAACTGTCGAAGTTGATTTTTCGGTTTCGGGAACAAGATAACAGTATACCAGATTCCTAAACCGGTGCTATCGCAGGAATGAAATTCCGCATTACATAATATACCGCAAAAATCACAATGACAATACACCATATCCATATTTTACGTGGGAGAATCTTGATTTTTCTGCCGGATATATCCGCAATAAGTTCAAGATAAAAACACAGCAGACACAGAGAAAGAAAAGGTATTAACGCATTGTTACGCAAAGCAAGCATAAAGTCAAATTCAAACATAGCCGAAATGCTTCGTGTATTTCCACATCCGGGACACCATATTCCCGTGAGACTGTGAAATATACAGCCTCCGAGATACGGCGCAAGAGACATTATTCTGTCACTGAAAATATATATAAGAATCACAGCCACGGGAGTAAGAACTGCCGTGGCTTTTTTATATGATTTATTCATCAGGTTACGGTTACTGTTCCGCCTTTCCAGTTCTGGAAAACATACAAATCCATGGATTTATCTTTTTCTGTATTGCTGAAAGCATCTGTATCCATATAGTAGAATCCTATATCGTAAACTGTTCCGCTTTCCGCATCGTCCGGAACTTTGAAATAAAATGTTACAATATCTCCGTCAAGACCGTAATTTCCCTCAAAAACTTCGGTATAGAACAGACAGCCTTTGCCGGCTGATTTTACTTCGTCGGGAAGACCTTCCTCTTTCCATATCATACCGACAGAGCCCGTGACGTATTCGGAGGCATCGCCTTTTTTATAGCGGATACGTCCCTCCTCCTCGTCAACTATCTGAAGTTGAAGCCTGTTGTCATATGTTACGTGTATACCGCACATATTCCATTTAAGTTCCGCATTTTCCACCGCCATTGTAACTTCGGCGATTTCTCCGGCGGCTGCCGTTGTATCCTTGATATAAAGTCTCGGACCGTCCTCGGCTGCCATAACCGGTTCGGCAGGCGGTTCTGTCGGAATCTCGTTACTTTTACTGCTTTCCTCCGGACTGCTGTAGTTTGTCTTCTCTCCGCAGGCTGTAAATGCTCCCAGAACCAGAACGGCAAGAACTCCTGCAATTATTTTATTCATTTTCATTTTTATCATCTGCTTTCTTTCCGTCAACAGCTATTCCGCCGTCTTTTTCATATATTTCAAGAACATCGGTTGAAGATGCACTGTTTACAATAATATCAGCAATCTTATCCTCTATCTCCTCACGGATAACACGTCGTATATCACGTGCGCCGTATGGTTTGCCGTATGATTTTTCTGCAATTACAGACAGAACTGCTTCCGTATACGTAAAGCTGATATTTTTTTCGGCGAGCGGTTCTCTCATTTCCTCGAGCATAAGGGCTGCGATACGTGCAAAATCTTCCTTTGCAAGCTGTCTGAACACCACAATTTCATCGATACGGCTGATAAATTCCGGACGCAGGAACTCCCTCAGTCCTTTAATCGCCTTATCTCTTGATATTTCATTCTCTGTGCGGTTGAATCCCACGCCTATGCTCTTATCGGTCGAACCGGCATTTGAAGTCATACATATTATAGTATTCTCAAAATTTATTGTTCTGCCGTGTGCATCGTCTATTTTTCCTTCGTCGAGTATCTGCATAAGAATATTCATTACATCGGGGTGAGCTTTTTCTATCTCATCGAACAGAATAACGGAATACGGTCTCCGGCGTACCTTTTCGGTGAGCTGACCGGCTTCATCGTATCCGACATATCCGGGAGGCGAACCAATCATACGGGCAACGGAATGTTTTTCCATATATTCCGTCATATCGAGCCGGATAAGCGGTTCTGTGGAATCAAATAATTCCTCGGAAATCGCCTTTACAAGCTCTGTTTTTCCCACGCCGGTAGGTCCTACAAATATGAACGATGCCGGACGACGGCGTTTGTTAAGCTGAACTCTTGTACGCTTTATAGCCTTTGTCAGTACAGATACCGCTTCATCCTGACCAAGCACACGCTTTTTGAGAGCGTCCTCAAGACGGGCAATCTTAAGAAACTCCGTTTCCGCTATCTTGCTTGCCGGAATACCCGTCCAGAGTTCGACCACCTTTGTGATATCGTCCTCCGTAACCTGTATATTTTCAGCTATTTCCCTGATTTTTGATTCAGCTTCACGTGCGTGTATCAGCTTTCCTTTTACTTCTGCTATTGCCTCGTAATTCGGTTCTGTCTGTTCGCTGAAATTCTTTTCCATTTCCTCAAGGAGCTTTATTTCTTTCAACATTTTTGTATGCTCTGCAATTTCCGGAGAACGTATGCTTGCATGAGCACAGCCCTCGTCCATAAGGTCAATAGCCTTGTCGGGCAGGAAACGGTCTGTTATATATCTCTCGGACAATACGGCACACACACGCACAAGATAATCTGAAATGTGTACCTTGTGATATTTTTCATAGTATTTTTTTATTCCGAGAAGTACATTGACTGTATCCTCAATTGTCGGCTCGGCTACCGTAACCGGCTGAAAACGGCGTTCGAGAGCCGAATCCTTTTCGATATATTTTCTGTATTCGCCGAAAGTAGTCGCACCGATAACCTGTACTTCTCCACGTGAAAGAGCAGGTTTAAGGATATTTGCGGCATTCATCGAACCCTCAGAATCGCCTGCACCTACAAGATTATGAACCTCATCAATAAACAGGATTATATTGCCCTCCCGCTTTACTTCCTCTACAAGACCTTTTACACGGCTTTCAAACTGTCCTCTGAACTGCGTACCGGCAACCAGTGATGTAAGGTCAAGCAGATATACTTTTTTATCGGCAAGATTGAACGGAACATTTCCCTCGTTTATTCTCTGGGCGATACCTTCGGCTATTGCAGTTTTACCGACACCAGGCTCACCGATAAGACACGGATTGTTTTTTGTACGGCGTGAAAGTATCTGTACTACTCTTGCTATTTCCTTATCACGCCCGATTATATTGTCCAGCTTTCCGTCTGCTGCTTTCTGGGAAAGATTTGTACAATAACTTCCAAGAAATTTCAGCTTCCTGTCATTTTTCTTTTCTTTTGAACGCTCTTTATTTTTTTCTTTGTTTTCTCTGCCACCGAAAAGACCCTCCAACGGATTCCGGCGTGGAGATTTATCATCGGATTTTTCGGGTTCTTCAGACATATCTGCGATACCGTTCATCATATTGGAAAGAAAATCGGGCATAATTCCTGAACCTCCCATCTCAAACGAATCGCCGTCAAGCATATCCATCATATGGTCTGAGATATTTTCTATTTCCTCATCTGTTATTCCGAGACGTTCCATATATTCTGAAATCTGCGGTATTTTGCGTTCCTTTGCACAGGCAAAGCACATACCCACATTCTTTTTTTCATTTCCCTGAACCTGTGTTATAAACACGATTGCCGGACGTTTTTTGCATATACTGCACATTAACATATAATATATCCCTCCGAATAAATTATTGATTAAACTATTTACATTGTCTGTGCGAAATCATAAAAATATCTGAATACATAGGTTTTCCCGACTGCTTCATTGTTAAAGAAAATCATCTCATTACTTCCCATAACAGCCCACAGACGTACCGACACCGCTATTGTAAAAACAACCGAAACTGCTGTCAGTATTCCCAAAATTCCGCCGATAATATGTGAAGATATATTCGGTTCGCTCACCTCACGATTGCTCATGAATGCATTTACCGAACATATAATCAGAACCGAAAGCACTAAAAAAAGTATTATAAAGCTGATAAGCCGGAAAATTATACGATACGCCAGTGATGTATATTCCTCGGCTATGAATTTTGCCGCCGGAGTAACCGATTCATCAAATCTGAACAGCGGAATAAGTTCCTGTATTCCGGTACTGTCCCTGCGGATTTCATCGGCAGCTGTTTCCGCCACGAACTTACTCATAGACGAATCCGTTATAATTTCCTCAATTACTTCGCCGTAACACTCATGAAGTTTTTCAATCAGAATACTTTCGTCATCTTCAAGCCTCCGTGCATTAACATTATTGATATAATTAACTATTGCTTCGTCGTACTGCTGTTCTTCGCTAAGAATATTACTCAGCTTGTTTCTGTCGATTTTAAGGCTATATCCCATATTTTCGAGATGTGACGAAAGCTTGGATAAAAAAGTATCACTGCTGATAGTACGTTCAATTTTACTTACGCTTCCTTTCAGGAGCATTCCGTTATACATTGATTCCGATACAGCTCCGCTTACGGCATACGCCGCAAAAACGGCAACACAGCACGCTGCTGCTGAAAACACAGATTTAAGTGCACCCTTTTTCGCCCCAAGAAAAATACACACCAACAGCACTGCACCTGTTACAGCATCATAGAACCACCAAAACTGCGTTCCCATAATCCCACCTAACTTTCATAATTTATCCTGTCTATTTTGCTGAAGCTTTTCAGGAATATATATCCTCCGCTTCTTGCAAATCCCGTATATGAATCGTTTATGCTTGCCGTTGACCTCAGAAGTCCCATAAAATCATACGCCAGAACGGCATCATGTGTCATAACGTATGCAAGACCGTCTTTCACCGTAACATCAACAAGCGGACTGTTGAATCCTATTATCAGCGGTTCTTTGCCTCCGCCGTCAAAAAGAGCCATGACGTATTTCCTTGTTTCGTCGCTGTTGATGATAACTGCTGATTTTCCGTTTTCGCAGTCACCGCCGGCAAAATCTCCCTCATAGTGATAAAGCGAAACAATCTGACCGCTGTCATCAACATATCCGCAGGCATCTATGCCGATTACAGAAGCTCCGCCGTTGAATCCGTACACGTTTATTCCGAGCGTATCAAGTCCGGGAGATGTCCATTTTTCGGCACTTTCCGTGAAAGTTACTTCCTGAACAGATGTTACAAGAGAACCGTTTTCCGCATTTATGTAGCTTATAACACAACCACGGCTTTCATTTGTGAAGCTTATATCGTCTACACGCTGAACACATTTACGCTCGTATATAAAATTTCCGTCACGGTCAAAAACGGTTATTTCACATTCATAATTCAGCGATGTTGTTACAACAGCCGTATATCCCTCGGGGCTGAGACGCACAAGCATTATATTTTCCTCAAGTTCTTTTGAATACAGAACTCCGCTTCTGTCCTCAACGCTGAAACGATTTCCGCCGTGTTCGTAAAGCAGAGCCATTCCTCCGGCTGTATTCATGACAGTATTCGTGTACGTGTGCTGTCGGCGGTGAATAAGACCGCCCTCCTCGTTATACTGATATATACTCGAATCACTTAGTACATAGACCGTTTTATTTGAACAGTCCATCTGATATGTCGCACCGCCGTTTATTTCGATAGGGAAATTCCCCTCGGCGAGCCGTCCGTCGTTGACTATTGTCGTGTATTGTTTTCCGAGACCACGGAGTTTAGGAAGCCATATTTCGTGGGTAAGATATACCGAAACGGCGACCGCAATGAAAATCAAAGTCATAACAAGTCTGAAAATCCGCTTTCTGCGTATACGTTTATTTTTCTGTTCAGTCATATCATGAACATCATACATTGACATTTTTTAAACCTCCGGTAACTCTGCGGACTTTTTGCATACAGAATTATAAATTAAACAAAAATATAAAACATCAGGAATGCCGGAACGGTTTCAATAAAAAACCCTGTTCAGATAAAGACCGTGTGCCACAGCTGTTCTGCCTGCTCTGAGGCGGTTTTTTGCATCGAGTATTGACGGCATATCATCGGGATTTATACGTCCCTCACTGACATCGATAAGTGTTCCTGCAATTATCCTAATCATATTATACAGAAAACCATCGCCTTTTACAAGTATTATCACAGAATCTCCATTATTTTCTATTTCAAGTGAATAAATTGTCCGCACGGTTGTTGAAACTCCTGAACAATCTGCACAGAAACTTGCAAAATCGTGAGTGCCTGTCAGATACGAAGCTGCTTTTTTTACCGGTTCAATATTGAATTTCCGGCGGTAGTGATATGCCAAATCCGTACTGAAAGGGTCTTTGGATTCACTGCAATGAATACGGTACAGATATTCCTTTCCTTTGCAGTCATATCGGGCATGAAAATCAAGCGGAACATCTTCACAACTGAGTATTGAAATATCGTCGGGAAGCTCGCCGTTCACTCCTCGGCAGAACCCGACAGTACGTATACTGCTTTCTGTTTTTACGTTGAAGCAGAACTGCTTTGCATGAACTCCTGTATCAGTACGGGAACAGCCAATAATTCCTGCCGGCTGATTCAGCACCTTTGAAACCGCCTTTTCAAGAACTTCCTGAACTGTAACGGCATTCGCCTGTCTCTGATAGCCGTGATAATTTGTTCCCCGATAGGAGGCAAAAACTTTAAGATTCCGCATTTCCGATGTCACCTTTTTCCTGTGATTTTTCTTCCGGTTCTGAATTTATTTCATTATTTCCGGAAATTTCCGGATTTTCAATATTTTCCATGATTTCCGGATTTTCTGTTTCCGGAACTTCTGCGGAAACATTTCCGGCAGATTTTTTCTTTTTACGGTACATATCAAAAATCACGAACAAAGCAAAAAGAATCACCGAAATACCGCTTATTGCAAGCCCCTCTGAAAATCCGTCCGGAGAATATTTCAGCACAATATCGTGATGACCTTTTCCTATATTTACGCCGAGCATAGCATTCAGAACCGGCTCTGTCTCCGATTTTTCGCCGTCAACGTATACAGTCCAGCCCTTTTCATACGGAATCGAAAAATACATAACTCCGTCGTTAAGTGCCTCTACAGTTCCGGTAATCTTTGTATCTGCAAATTCCGTGATATTGAACTGTTCGTCAGCAAGTTTATTGTATGCTTCTTCAAATGCCTGCGTATTAAGAGCATACGCCATAACTGTATAAGTTCCGGCGGTGCGGTCTTTCTTGAATTTCAGTTTTATTGTCTTTGTAGTTCCGCCCTGACCGTCTCCCATAGGAAACACAATCGGATAACCTTCAACCTTAATGGAAGAATCAACATCGGTATCATCTTCCGTAACGTCTGCGGTACTTATATTATCGCTTCTGACATATCCGTAAAGATAACCGCTGTCTGTTCCTGCAAAGCTGTATTCTGCAGAACATTCAACATCGCTTCCGTCTGAATTGTAGTTATATTCGCCGTACTGCTTCTTATCTGCGGTCATCTTGTCATATGATACAAGCTGTACAGCCTGAGGTGTGAATACCGCCTGAACTCCTGTAGCCATATACATTATGCTGTTCTGATATTCAAACGGATTCAGACCGTTCTCGTCAGGAAGATTAAGTATATCATTATTCATCACGAATCCCAGTGAAAGCGGATATTTATTTTCATAGAGATACACCGAACCAGATGACGCAATATTTTCCAGAAACGGAGTTCCGTTTTTCATTGCTCCGACACGTGAAATCAGAAAGTCAATTCCGGTAAGTCCGTTGACTACAGGCGTGGAATTGCGGTAATAATATCTGTTTCCGGCTTCCGAGGCATAAATTCCGAGACGACGCATAAGTCTTGTTACAGAAACATTACATGATGACGAAAACTGCGATACTCCTTTATATCCATAAAGTGCACTGTCATTGAGAGTATATGTTGATATCATTTCTGTACGGCTGAATTTTTCATCACGATTTTTTACAATGTCAAGCATTTCCTGAACTTCTGTATTAACGGTAGGATATGAATTGTAATCCGAACTTCCGACCTTTCCCACCCCGATAACGGCGGAACGTGACATCTCGCTGACAACCGCCACGGCAAGTGCAATATTTATCAATGTACGCTTGATTTTAAGGTTTTTCACCGGTATCAGCTTAACCGAAACGAATGATAAAATATACGCCGATGTTATTATCAGAGAACTCCTGAACGCCGGTTCTTCCCATGAAAAACCGTCCTCGGAATCTTTTACCGAAAGATAAACCATATAGAATACCGCCGCCGGAGCAGCCACAAGAAATATCAGCTGATAAATTTTTATTCCACGCTCCGTCATCACCGCATAGGCATGATATGCCGCCGATATAAGCACAAAGCTGAAAATAAAGGCGTATCTGTACGGTATCTGATTTGTAACATGAAATCCGTGCCATATATAATTAAGCTGATTCATGTTACAGCTTACGGCAATAAGGGCGAGCATAAGAACAACCGAAATCTTTTCACGGATTTTTATTCCTGCCGTGAACAGGAATACTCCGAAAAGAGTAACCGCAAGCATACCGCAGGCAAAATTAGGAAGTCCCTCAACAGATGTGGGTTCTCTGTATGAAATCAGATTTGCAAAAATATCTGTCCACTTCTCCGCCCACGAAACTTCGGAAGGAAAAGTATTGTCCGCACTGTGAGTCAGCTTTAAAGCAAGATACGCCGGAATCAGCATGAATGCCCCCAGTCCGAGCCCTATGGCAGATGAACGGATTATCAGCCATATCCTGACGAAAAATTTTTTTATTCCCTGCCATTCGATTACCGCACATGATGCAAACATAAACACCGTGAATATACACGTGAAAAGACCTATATAATAGTTAGCCATAACGGAAAGTGCAAGAGTTACTGTATACAGTTTCCATTTTCCCTCACGACACATGGCGGTTATTCCGAGCATTACCAGCGGAAACAGTGCAACAGTATCAATCCACATGACATTCCAGTAATAGCCCATCATGTAACTGCAAAGTGCAAACATCACGGAAAATACAACTGTTGATATATCTTTTCTTCTGTACGTATATCTAAGAAAACAGCTGAAAAATACTCCGCTGAGTCCTATTTTGGCGGCGGTCAGATACGTCATTCCCTCACGGAGATGGTCGTCGTCAAAGAACACCGAAATCCAGTTCAGCGGACTTGCTGCATAATACGCAATCAGCGAAAGAAAATTAGTTCCGAGTCCGTTCTGCCACGAATACAGAAAAGAACCGCCGGTCAGGAGCTTTTCACGGACAACACGGAAAAAAGGAAAATACTGATGCCACAGGTCAATAACAAGCATCTGTTGCGAACCGGTTTCCTCGAATCTTCCGGCTTCTCCGTCAGCTCCCTTCACCCACCACAGCAGATGTATATCCTGCTTGTGAAACGCAATAAGAACCAGTACAAACGGTATAATAAACGCAAGAAAAAAATACAGCGTTCCCTTGTCATAAAGTATATTAACTGCTTTGCTTTTCCTGAATTTTTCGTATTTCTCACAGGTAAGCCTTTCTGAATTTTTATTTCTCATTCTGTTGTCTCACTTTCCGGATTTTATGACTTAGAAACAAATAAAAAATTAACTGTTATAACAGATACATAGAATATAAGCGTAACCGCTAAGGCTATATAATCACGGGATTCTGATTTAAGCTGTCTCAGACGGGTTCTGCCCTCACCGCCACGGTAACATCTGCATTCCATAGCCGTTGCAAGTTCGTCCGCACGCCTGAACGATGATACAAAAAGCGGAACAAGTATCGCAATCATATTTTTTGCACGGCTCATAAAGTTTCCGGAATCTATTTCTGCTCCTCTTGCTTTCTGTGCCGATATTATTTTATCGGTCTCCTCGATAAGCGTGGGTATAAAACGAAGTGCTATCGACATCATCATTGCAAGTTCGTGGACGGGAACTTTTATCTTTTTAAGCGGTGCGAGAAGTCTTTCAATTGCATCTGTAAGCGTTATCGGGGAAGTCGTATACGTCAGAAGTGAACTTCCGGAAATAAGAAGTACAATCCGTATTATCATGAATACACTGACACTCACGCCCTCGGACGTTATTTTTATGAAGTGCCATTTTAAATAAACGTCTCCGCCGTCCAGAAAAAATATATTGATAACGGCTGTAAGAATCAGAAACGGCATAAGGGGCTTTACCGATTTCACGAACATTTTCGCCGGTATATGCGAAAGCAGTACCGCCACAACCGTGTAAACCGCACCTATCGCAAGGCATAAAATACTGCTTCCCGTAAAAAGCATAAGTATATATATAAATGTAATAACAATCTTGAAACGTGGGTCAAGACGATGTATAAGGCTGTTTCCAGGGAAAAACTGCCCTATTGTAATATCTCTCAGCAATTTTCCCTGCTCCTTTCGCCAAGCTTTTTTATAAGAAGTTTTTCCGCATAGTCAAGGGTGTACACATCTTTTCCGAAATCGATTCCGTTCTTTTTCAGTTCGATGAATATTTTTGTTATCTGCGGAATATCAAGACCTATACGGGATATTTCTTCCGCACGGCTGAAAACTTTTTCGGTATCGTCATAGCAGAAAAGCCTTGATTTGTTCATAACGAGTATTTTATCGGCGAATCCTGCAATATCTTCCATACTGTGCGATACTATCAGGACAGTATTTCCTTTTTTTCTGTGATATTCTTTTATAAATCCGATTATTTTATCCCGTCCGGCAGGGTCAAGTCCGGCTGTCGGCTCGTCAAGAATAAGTATTTCCGGATTCATTGCCATAACTCCGGCGATTGCGACACGTCTTTTCTGACCGCCCGAAAGCTCAAACGGCGAGCGTTCAAGAAGTTCCTCCGGAATGCCTATATCGTGAGCTGTTTCAAGCACACGTCTTTTTATTTCAACACTGTCAAGCCCCATATTTTTAGGGCCGAACGCTATATCTTTATAAACCGTTTCTTCAAATATCTGATATTCAGGATACTGAAACACAAGACCTACCCTGAATCTGACATCACGTATTTTTTTCCTGTCAGCCCATATGTCAACGCCGTCAAGAAGTATCTTTCCTGATGTAGGTCTGAGAAGTCCGTTGAACTGCTGTATAAGCGTTGATTTTCCCGAGCCTGTATGTCCCATAACGCCTATGATTGCACCCTCATCGATTTTAAGGCTTACGCTGTCAACAGCTGTTTTTTCAAATGGTGAACCCTGACTATAAACATATGTCAGTTCCTGAGTTTCAAGGACTGCCAATTATTTTCGTCTCCTTTGCAAGCAATTATTTTTATAATTCAAAAAACTTATCAATAGTATCTGTGCCGCCTGTCGATATATAGGCATAATAACTGAGAATCATGGACGAGTCAGCAGCATCTGTCAGACCATCTTTATTGATATCAGCTGATTTTTTCATACTTTCTGTAAAAGTTCCTGTACCACCTGTTGAAAGCAGGGAATATTCAGTAAGAACAAGTGAAGCGTCAGAAGAATCAATCTTGCCGTCGCCGTCTACATCTCCTGATGACACTTCTTTTATGGTTGCTTCGCCAAGCGACTCAAATTTATAGCCGTATTTTTCAGCATAAGCCTGTGCGGTTGAGTTGTCATAGCCGTAGATTATGCCGCCGAAATAAGTATAACCGATTTCATCATATTTGGAAAAAATTGTACGTCCACTGTTATAAATATCACATTCAGGATTTAAGATTGTTATTGATTCCAAGTAGTAACAACCAAGAAATGCTTCTTCTCCTATACTTGTTACACTATCAGGAATTGTTACCGTTTTCAGATAAGTACAACCATTAAATGCACTGCCCTCTATGCTTTTAACACTATCAGGAATTGTTACCGTTTCCAAAGAACCACAAGCAGAAAATGCACCGGTTCCAATAGCTGTAACACCATTAGGAATTGTTACCGATTTCAAAGAATCACAAGCCCGAAATGTATCAGCTTCAATATATGAAATACTGTCTGAAAGTTTTAATGATGTTAAACCCGAACAAGCCCAAAATGCAAGCTCTCCTATACTTGTAACACTATCAGGAATATCTATTGATATTAAACCGTAACAATGATAAAATGCCTGATATCCTATGCTTGTTAAACCGTCAGAAAGTGCTAACGATTTTAAACGTGTACAACCACAAAATGCTTCGTCCCCTATGCTTTTAACACTATCAGAAATTGTTACCGATGTTAAATTTGTACAAAACAAAAATGCCCTGTTTCCTATGCTTGTTACACCTTCAGGAATTTCTATTGAACTTAAAGATGAACAGCCTTCAAATGTACAAGCTTCTATACTTGTAACACCGTCTGGAATTTCTATTGATATTAAACTGGAACATTCGTAAAATGCTTTATGTCCTATGCTTGTTACACTTTCAGGAATTTCTATTGAACTTAAAGATGAACAACCTTCAAATGTACAAGCTTCTATACTTGTAACACCGTCTGGAATTTCTATTGATATTAAACTGGAACATTTGTAAAATGCATTTTCTCCAATGCTTGTTACACCCTCAGGAATTTCTATTGACCTTAAAGATGAACAGGATTCAAACGCACTTTTATTAATGCTTTTAACGCTGTTTGGAATTTTTATTGATTTTAAATTAGCATTATTACCAAATGCACATGGACAAATACTTGTTACACCTTCAGGAATAACTACATTGCCTGAACAAGTTTCACCATCAATTAAAATATTATTTTCTATAACAAGAGGATTTTTTTTCCGCTTATTTTCTAACCATGGTGTTCCCAAAAACGCATCTTCCCCGATACTTGTAACACTTTCAGGAATTTTTATTGATTTCAGCATTGTACAACCAGAAAATGCCAAACCACATATACTTGTTACACCTTCAGGAATGACTACATTGTCTGAACAAGTCTTACCATCAATTAAAATATTATTTACTATAACAAGCGGATTTTCTCTTCGCTTATTTTCTAACCATGGCGTATCATAAAATACACTTCCTCCAATGCTTGTTACACTGTCTGGAATTATTACTGACCTCAGGTATGGACAATGAGTAAATGTACCATATCCAATACTTGTTACACTATCCGGAATTATTAATGATGTTAAAACAGGAAGACTACAGCACATATATTCTTCAATACTTGTTACAGGCAGGCCATCGATTTCAGATGGGATTACAACTTCTGATGCCGTCCTGTCACATCCTGAAATTTCGATGTGGTCACCGTAGTTTTTGTATTTAACCAGTTCATATGTTCCCTCTGTATACTCTGCTTCGTCAACCGCACCTGCTGTTATAACAGTATTATCTGAAATCACATCAGCCGACGGCATAACTCCACCGACAAAACATACAGCTATAATTCCTGCAATAATCCCTCTGATATTCATAATATTCTCCTCCGCAATTTTACTTGTCAAATAATTTTACAAGTGCATCAACGCATTCCTGTTCGTTTATTATTTCTGCCGGAATATCAAATCCTGCTTTCCGGAGTCTCCACGCAAGTTCAGTCGCCTGCGGAACATCAAGACCAATTGCCTTTACCTGCTCCACATGGGAAAAAACAGTACGCGGTACATCATCAAGCACAATTCTGCCCTTGTCCATGACAACGACACGGTCGCACTGCGCCGCCTCGTCCATGTAATGAGTTATCAGAACAATTGTTATTCCCTGTTCACGGTTCATTTTCCGGATTACGTTCATGACTTCACGCCTGCCCTGAGGGTCAAGCATGGCGGTCGGTTCGTCAAGTATTATGCATTTCGGCTTCATTGCGATTATTCCGGCGATTGCCACACGCTGTTTCTGTCCTCCGGAAAGCTGTGCCGGAGAATGCAGACGGTATTCATACATATTGACGGCTTTAAGCGAATCGTCAACACGTCTGCGCATTTCCTCATAGGGAACACCGAGATTTTCAAGTGCAAATGCGACATCTTCCTCAACGATTGACGAAACTATCTGATTATCGGGATTCTGGAAAACCATTCCCACACGACAACGGAGTTCAAATATTTTTTCCTCGTCTGTTGTGTCTGTTCCGTCAACGATAACTTTTCCGGATTCCGGAACAAGTATTCCGTTCATGAGCTTTGCAAGAGTTGATTTTCCCGAGCCGTTATGTCCGAGAACAGCAATAAATTCACCGTTTTTTATTTCAAGGTCAACGCCTTTAAGCACTTCAACCGGTTTTCCGCCGTCCTCAGAAGCGGGATAGCTGAAATGCAGATTCTTTATTTCGATTATATCGCCCACTGATTAATTCTCCTGTAATCCGGTATTTTTTAGAATAATATTATCTTGACCATATAGCCGTCGAACCACATGGTAAAGTCATTCCGGTGGACTGTACCGGAAGTCCTATTTCGTCAAAAGAAACATTTCCGCCGAATTTTCCCGAAAGAACAGTTCCGAGAATATATCCCATAACAGACGGCGAAAGTCCTGTCGTATAGCTGTTTATCAGGAAAAACAGCGGATTATCGGACAACACTCCGGAACACAGCTTTACAAGGTCATATATACAGTTTTCGAGTTTCCAGATTTCTCCTCCTGGCCCTCTGCCATAACTTGGAGGGTCCATGACAACGGCATCATATTTTCTGCCACGCCGGATTTCCCGTGCGATAAATTTTTCGCAGTCATCGACAATCCAGCGCACCGGCTTGTCCGTAAGTCCGGAAGCTGCTGCGTTATCCCTTGCCCACTGAACCATTCCTTTTGAAGCATCAACATGGCACACAGATGCTCCTGCCGACGCACACGCCAGAGTTGCTCCTCCGGTATATGCAAAAAGGTTAAGCACATTTATATCACGTCCGGAATTTTTTATCATATCAGCCATAAAATCCCAGTTTACCGCCTGTTCCGGAAAAAGTCCGGTATGCTTGAATCCGGTAGGACGTATATTGAATGTAAGTTCTTTATATTTTATATTCCAGCTTTCGGGAAGTCTTTTACTGAATTCCCATTTTCCGCCTCCCTGATTTGAGCGGTGATAATGACCGTCAGCAAGATTCCAGAGAGAATTTGTTCTGTCTGTTTTCCAGATTATCTGCGGGTCGGGGCGTACAAGGCTTATACTCCCCCATTTTTCGAGCTTCTCGCCGTCAGATGTATCAATAATTACGTAATCATGCCAGTTATTAGCTGTTCTCAAACAAAATCATTCCTTATATTATATATTATCAAATCATATATCGGCGAGTATACTCATACGTTCTGTTATGGTATCGACAATATGCATTGCCATGCCGTTTATCTCGGAGAATTTCTTTCCCTCAACAAGAACACGGATAATTTTTTCATCGCCTATTTCGGTTACAACTACCCGTCCTTCATTACCGAGCATTTCCTCGCATTCATTGACTGCTCCCATAATAACCGAATCCTTACGCCATACTTTACACAGTTCTTTTTTTATGGGAACACTTATTACTATCTGGGGGAGCTTTTCGAGTATATTTTCTATACTGCTCATTTTTCTGCCGGTTTTTTTCATTACTTCAAGCAGACGTACTGCCGTGAGCTGTCCGTCTGCCGTCGGTATATCATCGGGAAAAAGTACGTGACCGGACGGGTCACCGCTCAGATTGTAGCTGCATTCAAGCATACGTTTAAGCCTGCTCCTTTCTCCGGAAGGAGCTCTTGACACGCATATTCCCTTTGAACGTGCAAAATTGAGAAGTCCGAGATTATTCGCATGAGTAACAAGTATAGTATTATGCCGAAGATTTTCATTACGGCTCATATACTCGCCTATTACTGCGACTATGGCATCACCGTCTACAAGAAGTCCGTTTTCGTCAACGGCGAGACAGCGTTCTGCAGCTCCGTCAAATGCAATTCCGCAGCAGCATTCGTTGTCTGTTACGAAAGACATGAAATCTTCTATATTTGTACTTCCGGTCTGATTTATGTTGAAACCGTCCGGACTGCTTCCTGTTATGATTACTTCAGCTCCGAGGTCGGTAAACAGTTTTTCCGCCGTATAACTTGCACAGCCGTTTGCACAGTCAACAGCGATTTTCATTCCACGCAAATCCACATTTGCCGAAAGGTCTGATATGTAATTCATATAGTCGTCAAGTGCAGATTCACAATGCAGGATATTTCCGTATTCACGGCGGTTTTTTGGTTCAAGTTCTTCGGAATTGTTTCTGATAAGGCGTTCGATTTCCGATTCACGGTCATCGCCGAGGCGGTATCCGTAATGTGAAAACAGTTTCATACCGCTGTATTCCGAACTTCCACGGGAAGCGGTTATCATTATTCCTCCGCACGCACCACGCTGTTTTATATTCCATGCAAGAGCAGCTGTCGGAACTTCTCCCATAACTTCCGCATCGGCACCGGCTGAACATATTCCTGCACACAGTGCAGCCTCTATAACATCGGCGGAATTACGTGTATCCCGTCCGATAAGAACTTTTGTCCTGCTCTTTTTGTTACCTGCCATGACCGCAACAAAAGCTCTGCCGAGCTGAATTGCAAATTCGCAGGTAAGTTCGGTAACAGCAAGTCCACGTATACCGTCTCTGCCGAATATTCTACCCATCTGAAAACCACCTTTCCTGTCAGCATTACAGCAGATTATTTTTCTGCACAAGCTGAAAATATATTCCGGAAAATATATCCTCTATAAAACAAAAAATAATTATAATACATTACAACTCCAGCTGTCCGTCCGGCTTTTCGGGTTCGGTCAGACCGAGATGCTCATATGCAAGCCGTGTTGCGACACGTCCACGGGGAGTACGTCCGAGAAATCCGAGCTGCATGAGATACGGTTCGCAGACATCTTCGAGTGTCACAGCCTCCTCATTTATAGCTGCCGCAAGAGTTTCAAGTCCTACCGGTCCGCCGGCATATCCCTTTATTATCATTGAAAGCATACGTCTGTCGAGACTGTCAAGACCGAGACCGTCGATTTCGAGATGACTCAGAGCTATGGACGCTATTTCCTTTGTTATCCGACCGTTTCCCATAACGTCGGCAAAATCACGCACACGCTTTAGAAGTCTGTTGGCGATTCGGGGCGTACCTCTTGCACGTCCGGCTATTTCCTCCGCTCCGTCGCCGTCGCATGGTATTCCGAGTATCATTGCACTTCTGCGGACAATATCCGTAAGCTGTGACGTACTGTAGAGTTCCAGACGTTCAATAACTCCGAAACGGTCTCTCAGCGGAGCGGAAAGCTGTCCTGCTCTTGTGGTTGCCCCGATAAGCGTGAACGGCTTCAAATCCATGCGTATGGAACGAGCAGACGGACCTTTTCCTATGATGATATCAATTACTCTGTCCTCAAGTGCAGGGTAAAGAAGTTCCTCCACCGGACGGGGAAGACGGTGTATTTCATCAATAAAAAGAACATCGTTATCCGAAAGTCCTGTGAGAAGCGAAACCAAATCACCGGGTTTTTCGATTGCCGGCCCTGTGGTGACACGCAGATTAACGCCCATTTCATGAGCTATAATCGACGAAAGCGTGGTTTTTCCGAGTCCCGGAGGTCCGTACAGCAGAACATGGTCAAGCGGTTCTCCACGACCCTTTGCCGCCCTGATATAGATAGCAATTTTCTGCTTTACCTTGTCCTGTCCTATATATTCGTTAAGCGTCTGCGGACGGAGTGTTATTTCGTTGTCGCCGTCCTCGGCGGTATTTTCGGGAGTTACAACACGTGGTGCGAACTCCATATCTTCTGTATGAATCATAAGCTATCCCTTTTCCTGATTATCTGTGAACTATCCATTGTCTAAAGCCAGTGAGACTGCGGTTGACTATCTTTCAAAATACCGTTTTTTCCGCACATAGAACGGCTCGGTCACTGCTGCGGCTTTCTTTCCCATTTCCTGCTCGTATGTAATAAAGCACAGACTTTCATTTGCCTTTACCGACCTTGCGATATATTTTGAAAACGGGACAAAAAGTTTTCTCGTATTTCCTATCATATCGACAACAATAAGAATCCTCGGCTTTTCGCACCCCTGTATCATCTCCACGATAAATGCACGGTCAACATTTTCCTGCTTGGATAAAAATTTAGATGCAGTCCTTGTGATATGGCTGACATTTTTTTCGCACGGACGATAATTTATTGTTTCCTCCTCATTGTAGGAAATAGCCTTTATTTTGAGATTGCGTGCAATGAGAAGTATGCTTTTTATTTCCTGCGATGAAAATTCCTTTCCGTAGGAATTGGGATTAAGCACCGCCGAAGCAGATTGTATAAGGTCAAAAAGTCTGAGACAGTTTATCTTGTAATATTCAACATAACGCTTTGCAAACTGCTGTAAGGCATGGTGACTTGTAAAAAACGGTATAAAAATATCGCCGTGAGGGTTTTTTATTGTTATAAGTTCAAGCTGAATCCCGCCTTCTTCCCGACTGCGTTCGTATTTCACCGGATTTCTGCATATCACATAGACATCGCTTTTTATAAGCATCTGCAAAAACGGTGAACGCTTTGACGGGTCGGTAATTGCCGCTTTCAGCAATTCATCAAGATTCATCATATGTTGTTATCTTCCTTTCTGTTTGACAAGAAATAATATTCTGTATAAAAATCCGTACCGATTTCAGGATAATGCCTTAAGTGCTGACTTTATGAGTTCCTGAGTATCAAGAGCGGGGTCAAGTCTGCGGAGTACCGGTGCGACCTCGCCCTGAGAATATCCAAGAACCATAAGGGCTTCGAGAGCCTCGCCGACTGACGACGTTCCGGAAACAGTCACTTCCGGCGAACCTGAAATCTTCGATGTTCCGAAAGCATCTGCAGAAATCTTATCTTTGAGTTCAAGCACTATACGCTGAGCTGTTTTGATTCCTATTCCCTTTGTACGGGTTATTGATTTACTGTCTCCCGATGCAACCGTAAATGCAAACTGTTCCGGCGACATATCGGACAGAACAGAAACAGCGGCTTTAGGGCCTACTCCTGATACTGATATAAGCATACGGAAACAGTTAAGTTCTTTCATATCGGAAAAACCGAACAGTTCCACCGAATCCTCACGCACCGAAAGATGTGTATATATCGTTACTTCACTTCCGATTTCGCCCAGTCCTGACAGGGTATTGTATGATGTTCTGAATCCGTAGCCTACACCTCCGCATTCAACGACTGCAAAACTATGTTCCTTAAGTGTAAGTCTGCCTCGTAAGCTGTAAATCATAAAAAATCAACTCCAACGTGTTGTATGTCCGTGGCATATGGCTATCGCAAGAGCATCGGCGGCATCGTCCGGCTTAGGTATCTGTGCAAGATTAAGGAGCTGTCTTGTCATTTCCATAACCTGTTTTTTTTCTGCCTTTCCGTATCCCACAACCGCCGATTTTACCTGCAGCGGTGTATATTCGAATACCGGCACATTTCTTTTTGCGGCTGAAAGCACTGATATTCCACGTGCCTGAGCAACATCAATTGCTGTTTTCTGATTTGTGGTAAAAAACAGCTTTTCTATTGCCATACAGTCAGGGCGGAACTTCTCGAAAATAAATTCCATATCCTGATGTATTGCGAACAGTCGTTCCGTGAACGGTGTGTGTGCTTCTGTAAGTATAGCACCGTATTCTACCGGTACAAAAGAAAGACCGTCATAGTCAACGATTCCGAACCCGACGATAGCATATCCGGGGTCTATTCCTAATATTCTTCTTTTTTTCAATTCTTCAACCTGAAAACACTTGTTTACAAAAGCCTGTGACACAATGCTTAACAGGCTCTGACAAAATACTATAGTATCTCACAATACTCAAAAACATTATATCACATATCCGCCGGATTTTGCAATAGTGTATTCATATGAATTTCATATATCAACGCCTGATTTTATTGTGAAATATTTTGAATATTTAATTCCGGCTGTAACTTAATTTTGAGTTAATTGCGGATAAACTATTGATTTATTTTCCATAAAATGATATAATATAATTTACATTCAAATTCAGAATCAGATTCGGAACATATGGAGGTAATTCTTATGAACTTGAACGAACTTCGCAATAATATAGATATTGTCGACGAACAGATACTTTCACTTTTCATTAAACGCATGGAACTGTGCAAAGGCGTTGCAGACTATAAAAAAGAGCATAATCTCCCCGTATTTCAGGGAGACCGTGAAAAACAGCTTATAGAACGCATAAAATCCCTCACCGGCGATAAAGAACTCGAAAACGGTACTGCCGCTCTCTTTACTGCAATTATGGATATAAGCAAAATTCTCCAGAATAAAAAAATTCTCACCGGAAAAAACGATAATACATACGCTGTTCCGGATTTCAAAAACGCACAGAAAATCGGCTGTCAGGGTACTTCCGGAGCAAATTCGGAAACTGCCGCACGTCTTATTTTCGGAGACAAACAGCCGATATTCTATAAAACTTTCGAGGACGTTTTTTCAGCCGTCCAGTCCGGCGAACTCGATTACGGCGTTCTTCCGGTACACAATTCAACAGCCGGCTCTGTGAGCAGTACGTATGACTTAATGGCAAAATACAGCGTTTATACAGTCAAGGAAGTCTGCGTTGAAATAAATCACTGTATTGCTTCAAAGAACGCTTCCGATATAAACGAAATTTCCGTGGTATATTCGCACCCGCAGGCTATTGCACAGTGCTGTGATTATCTTACGGCTCACGGTCTTAAAACTGCCGAATACGGAAATACTGCAACTGCTGCCGCTATGGTCTCCGGAAGCAGTGAAAAAATCGCCGCTATATGCTCCACGGAATGTGCAAAACGGCTTGGTCTCAATATTCTTGCAGAAAATATCGCCGACTGCTCCGTAAACCGCACCCGATTTATATGCATATGCCGTGACCTGCAAATCGAACCGGAGGCGGATTCTATTTCCGTAATGCTGAAAATTCCCGATACAGAGGGAAGTCTGTACCGTCTCCTCACCAAATTCTACGTTAACGGCATGAACCTGAAAAAAATCGAAAGCCGTCCCCTCAAAGACGGAAGTTTCAACGTAATGTTTTACCTCGATTTCGACGGCAGAATTGATGATTCCGGAGTACAGGCACTTATGAACGACCTCGCCGAAAATCTTGAATATTTCAGATTTTTAGGCACATTCAGAGACTAAGGAGAATCTATATGAACAACACTGATTTTACCGGATTACAAAGAGATTTCTATGATATACTCGACGGAAAGGAATTTGTATTTCTTGACGGAGGCATGGGAACTATGCTCCAGTCGGCAGGCGTGGAAACAGGTCATATTCCGGAACTGCTGAATATAACAAATCCGTCCGCTGTTATGGACATTCACCGTGCATACGCTCAGGCGGGCTCGGATATTATATATGCCAATACATTCGGAGCAAACCGCCTTAAACTCGCCGGAAGCGGTTTCGATACCGCTGAAATCGTCCGTGCCGGAATCGAAAACGCACGCAAATCCGCCGGAAATGCTCTTGTTGCACTTGATATAGGACCTCTCGGTCAGCTCCTTGAACCGGCAGGTACGCTTAAATTCGAGGACGCTTACGAAATGTACCGTGAAATAGTCTCCGCCGGTGAAAACGCCGATATTATAGCAATCGAAACTATGACCGACCTCTATGAAGTACGTGCCGCACTTCTCGCTGCAAAGGAAAATTCAGACAAGCCGGTAATTGTTACAATGACTTTTGAAGAAAATATGCGGACGTTCACCGGAGTTTCTCCGGAATGCTTCGCTTCTGTCGCAGAAGGTCTCGGTGCTGACGGAATCGGTATAAACTGTTCTCTTGGTCCTGACGAACTTTATCCGATAATAGGAAAACTGTGCGGTCTCACTGTTCTTCCGGTAATCGCAAAGCCTAACGCCGGACTTCCCGACCCGTCAACAGGCAAATTCAACGTATCTCCGGAACAGTTTGCAGAAAGTGCGTCAAAGTTCGCCGACTGCGGAGTAAAGATATTCGGGGGCTGCTGCGGTACTACTCCGGAACATATCGCTTCCGTTGTTAAAATTCTCCGGAATAAAAAACGTACCGTTCCGGATATAGTCCGCAACAGTATGGTATGTTCCGCCGTGAACTGCGTTGTAATCGACCAGCCACGCATTATCGGGGAACGTATAAACCCTACCGGAAAAAAACGCTTCAAACAGGCTCTTATCGAACACGATATTGGCTATATACTTTCTCAGGCTGTCGAACAGATACAGGCAGGTGCGGATATTCTCGATGTGAACGTCGGACTTCCCGATATTGACGAGCGTGAAATGATGATTACCGCAGTAAAGGCAATACAGGGCGTGTGCGATGTTCCGCTACAGCTTGACTCCACACGTCCGGAAGTTCTTGAAGCAGGTCTGAGGGTATACAACGGAAAAGCAATTGTAAATTCCGTGAACGGTGAGGACGAATCCCTTGACAATGTTCTTCCGCTTGTAAAAAAATACGGAGCTGCTGTTGTCGGTCTTACGCTCGATAAAAACGGCATACCCAAAACCGCCGACGGAAGATTCCGGATTGCGGAAAAAATTCTCAACCGTGCTATGGAATACGGTATTCCGAAAGAAGACGTTTTCATTGATTGTCTTACTCTTACGGCTTCTGCGGAGCAGGACGGCGTTCCCGAAACACTTAACGCTCTCAGACGTGTCAAATCAGAACTCGGACTGCATACAGTTCTCGGAGTTTCCAATATATCATTCGGTCTGCCTAACCGTGAAACAATTACCCGCACTTTCCTGACAATGGCTTTGCAGAACGGTCTTGACCTACCGATAATAAATCCGAATACCGATTCAATAACCGGAGCTGTAAGAGCATATAAACTCCTCGCCGGATATGATAAAAATTCCGCTGAATTTATATCTGTGTACGGTCAGGAAAAATCAGCTCCGAAACAGGTTTCGTCTGCCGTTTCCCATGATATAAAATACGCTGTCGAAAACGGTCTTAAAAATGATGCAGTAAAGGCTTCAAAATTACTCATGGAAACAGTTCCGGCTATGGAAATAATAGACAATTATCTTATTCCGGCACTTGATTCCGCCGGAGAAAAATTTGAAAAGGGAATTATATTCCTGCCCCAGCTTATCATGACTGCCGAATCCGCTCAGGCTTGCTTTGAAGTAATAAAATCAGGACTTGCAGAATCGGGAAAAGAAACAGTTTCAAAAGGAAAAATCGTACTTGCTACAGTCAAGGGTGATATTCACGACATCGGAAAAAATATCGTCCGTGTTCTTCTCGAAAGCTATGGATTTACCGTTATAGACCTCGGAAAAGATGTTCCGCCGGAAACTGTTGTGAATAAAGCTATCGAACATAAAGTCAAACTCGTCGGTCTGTCCGCACTTATGACTACCACACTCGGAGCAATGGCGGAAACTGTCGCCCTCCTGAACAAAAAATATCCGGAATGCAAAACAGTTGTGGGCGGTGCAGTTCTCACAGAATCATATGCCGAACAGATACACGCCGATTTCTACGCCAAAGATGCAAAACAGACCGTCGATATATCCACGGAAATCTACTGCTGAAAACAGTTAAACAGCTACAAGGAGGCGATTTTATGACTGACAGGGAAGCAGTTATATTTATGGTATTCATTATACTTATTATTGTAGTCACCGCCTGTTCTTCAAATTCCAACGCACAACCGGAAGAAAAACCGCCTCCGAAACCAGACCCGGGCAAGGATAAACAAAATAAATTCGCAAGAGATATTCTCCGTGGAAATACCACTCCCGAAAAAATAGTTGAGAAAAACGGCTACGATATAGAACACGTCAAACAATGGGTCTCAAATTACGAAAAAGCTGCCGTTCAGGCTGCTCTTGAAGCAGATAAAACAAGCACTCGCATAAAACTAATGGAAGAAGATATTGAATGGTTCAAGAAAACCTGTCATAAATTTATAGGCGATGACTGGGAAACCAAAACAGATTTCGCTAACCGATTTGTAACTAAGCACATGAAATAATAATCAATTAATAAAATATACACAAATATTTATTTATCTTGTTTCAGGAATAGGCAAAATAACTAAAATTCAGATGTAAAATTCTACAGCACATTTAACAGAGTCCCTTGAAATTTTTGGGGCAATATGCTAAAATAAATCTGTGAGGGAAATTTCTGTGTCCTGTTTCCACATAATTAAAATGATTATAATGACACTGCAATCTATTGCAGAGAAAGGATTTTATTCATGTTTATCAAAACAAAAATATCACGATTTTTCAGCACCGCTGCCGCTGCCGTATGCCTTATCTCCGGCGTTAAACTCGCTCCGATGCAGTTTACAACAGATGCGGCTGACGAACTCACCGCATTTGAAATAACAGAAGCAATGCAGCTCGGCTGGAACCTCGGAAATACCCTCGATTCCTATGACGGAAATCTCCCGTCTATGGGTCTTGAAGCCGAAACAAAATGGGGCAACCCAGTTACAACAAAAGAAATGATTGATACCGTAAAAGCCAAGGGTTTCAATACTGTCCGTGTTCCTGTAACGTGGTTCCAGCACGTTGACAAAAACAACGGCTACAAAATCGATGACGCATGGCTCGCACGTGTAAAGGAAGTCGTTGATTACTGCTACGATAACGGTATGTACGTTATCCTCAACCTCCACCACGAAGAGCCCTATCAGAACCGTTCAACACTCGGTGCAGACTATGAGGAAATCACAGGTTATGTTTCAGCCCTTTGGAAACAGATTGCAGAAGCTTTCAAGGATTATGACCAGCACCTCGTATTTGAAACCATGAACGAACCTCGTGCCACAGGTACTGACCACGAATGGTGGGGACCGACAAAGGACGAAGTTGATACTATAAACAAGATAAATGCAGATGCTGTTAATGTTATCAGAGGCGTTGACTCACCATACAGCGATTCACGTCTTATCATGATTCCGGGTTACTGTGCTTCCAGCGATACCACCATGATGGCTGGCGTGGTTGTTCCCGATGATGATTATGTTGCCGTTTCCGTTCACGCATATTCGCCTTACGGATTCGCTATGGACGACAAAATAGCAGACCACAGCACATTCACCACAGCATATTCAAATGAACTGACAACAATCCTCGACGGTATCAGAAAGACATTCGGCGATAAGGATATTCCTGTAGTTCTCGGCGAATTCAGTGCCTCAAACTTCGGAAACACCGATGCACGTGTTGAATGGGCTGAGGCTTATATCAAGACTACAAAGGAAATGGGTATGCCCTGTGTTCTCTGGGATAATAACGTAATCGCAAACAACGGCGGTGAAGCTCACGGCTATCTCGACAGAAAAAACTGCACATGGTACGAGGCTTCCGAGCCGGTTGTGGATAAAATGGTTGAAGTCATGAACGATAAATCAGTAGTATGGGGAAGTGCAAGAAAATCACCCGTTATCGAACACGACGACATCACAACAGGTAAACAGATTATCGATAAGACATACAATATTGACGCTTCCGTTGAAAACGGCAACTGTACACCCGGTCTTGATGTTTCATGGGCTGACCTCAAAGACGGCGATGTTGCCATCAAGTTTACAGGAGATATTCCGGTAATCGCCGTATGTGATGCCGACTGGGACGACTGGACAGAAATAAAACATTATGATGTTGATGAGGAAAAAGGTATCGCTTACTATTCGTCACAGCATATAGCTGCTGCCTGGGAAGGCAAAAACCGTGACGTAAAAGATATTGCTCATCTCTTTGCAAGAACAAACGGCAAGACAAGTATCACCGCTATTGCCATTATCGGCGAGGGCAAAGGCGATATCACAGACCCACCTGAAGATGATACAAAGGTTTATGAAATCTCCATGGCTGACAGAAAGGGTTCTGATAAGCTTACATTTGTAATCGAAGGCGATGCCGGTTCAACAACAAACGGCTGTGTGGGATATATGGGTGATGACTGGACTTCCCTTGAATGGGAGGGCAAAATCGCTTCCGACGGAAAACTTACGGTTGAAGTTGATATATCTTCAATTCCGGCAAGCATTTCTTCCGCACAGATTCAGATTTGGTGGTGCGACGACAAGACAGCCGAAATGACCAGCTATTCATTCGGCAACGAGATACAGCCTCCGACACAAGAACCCACAAGCAATCCGTCCGAAAAAATTGCATACGGCGATGTAAACTGCGACGGCGAAGTTACTGTTGCCGATGCTACACTTCTTCTCCAGTATCTCGGAAACAGAGATAAATACACTATCACAGATGCCGGAAAACTCAATGCCGATGTTGACGGCGAATCCGGTCTCTCAGCTGTTGATGCTCTCGTAATACAACAGCTTGATGCAGGTGTCTATACAATGGAACAGATTCCGCTTTCCAAATAATTCAATCTCAGATTTTTCTGAATTGCTGACTATCTGAAATCATATTATCAACAAAATTAAAAAAGTCCTGTTTTACTACAGAAACAGGACTTTTATTACTTTTACCGGATTATTCCGCAAAAACAAGAAAGAGGGATTTCTAATGAATTTTAAAAAAATAATCTCCGTATTCACAGCGTTAATCATTACCGCCGGAACTTCCGCACTTAATGTGAATGCCTCCGCCGATAACGGATTTACTCCGGCTGAAATATCGGATTCAGAAATCAAGCCGACAATTACATTGTCAAAAATACTTCTTGACGAAGTACCGTATAACAGAACTGTTAAAGTTCAGGTAATGGTTGATACAGAAGATTATTCATATGCTTCAACCGGTCTGCATATATACTATGACCCACGTCTTGAAATAGAGGAAAATAATTCAGGAAATCCAAAAGTAAAAAAAGGAGCGGCTGCCGATATGTTAATGTTCCAGGCTTCTTATGACGCTACCGCAGAAGACTACGGAATGAAAGGGATTTTTATTTCAACCTCAGGTGACTGCAATGCCGGAATATCGGGTGTTCTTACCGAAATTACATTTAATATTCCCAGTGATTCAAGTGTAGGCGATGTCTATCCGCTGGATATAGTCTATAGGGAAAGTATAAAGATGAAAGATAAATTCACAACATTCAATGATAATTCTACCGGAAAGCTGATGCAGGCATGGACATTCACAAAGGGAATATATAATGATGATACAAACTATAATTTTACCGCTGATTCAGAACATATAGAAAAGTGTTCGACGCTAAAATATATTGACAAAAGCTGTGACGGCTATATTGCTATTTCCGACTCTCTGCCTGTTACAACGACTATCACAAAACCAGCGACAACAACAACAACTACTACAAAAATTCCGGTCACAACAACCATGACCCCCTCCGAAATCACACTCGCAGGAGATGCAAACTGCGACGGAGAACTTTCAGTCGCCGATTCAACTCTTATCCTCCAATACTGCGGAAACAAAGATAAATATACAATCAGCAGACAGGGACTTATCAATGCCGATGCTGACGGTACTGCCGGAATAAGTCCGATTGATGCCCTCATTATTCAGCAGACAGATGCAGGAATTTATAAAATAAGCGATTTGCCTTTTAAAAAATAACAAAATATACTTCAGACAACGAAAAGACTGTACAGAATCAACTGTACAGTCTTATTTTTCCGTTAAATATATAGCCTTTCACCTCCTGTCATAATTCAAGATTATAAATCAAAATTCAAAAACAACTGAATCATATTCGCCGAGGAGGTATCTGCATACTACTTTTGCATCAGCTTCTGTAATGAGACCGTCTCTGAAGCAGTCAGCAGCCTCACGCTGTGCTTCGTTGAAGTATACAGGATACTTTTCATGCTGTTTACGTACATAATCTGTGATAAGAGTGTAATCAAATACGCTTATTGATGCATCTCCGTCAACGTCGCCGTCACCTGTCGGAACTACAACTGTATCAGATGGGAGATACTGGTCTGCAAATTCAACATCACTTCTGATAAATGTCTGCTGCCAGTACCACTCATACGGCTTTTCAGGGTCGTAGTAAACACCAACGCCCATATGTGTGATTGTCGGATTTACGATAGATGCCCAGTGTTTTTCTGAATGTCTCCACTGCTCGAATGTTGTTTCTGTATCGCCGAATCCGCAGGCGAGATTCTCTGCTGCAAATCCATAAGGAGCTATATCTGTATCAATAATTGTCTCGAATCCTTCTGTACCGCCGTTTCTTGTATGTGCAAAGCTCTCAGAAGATTCTTCAGCTCTTACTGCTGCTACTTCGTTGAGATAAGGAACAACGTATACGGGTTTGAGACCTGCTTCTTTTCTTGCCTGATTAACAAAGATTTCTATTTCGTTGATAAGTTTAGCGGTCTGCTCTTCTGTAGGAGCGTTATCAGCCTTTGCCGGAACATAAGCTGCCATTGTGAGAGTCATCATGCAAGCGGAAACAAAACCTATAGTTCTTGAAAAAATCTTCTTAGTAGTCATCATAATAAAACCTCCATTAAATCATATACACACTTGAAAACCTGATGTTTTCTTTTCTTCTATGATTAGATTATACCATATGGAAACCTCTTTTCATACCCTATAATCAAGATTTAATGCCTAAAAATTACGTCATGTATAATACATAATGCACAAACGCTATTAAACTTCTGTAAATCAGCGAAAATTATACTTTTAGTTTATATCAGAAAATTTATTATTTTTTTGCACTGAGATAAATAAACCGCAAACTATACTATAAGTTTATTTTTTCAAGATTTTCAGTTTCGGTTGCAATCTGAGCCGGTTTGTGATATAATAATGTGTAACGATTCGGAAAAAGGAGTTTTATCATGAGAAATTTTACAGCTCATCAGAAAGAATGGCACAGAAATTGCACAGAAGAAGAAAAATTCCTGAACAAAATAAATTCCGGGAAAAAAATGCATATCAACCGTATTCTTGATGAAAAGATACCGAAAAAACTACGTGGTAGTATTGATACAGCATTTTTAAAGGCGTTTTCACTCATTTTTGAAAAAGGAACTGATATAATAGAAAAGACATATAATAAAAAACAACTCGAAAGAGATTTCAGAATACTGCTTCATGCCGACAGATGCTTTCAAGACGAAAAAGCATTGAAAAATATAACCCGTCCGGCAGAGCGTTCCGGAAATATAAATATTTTCGTTTCAGGAGCGTCAGGAATCGGAATGGGACTTTTCGGTGCAGGACTTCCGGATATACCTGTATTCACCGGAATGATACTGAAATGTATATATGAAATCTCGCTCCGATATGGTTTCAGATACAACAGCAACGCTGAAAAATATCTTATACTTCTCATAATAGAAGGAGCGGTTTCGGACGGAGAACAGCTTGCCGTCATTGATAATCGTATAGAAGAATTTATCCGCCGTCCGGAAATACCAATTGGGTGTTCAGTTGAACAACAAACCATATCAACAAGCCACGCTCTGACATCAGCACTTATGTATACCAAAGTCATACAGGGAATACCGATAGTAGGAGCAGTCGGCGGAGCTTATGATTTTAAATATATGAAGCGTATTTCAAAATACGCAAATATAAAATACAAAAAAAGATTCCTGCTCAGAACAGGAAAATAAAAAATTTGTCTCACTATATAAAACGAAAAAACCGTCCGACAGAAGTCAGGACGGTTTTTTCAGAAAGTGAATTTATATCTGAAGGAAAAAACTTAACAATGATTTTTAGATTATCTGAAAATATTTCTTTATTGATAATCAGAATACGAACGGGAGAGACTTGTATTCGCCGAGGAGGAATCTTACCATTACTTTTGCATCAGCTTCAGAAATGATTCCGTCTGCGAAAACGTCTGCTGTTTCAAGCTGTGCATCGTTGAGATATACCGGAATACGGTTCTTTGTCTTGTAGATGTAGTTTGTAAGCTCGATATAATCGTATGAATTGATGATTCCGTCGCCTGTTATGTCGCCTACTGCTCCCGGAACTACTTCATACTCGGTCGGAAGATACTGGTCCTCAAATGTCTGATTTGTTGATACGAAAAGCTGCTGCCAGTACCAGCCGTATGTGCTGTCGGGGTCGTAGTATACGCCGATTCCGATATGTGTGAGGTCCGGATTTGTGATTGATTTCCAGTGGCTCGGTGAATTTTTCCACTGCTCGAATGTATCGACTGCATTATCGCTTCCTGCTGCGATGTTCTCTGCTATTAATCCGTAGCTGACGATTTCTCTGTCAACAACGCTTGAAAATCTCTGTCCTCCTCTGGAGTGGCTGAAATCGTCAACGATTTCGCTTGCTCTCAGGTCGCCGAGTTCGTTGAGATACGGTACAACGTAAAGCGGTTTAAGTCCGAGTTCTTCTCTTGCTTCGTTTACGAGCATTGCCACTTCATTTGCCATTGAGCGGAGTTCGTTGTCTGCGATTTCCTCTGCTGCGAATGCTCCTGTCGCACTGCTTATCATTACTGTTGCTGCTATTACTGCTGCTGATATAAAACCTGTAGCCTTCTTGATTATTGTTCCTAACATAATACACACCTCCGAAAAATCTGACCGTTATTCCGGTCATCGAATATACCCTTTGTATATTCATTATCCTACCTTTGAGAACCTCTAACTTTCTGTTCTCTTTCTATGATTAGATTATACCACTTATTTTCCGGACTTTGCACCACAAAATTCTGATTTTTTCCCCTACAATTACGAGATGTATTAAAAAAATCTCCGGAATATTTTCCGGAGACTTTTTATATTTAATGAACTGTGTATCTGATAATCAGAATACGAACGGGAGAGACTTGTATTCGCCGAGGAGGAATCTTACC
>CAMWYX010000009.1 GCA_947178575.1 uncultured Ruminococcus sp. | reverse complement strand
ATTCAAATCTTTCTAAAAAATTTAAGATTGGAAGTAAAAGAAAAATGCGATAAATCGAAAAAATTCCGAACTACCGCATTTTTATCACTGGCGCGGATTGAGAGATTTGAACTCTCGCGCCGGTCTCCCGACCTACTCCCTTAGCAGGGGAGCCCCTTCACCACTTGGGTAAATCCGCACAACTATCAAAAATTGGCGGAGAGGGTGGGATTCGAACCCACGTGACCGTTAAGTCAAACGGTTTTCAAGACCGCCTCGTTATGACCGCTTCGATACCTCTCCGTGTTTGATATTAATCACTGAACTGTGAATCAATCGCCTCACGTTTCAGCTTCTATATTATATCATGGATTTTTGTAAAAGTCAAGAGATTTTATCCAAAATAGTAAACAAATATTTTTCAACATTTTTGTGAATAGTGCTGAATAAAATCGCTGAAAAACCTGAAAATCAAAATGTTAATATGTAAAAAATATAAAATTAAGCGTGTTCCCGAAAATATGCTTTACATATCAGGAAAATTAGTGTAAAATATAAGTAGTAGATTTTTTGAATTTGTGAGGTATGTTATTATGAATGCAAAGTATAAAAGAATTTTACTCAAACTCAGCGGTGAGGCTCTCGCCGGTGAACAGAAAACAGGTCTGAATTATGATACTATTGTTGAAATATGTAAAAGTATCAAAAAAGTTGTAGACGAAGGCGTTCAGGTGGCTCTCGTCGTAGGAGGAGGAAATTTCTGGCGTGGACGCTCAAGCGGAACTATGGACAGAACTCGTGCCGACCATATCGGTATGCTCGCAACTGCTATGAACGCTCTCGCTGTCGCCGATGTGCTCGAACATCTCGGCTGTGAAGTACGTGTTCAGACCGCTATCGCTATGCAGCAGGTCGCAGAACCCTATATACGCAACAGAGCAGTACGTCATCTCGAAAAAGGAAGAGTGGTTATTTTCGGCTGTGGTACAGGAAATCCATTCTTTTCAACAGATACCGCTGCCTCGCTCAGAGCTGTCGAAATCGAAGCTGACATCTACTTCAAAGCTACTCTCGTTGACGGCGTGTACGATAAAGACCCACATAAATTTGAAAATGCAAAAAAATATGATAAGCTGACTTTCACCAAAATCATGGGCGATAAACTCGCAGTCATCGACAGCACCGCCGCAGCTATGTGCAGCGATAACAAAATAAAAATGCTCGTATTTGACCTCTCTCGTCCGGATAATATTTATGATGCTGTAATGGGCAAAAATATCGGAACAATTGTATCAGAAGAATGAAAACAAATTACGGAAATATTCCGACTTTGTTTCCATATTATTCAAATTATAATGCCTGCCAAGGCTGTAATTAACTGAAAGGAAAATTTTTATGAAACAAGTAATCAATCAGGCAAAGGAAAAAATGACAAAAAGTCTCGCTGCTCTCGATAAAGAGTATGCCGCTGTACGTGCCGGACGTGCAAATCCAGCTATTCTCGATAAGGTACAGGCTGAATACTGGGGTACTCTTACCCCTGTAAACCAGATGGCATCTATTTCCGTTTCCGAGGCAAGAATACTCGTAATCCAGCCCTATGACAAATCCGCTCTTAAGTCGATTGAAAAGGCTATTCAGGCTTCTGATATCGGAATCAATCCCACAAATGACGGAAACGTCCTCAGACTCGCTTTCCCACAGCTTACAGAAGAAAGACGTAAAGAACTCTGCAAAACTGTCAGAAAAATCGGCGAGGATTGCAAGGTCGCTCTGCGTTCTGTCCGCCGTGATGCTATGGATAAACTTAAGGCAATGAAGAAAAATTCCGAAATCACCGAGGACGAACAGAAAGACGGAGAAAAGAAAATTCAGGAACAGACCGACAAGTTCTGTGCCGAAGTAGATAAGGCGGTTTCTGCCAAAGAAAAGGAAATAATGACGGTTTAATGGTGAAATATGGCTATATTCGGTAAAAAAGAAAGTCAGTCCGTACTTCCGGCAAATCTGCCTCAGCACGTCGGATTTATCATGGACGGAAACGGCAGATGGGCTAAAAAAAGAGGTCTCCCCCGTCCGTTCGGTCATAGAGAAGGTGCAAAGAATTTTAAAAAAATCGTCCGGTACTGCAAGGATATCGGTCTTAAGAATATATCGTTCTATGCCTTTTCAACCGAAAACTGGCAGCGTCCCGATGATGAAATCCATACAATTATGGATTTGTTCCGTGAGTATATCGTCGATGTACGGAACTTCCTCAGCGAAAATACACGCATGATTTTCCTCGGCGATAAATCCGCATTCGACGACGACCTGCGTAATAAAATGATTAAACTTGAAGAAGATACGGCTCACTATACGGAAATGAATCTGATGATGGCGGTAAACTACGGCGGACGTGATGAAATCGCTCATGCTGCACGTATACTCGCTCAGAAAGCTGTAAACGGCGAAATACGTCCGGAGGACATAACGGAACAATCCGTCGCAAACGAACTGTATACAAAGGGTCTTCCCGATGTTGACCTTGTAATCCGTCCGTCAGGTGAGTTCAGATTGTCAAATTATCTGATTTGGCAATGTGCCTATGCAGAATATTATTTCACTGATGTTCTGTGGCCTGATTTTTCTCCGTCCGATTTGGATAAGGCTCTTATTGAATTTGATAAAAGAAACCGCCGTTTCGGGGGTGTATAATTTGCTTACACGTATCATTTCGGCGGCTGTCGGGATTGCCGTTGCAATAACAGTGCTTTTTCTGCATAAAACAATAGTTCTCCCCATAGCGATTGCTTTTATCATTGCAGTAATGCTATTTGAACTCATCAGGGCAGTAAAACTTGAAAAATGTATTCCTTTGCTTATACCTGCCGAAATATGCGGAATAGCTGTTCCGTTTCTGCACTGGTATGAAACGAAAAGTATTGCTGTATTTGCTGTTGTCTTATTCTGTACATTTGCTGTATTCACTGTATGGCTCAACAAACATGAGGAAATACAATACACACAGATTTTCTTTGTTCTTGCGTGTATGTTCGTGATACCGCAGGCAATGTCAACAATAGTGCTTATTGAGAAACAAGCCGGTGAACATAGTGTATTCTTTATCGTGATGGGTCTCTGCGGTGCGTGGATTGCCGACAGCGGAGCATATTTCACAGGCGTTGCAGTCGGAAAACATAAACTATGCCCGAAAATAAGCCCGAAAAAAACTGTCGAGGGTCTTATAGGCGGTATTGTTTCAACAGGTATATTCTTTGTTATTGCATTTTATGTGAATGAAACAGTAATCGCAAATCATTTTAATTCTGCACATATGTATCTTGGCGCATGGGGATACAGTATAATTGCCGTAATCGGAATGGTATGTGCAGTAATCGGTACAATAGGCGATTTGTCGGCATCTATGGTAAAACGTCAGATAGGATTCAAGGACTACGGAAAAATTATGCCGGGTCACGGCGGATTTATGGACAGATTCGACAGTGTACTTTTTGTACTGCCGACATTCTATGCTTTTATTTCTATAACAGGATTAATCCACAATGTTAAAATGTAAGTAAAAATCTGATTTTTAATTATGAAAGGCGACAATAACGTTGCCTTTCTGTTTTTGAATATTTTTTTAATATTTTTGCTTCTGAATATTTCATAAAAATTTTTAAATACATAATTATCCTTACAAGGAGATATAATATTATGAAAAAGGTTTCAATTTTAGGTTCGACCGGTTCAATAGGTACGCAGTCCCTCGAAGTCTGCGAAAAACACGGTTTTGATGTTGTCGCACTCACCGCACACAGCAGTGTTGATATGCTTGAAGTTCAGGCACGTAAATTCAGACCGCAATATGTCGGAATATTCAACGAAAATTTATATTCCGACATGAAAAACCGTCTCGCCGATACCGATATAAAAATTCTCTGCGGAATGGACGGACTTTGCGAAATCGCTTCCCTCGATGAAAATGATATAGTTCTTAATTCGGTCGTCGGAATGGTCGGACTTCTTCCCACGCTGACAGCTATCAACGCCGGAAAAGATATTGCACTTGCAAATAAAGAAACTCTCGTCGCCGGCGGTGAACTTATTATGTCCCTTGCAAGGAAAAAAAATGTGAAGATTTATCCCGTCGACAGCGAACATTCTGCTATATTTCAGTGCTTGCAGGGAAACAGGCGTGAACAGCTGAATAAAATTATTCTGACTGCTTCCGGAGGTCCTTTTTACGGATATTCATACGAACAGCTGAAAAACGTCACAAAAGCTGATGCACTTCATCACCCCAACTGGAGCATGGGAAATAAAATTACTATCGATTCCGCAACGCTTATGAATAAGGGGCTTGAATTTATCGAGGCTAAATGGCTCTTTGATTTGAATCCGGAACAGATTGAAATTGTCGTTCACCGTGAAAGCGTGATACATTCGGCTGTCGAATATAAAGATTATGCGGTTATCGCACAGCTTGGCGTTCCGGATATGAAAATTCCGATACAATATGCACTTCTCTATCCAGAACGCCTTGAATGTCCTACAAGACCGCTTTCTCTTACGGATTACGGAACGCTGACATTTGCAGAACCTGATTATAATACATTCAGATGTCTTGATTCGGCAATCAAAGCAATCAAACTCGGCGGAGCATATCCGTGTCTTATCAATTCCGCAAATGAAGAAGCTGTGAAAGCATTTCTGAATGATGAAATAAAATTCATACAAATCGGCGAAATTGTTTCCTCTGTTCTTGAGAAATTCAGATTTTCCGCCGTATCGGGATACAATGACGTTATGAGAGCTGACAGCGAAGCACGTGAATATGTAAGAAGCCTTATCGGCTGAGAAAGGATTTACTATGGGTATCGTTATAGCGTTGATTATTTTCGGTATAATTGTAACAGTTCATGAATTTGGTCATTTCATATGTGCCAAATTAAGCGGAATAACCGTTCTTGAATTTTCCGTCGGAATGGGTCCGAAACTTATCCAGAAAGAATATAAAGGAACTATGTATTCTCTCCGCCTGCTCCCTGTAGGCGGTTACTGCGCCATGGAGGGCGAGGACAGTTCGGAAGATAATCCGCACAGTTTCCGGAATGCAAAGCTCTGGAAGCGTATGATTGTTCTTGCAGCAGGCGCATTCATGAATTTTATTCTTGGTATGATAATGGTTATAGTCATGGTTTGTATGATGTTCAGCATTCCCACCACGCAGATTCGGGGATTCAGCGGAGAAGTCAACGACGACGGCACAAAGACATATTATGCCCAAAGCTATAAAACAGGACTTCAGCACGATGATATTATTCTTAAGATTGACGGAACATCAATATACAGCACTCTTGACCTTAATTATATGTTCTCCGTATCGGCAGATGAAACTCATGACCTCGTGGTAAAGCGTAACGGAAAACGTGTTAAGCTCGAAGATGTAAAATTTCACGACGATAAAAACGGCGGTACTATAGATTTCGGTCTCGTTTATAAGGAAAAAAATCCGCTTACTGTGCTGGAGTGTTCCGGAAAGACTTTTCTTTCAATGGGACATATGGTGACTCTTTCGCTGAAACAGCTTGTCACCGGAAAAATCGACAGCGAAGAAGTGTCCGGACCTGTCGGCGTTGTTTCGGCTATCAGCGACACCACAAAAGAAGCCGAAAGCACCGGAGATGCAGTATTCAGTCTGGCGTATATGACGGCTCTCATCACAATAAATCTGGGAATATTCAACCTTTTGCCGATTCCCGGACTTGACGGCGGAAGACTTCTCTTCTGTCTTATAGAACTTATCCGCCGGAAACCGGTTAAGCCCGAACATGAAGGATACGTCCATCTTGCCGGTATGGTTCTTCTTTTCGGAGTGATGATTTTTGCAACATTCAACGATATAATGAACCTGATAGAACGGTTCACCGCCACCAATTAAAAAGGAATGATGATTATGAGAAATGTTAAACCCGTAAAAGTCGGAAACTGTATTCTTGACGGAAATCATATCTATATACAGTCAATGCTGAATGCTCCGTCATACGATATTGAGGAAAGCGTCAGGCAGGCTGTGGAACTCGAAAAAGCCGGCTGTGAAATAATACGTGCCGCTATTCCGGATATGGACGCTGTAAAACTCATACCGGCTATAAAAAAAGCCGTAAGCATTCCGCTTGTTGCTGATATACATTTTGATTACCGGCTTGCACTGGAATCCGCCGCCGCCGGAGTTGACAAAATACGTATAAATCCCGGAAATATCGGAAGTCTTGACAGGGTGAAAGCCGTCGCCGATGAATGCCGTAAACGTGGTATTCCTATAAGAATCGGCGTAAATTCCGGCTCGCTTGAAAAGGAACTTCTTGCGAAATACGGTTCGCCTACTCCGGAAGCTCTTGTGGAAAGCGCACTGAATCACGCTTCACTTCTGGAGCGGTTCGATTTTGACGATATTGTCATTTCGATAAAATCATCAGATGTAAGACGTATGATTGCGAGTTATCGTCTTGCCTCTGAAAAATGCCGTTATCCCCTGCATCTCGGTGTAACGGAAGCAGGAACAGAACGAATGGGTCTTATAAAATCTTCCGTCGGAATAGGTTCACTTCTGTGTGACGGCATAGGCGAAACTATTCGTGTATCGCTTACCGACGAACCGGTTAAGGAAATTTCGGCGGCTAAGGATATTCTGAAAAGTATAGGACTGCGTGGCGGTGTGAAACTCGTTTCATGTCCGACCTGCGGACGTACACGTATCGACCTTATAGGAACGGCAAAAAAAGTCGAGGAAGCTGTTTCCGGTATTGAAAAAAATATAACCGTCGCCGTCATGGGCTGTGTGGTGAACGGCCCAGGTGAAGCCCGTGAAGCCGATGTCGGAATCGCCGGAGGCGACGGCTGTGCCGTAATATTCCGGAAAGACGGCACTCAGCGTAAGATACGGGAAGAAGATATAGTTTCCGAACTTCTTGCGGAGGTTGAAAAATTTTAATGAATATTAATTTATCGGAGTTTCTTAAAGAATATTGCAGTGATATTCCGGATTCTGTGAAAAACGGCAGAGTATTCAAAATTACATATACAAAAAATCTCAGACGTTTCGTTTTTTTTGCGGAGTTTCCAAAAATCGTGCCGTATCATGATATTGTTGCGTTTGAATCCGCTGTCGCCTCTGCACTTGAAATAGAAATCGTATGCCTTAATCCCCGTTATCCGGCGGAAATATTCAGCACAAACTGCGTGGAAGATGTTATTCAGATTCTTAAACGTGATGTATCTGTGGTAAACGGATTTCTTGACGGTGCGGAAATTTCATTTGACGGCAGAATATTGTGTTTCGGACTGAAGCACGGCGGACGGGATATACTAATAAATGCGGGGTTCTGCAATAAGCTTTCACAGCTGATATACAATCAGTTCGGCAGAAAAATTGATGTCCGGCTTGACGGCGAAACAACAGTAAGCAATGACGAATATCAGGAAATAATCGAAAAGGCGGCAGCGGAACTTCCGGATTATCGTGAACAGTTTGTTCCGGAAAAGACTCCGGCTGAAATCCATAATAAAGAGGTGGCAGAAGCAGTTCCGAACAAAGTCGCTGACCTCAGCTCCGCCGATAATGCTTTTGACCCCGAATCCGCTGAAATAATCAAAGGACGGGCTATCCGTGAATCCCCTGTTCTTATTGCAGAAGCTGTAAATAATCTCGGAAATAATACAGTAATTGCCGGTGATATATTTTCCAGTGAAATAAAAGAACTCCGCAACGGAAATACCGTCATCACATACGGAATAACCGATTACAGCGGTTCAATACTGATAAAAATATTCGTAAAAAAAGACAGTGACGAACTTGAAAAGCTCTCCGGATTCAAAAACGGAATGATGTTAGTTGTCAGCGGAAAAATAGATTATGACGACTTCGCTCACGATATATGTATAAATCCAAATTCGGTTATAAAAGTTAAACGTATTCCGAAAGTCGATACCGCTCCCGAAAAACGTGTGGAGCTTCATTGCCATTCAAATATGTCCGCAATGGACGCTGTAACAAATCCGGTAAGCCTTATCAGACGTGCAGCGGAATGGGGTCATCAGGCTATGGCAATAACCGACCACGGCTGTGTACAGGCATTTCCGGACTGTATGTACAATATGCCCAAAAATTTCAAAGTTATATATGGCATGGAAGCATATGTCGTCAACGACCTCGACCGTGAACTGATACTTAAAAAACCGGACAGCAGAGATTTTAACGGCGAATTTATTGTATTCGATGTAGAAACCACAGGTCTTAACTATTCGGACGACCGGCTGACAAGTATCGCAGCGGTAAAAGTAAAGAATCTGCAGTCTGTTGACAGTTTTATGATTTATGTCAATCCGGAACGCCATATTCCGGAGAAAATAACTCAACTCACCGGGATAAGCGATGAAACAGTAAAAGATGCTCCGAAAGAAAACGAGGCACTGAGGCAGTTTATGGAATTCTGCGGAAATTCTCCGGTTCTGGTGGCTCATAATGCAACATTCGACACTACAATGCTTAACGAAGTCTGCACACGGCACAATATAAAATTTGAATACAGCTGGCTCGATACACTTATACTGTGTCAGGCTATGCTTCCGGAAATGGGACGGTATAAACTGAATTACGTTGCGAGAAATCTTAAACTCGGAGCATTTGAACATCATCGTGCCGACGAAGATGCAATGATTCTGTCAAAAATTTTTATCGAACTCATAAACCGTGTTAAATCACAGAAAAATTTCACTCACATCAATCAGCTGAATGAACTCGTCGGCGAAATAGATATAAAAAAGCTGAAATCTTATCATCAGATAATTCTTGTCCGCAATCAGGCAGGACTGAAAAATCTGTATCGCCTTGTATCTTTCAGCAATATCGATTATTTCTATAAAAAGCCGTTGATTCCGAAATCTGTTCTCATGGAATACCGTGAAGGACTTATATTCGGAAGTGCCTGCGAGGCAGGTGAACTTTTTCAGGCTATGCTTTCCAGAAAACCGGAGCGGAAAATCGAGGAACTCGCAAGATTTTATGATTATCTCGAAATACAGCCAATCGGCAACAATGAATTTATGATTCGTGATGGAACGGCTTCGGGAGAAAATGAACTGACAGAATACAACCGGCGTATAGTTGAACTCGGCGAAAAGCTGAATATTCCGGTATGTGCGACCTGTGACGTGCATTTCCTTGACCCGAAAGATGCCATATACCGCAAAATAATCCTTGCCGGAATGGGTTTCAAGGATTCTGAAAATCAGGCAATGCTCTACTTCCGCACGACTGACGAAATGCTTGCGGAATTTGCATATCTCGGAGAGGAAAAGGCAAAGGAAGTTGTAGTTACAAATACAAATGCCATTGCGGATATGGTTGAAATCGTCAGACCTATCCCAAAAGGAACATTTACCCCTACAATTGACGGTGCGGAAGATGATTTAATACGCATCACCCACGAAAAAGCCTATGAAATATATGGGAATCCGCTTCCGGAACTGGTCGAAAAACGACTTGACCGTGAGCTTTCGTCAATTATAAAACACGGATTTTCGGTTCTTTATATCATCGCACAGAAACTTGTGTGGAACTCCGTGGAAAACGGCTATCTTGTGGGTTCACGAGGCTCTGTAGGCTCGTCTTTCGTTGCGTCAATGGCAGGAATATCCGAAGTAAATCCGCTTCCGCCACATTATGTATGCCCTAATCCGGAATGCCGGCACAGTGAATTTATTCTTGACGGTCAGTATGGTTCGGGATTCGATATGCCTCAGAAAAATTGTCCGGAATGCGGTACGGATATGCTGCGTGACGGTCATGATATACCTTTTGAAACATTTCTCGGATTCGACGGCGACAAAGCTCCGGATATAGACCTGAATTTTTCCGGCGAATATCAGTTCCACGCACATAGATACACGGAAAAGCTTTTCGGAAAATCAAATGTTTTCAAAGCCGGTACTATTTCGGCGGTCGCCGAAAAGACAGCGTTCGGATACGTTAAAAAATACTGCGAGGAAAACGGAATAAAGCTAAATAATGCGGAAATGAGCAGGCTTTCCGCCGGCTGTACCGGAATAAAAAGAACCACCGGACAGCACCCCGGCGGAATGGTCGTTGTTCCGTCGGATTACGAAGTATACGATTTCACACCGGTTCAGCACCCTGCTGATTCAGCTGATTCCGAAGTGATAACAACTCATTTTGACTTCAACTCACTTCATGATACTATATTGAAACTTGATGAACTCGGTCATGTTGTTCCTACTTTATATAAACATCTCGAGGATTTGACAGGATTGAAAATCAAGGATATTCCGGCATATGACCCCAAAGTTATAAAGATGTGTACGGACTGCACGGCTCTGGGAGTGACGGAAGATGAAATCTTCTGCAAGACGGGAAGTCTCGGTATTCCGGAAATGGGTACAAATTTCACAATAGGTATGCTTCTTGATGCGAAACCGGCGAGATTCAGCGACTTTTTGCAGATTTCCGGACTTTCGCATGGTACAGATGTATGGCTCGGAAATGCAAAGGAACTGATTGAAAAGAAAATATGTACAATTTCTGATGTTATCGGAACACGTGACAGTATCATGACATATCTGCTTTATAAAAACGTAGAGCCAAAAATGGCATTCCAGATAATGGAGTGGACACGTAAGGGAAAAGCATCAAAACAGTTCACGCCGGAAATCATAGAAATGCTGAAAGCTCATGACGTTCCGGACTGGTATATTGAAAGCTGTCTGAAAATAAAATATATGTTCCCGAAAGCCCACGCAGCAGCATATGTCATCGCCGCCATGAAACTCGGCTGGTTCAAAATGTACAGACCTCTTGAATATTATTCAACATATTTTTCGGTTCGTGGAGAAGATTTCGATGCCGAACTTGCAGTCAAAGGAAAAGAAACTGTCCGTAAAAAAATTTTACAATTAAAAGAAATGGGAAATGAAAAATCAAAAAAAGAAAACGATGTGTATGATATACTTCTGATAATAAATGAAATGCTGTCACGTGGATATGAATTTCTTCCCATAAATCTTTTCAAATCTCATTCTGTGGATTATCTTGTGGAGGACGGAAAACTCCGCATTCCGTTTGCGGCAATGTCCGGAGTCGGAGAAAGTGCCGCAAAAAGTATATATGATGCAGTTCAGCAAGGCGGATTTATTTCAATTGAAGAATTTCAGGAACAGAGCGGTGTATCAAAAACCACAATTGAAGTGTTGAAAAATATAGGTGCTTTCGGCGATTTGCCTGAATCTACGCAGATGTCGTTCTTTTAGCTTGACTTTATTGTAATAATATGCTATCATATTACCATGATAGTGTGTTAGTACATTATCGTATTACCACACTAAAGTGTGTAACCAAAATAAGGAGTATCTCTATGAAAAATTATGATTTAATCACGCCGGAGGGTACTAAAGACCTGCTTTTCGGCGAATGTATCACAAGAAGAAACATCGAGGAAACATTGATGAAGATTTTCAGAAGCCGTGGTTATTGCGAAATGATAACTTCCGGACTTGAATTTTTCGACGTGTTTAATATGAAATCACGCTATTTTCCGCAGGAAACACTGTATAAAATGACCGACAGCAAGGGCAGACTGCTTGTAGTGCGTCCCGATTCCACAATGCCGATTGCCCGTGTCGTTGCAACACGTCTGCGTGATGCGGTTCTTCCGCTTAAACTCTGCTATAATCAGACGGTTTACCGCAACGAATCGGCTCTTAAAGGCAGAAGCGATGAAACCGTTCAGGCAGGTATCGAGCTTATCGGCTCTGATATGAAAATGGCTGACCTCGAAGTAATCGCCGCAGCTGTTGATTCTTTAAGTGCATTCGGTCTGGAGTATTCAATAGAACTCGGAAATATCGGCGTTTTCAAGGCTCTTGCAGACCGTCTTGATGTCGACGACGGCGACAAAGAACGTATCCGCCAGCTTATCGAAAACAAGAATTTTCCGGCTCTTAATGATTTTCTTGATACGTTCGGGAATACACCTGTTACCTCGGCTCTCAAAAAACTTCCGGCACTTTTCGGAGGTGAGGAAGTTTTTGAAAAGGCTTTGGAACTTCTTCCCGACGAGAACGTGAAATATGCTCTCGAGGAACTCCGTGGAATATATCGTGATGCCGTTGAACTCTGCGGAAACAGCGGAAATATTACCGTCGATTTGGGTCTTGTGAACAAGACAGACTATTATACCGGACTTATTATAAAAGGCTATCTCAAAGGTCATGGCGAAGAAGTGATTTCCGGCGGAAGATATGACAAGCTGATTTCTGATTTCGGGTACGATATTCCGGCTGTCGGATTCGCTGTTAATGTCAATGCTATTTCAAAAGTAATGGAAAGAAACGGTATTCTTATGTCTGTTCCGCCGGCTGATGTCATAGTATTTGCGGAGGAAGGCTGTGAGGTTAAGGCTCTCAGACAGGCACGTGAACTCAGAGAAAAGGGATTGATTGTCGAAAATGCTCTTTTCAGCGATATTGAATCCGTCCGTGAATACGCTAAGGAAAAGAAAATCTCAAAAGTAGTCGTTGTTGAATATAACGGGGAGGAATAAAAAATGAGCAGACCTATAAGAATAGCTCTCACAAAGGGCAGACTTGAAAAAGATACGGTCAGACTGCTGGAAAGCATGGGATTTGACTGCACGGCAGTACGTGAAAAAGGCAGAAAACTTATACTTCCCGTTCCCGATGCGGAACTTGAAGTTGTTCTGGCAAAGGCAAACGATGTCATTACGTATGTTGAACACGGCGTGTGTGATATGGGCGTTGTCGGAAAAGATACTATAATGGAAATGAAAGGAAAGTTCTTTGAACTCATTGACCTCGGATTCGGACGGTGCAGATTTGCTCTTGCAACAAAAAAGGGCTCTGATTTCTACAGCGGTTACGGAATAAAGACAATTGCAACAAAATATCCGAATGTTGCAAGAAGCTTTTTCGAGAAAAAGGGAATGGATACCGATATTATAAAGATAGAGGGTTCTGTTGAACTTGCTCCGATTCTCGGGCTTGCAGACGGTATTGTCGATATTGTGGAAACAGGTACTACGCTCAGGGAAAACGGGCTGGAAGTCATCGAGGACGTTGCCCCTATTTCCGCACGTCTTATAGTCAATACTGTAAGCCTTAAAATGAGACAAGCCGAAATCGAAAAACTTACCAGACTTATAGAGGAGAAACTGAAATGAGAAAAATTTTTGCAAACGGTACAGATGATACAGCATTTCTTGAAGAACTCGGCAAACGTGCCGGAGAAACAAATAAAAAAGTTACGGAAACAGTTTCCGCAATAATTGAAGATGTCCGCCTGAACGGCGACAGTGCCGTAAAGAATTATACGCTGAAATTTGACGGAAATCTTCCGGAATACTATGAAATCCCACGTGATGTTATAAACGATGCACTCACAGAAGCAGACCCCGAATTTGTCTCTGCACTCCTTAACGCTCAGGAAAATATCGCCGATTTTCACAACAGACAGAAAGAACAGGGATTCATAAATCCGAAAGAAAACGGCGTTATCCTCGGTCAGAGAGTCCGGGGACTTACAAGAGTGGGTCTGTATGTTCCGGGCGGTACGGCGGCATATCCGTCAAGTGTTCTGATGAATGCGATTCCGGCAAAAATTGCAGGAGTAAAAGAAATAGTAATGGTAACTCCTCCGCTTAAAGACGGCACGCCGAACAAGGATATTCTTGTAGCTGCTGCAATATGCGGAGTTGACAGGATTTTCATGTCCGGAGGCGCTCAGGCTATCGCAGCTCTGGCATACGGAACAGAAGAAATTCCGAAGTGTGACAAGATAGTAGGTCCGGGAAATATCTACGTTGCCACGGCAAAGAAACTCCTTTACGGCGTTGTTGATATTGATATGATTGCTGGTCCGAGCGAAATTCTTGTTATTGCAGACGAAACAGCAAATCCGAAATTCGCAGCTGCAGATTTGATGTCACAGGCGGAACACGATGTTCTTGCCTCAGCCATAATGGTAACAACAAGCGAAAAACTCGCCGACGAGACAATCGCCGAAATAAACCGTCAGAAAGAATATCTGTCGAGAAAAGATATTATTGAAAAATCACTTAACGATTACGGTGCGGTAATAATCGCCGGAAGCCGTGAAAAATGCGTCGAACTCGCAAATAAAATCGCTCCGGAACACCTTGAAGTCCTCATGGAAAACCCGATGGAACTTCTGGGAAGTCTTGACAATGCCGGTTCTATATTCCTCGGACACTACGCATCAGAACCGCTCGGCGATTATTATGCAGGTCCGAATCATGTACTTCCGACGAGCGGAACAGCACGTTTCTTCTCCCCTCTCGGCGTTGCAAGTTTCACAAAGCGGACAAGCTATACCTATTACACCCGTGAAGCCCTTGAAGAAGCAAAGGACGATATAGTTCTCATCGCCGAAAAAGAGGGACTCACGGCACACGCAAACGCTATCAAAGTAAGATTTGAATAAGGAGTTAATCTGCATGACAGAAAATAAATGGGAATCCTGCGTTCGTCGGGTTGTTCCGTATGTCCCCGGCGAACAGCCGAAAAATACCGACGTTGTGAAGCTGAATACAAATGAAAATCCTTATCCGCCTGCTCCGTCAGTGCGTGGAATTATCGATAATTTCGATATATCTGATATGCGTTTATATCCTGCTCCGGATTCGGAAGTTCTTGTAAATGCAATTGCCGGAAGATACGGATTGAAGCCCTCGCAGATTTTTGTCGGAGTGGGTTCTGATGATGTAATATCAATGGCGTTCATGACTTTCTTTAATTCCGATAAACCGGTGCTTTTCCCTGATATTACGTATTCTTTCTATGACGTATGGGCTGATGTCTACCACATATCATATAAGACGTGTCCGCTTGACAGAGATTTCAGAATAAATCCAGACGACTACAAACAGGAAAACGGCGGAATTATATTCCCGAATCCAAACGCCCCTACAGGTGTGCTTGAATCCGTGGAAATGATTGAAGATATAGTAAAATCAAATCCGGATTCGGTTGTTATCATTGATGAGGCTTATATCGATTTTGCAGGTGCAGAAAAAAGCTGTCTGCCTCTGATTGATAAATATGAAAATCTGCTTGTTGTTCAGACGTATTCAAAATCACGTTCAATGGCGGGAATGCGTATAGGTTTCGCAATGGGAAGCGAAAAGCTGATTAAATATATGAACGATGTGAAATTCTCTGTAAATTCGTATACTATGAATACGGTTACACAGCTCTGCGGTGCGGAATCTATGAAAGATGAAAAATATTTCACGGAAACAGTAAACAGAATTATTTCAACCCGTGAAAATGCAAAAAAATGTCTTTCGGAACTCGGTTTCACACTTACGGATTCACGGAGCAATTTCCTCTTTGCCAGTCCGTCGGGAAAATCTGCGGAATATGTTTTCAATGAACTCAAAAAACGTGGTATCTATGTCCGCTACTGGAATAAGCCTGTAATTCGGGATTATCTCAGAATATCCATAGGCACTGACGAGGAAATGGAAAAACTTTTCAAGGCACTGGAGGAAATTCTGAATGGATAATACTATGCGTACAGGTGAAGTAATCAGAAAAACTCTTGAAACAGATATTTATATCCGTGCGGAAATCGACGGCAAAGGGATTTCCGAAATCGATACCGGAATAGGATTCTTTGACCATATGCTCACCGCTCTTTCAAAACATAGCGGAATCAGCATGACCGTAAAAGTAAAGGGAGATTTGCACGTTGACTGTCATCACACTGTTGAAGATACCGGAATAGCACTCGGACAGGCAATAAATCAGGCACTCGGCTCAAAATCCGGAATCGTCCGTTACGGAACGGCTTATATACCTATGGACGAATCGCTTGCAATGTGCAGTCTTGATATAAGCAACAGACCTTTTCTTGTGTTCAACTGTGAATTTACAAATCAGTCATGCGGAGGATATGACCTGTGCATGACCGAGGAGTTTTTCCGTGCGTTTGCGTTCAATGCCGGAATCACAATGCACATAAATCTGATGTACGGAACAAATGACCACCATAAGGCGGAAGCCGTATACAAAGCAGTCGCACACGCATTGAAAAAAGCCTGCTCATATAATTCCGACGGCTCGACGCTTTCCACGAAAGGGGTATTGTGATGATTGCAATAGTTGATTATGGTGCAGGAAATATATTCAGCGTTAAAAATGCCCTTGATTATCTCGGGCTAAAAAGTGAACTTGTTTCTGATAAGGAAAGCATAAAATCCGCCGATGCCGTAATACTCCCAGGAGTCGGAGCATTTCCGTCAGCAATGAATATGCTCGGAAAAAGCGGACTTGTTGATACAATCAAGGAGGAATCCGCAAAAAAGCCGTTTCTTGGAATCTGTCTCGGAATGCAGTTGATTTTCAGCAAAGGCTATGAATTTGAGGAATGCGACGGTCTCGGACTTATCAGCGGTTCTGTCAGAAAAATGGAAACGGATTTAATCATACCGCATATGGGCTGGAACAAGCTTGAAAAACTCAATGACTGTCCGATTCTTGAAAATATCGGCGATGACGAGTACGTCTATTTTGTTCATTCCTACAAGGCGTACTGCGATGATAGAAATATTTCTGCATACTGCGAATATGATGGACGTGTTCCGGCACTTGTTCACGACGGAAAATTTGTCTACGGAGCACAGTTCCACCCCGAAAAAAGCGGTGAAACAGGTCTGAAAATACTGAAAAATTTCGGAGGTCTGATATGATTATTTTACCTGCTATTGATATTAAGGACGGCAATTGTGTACGTCTTTTCAAAGGAGATTTTTCAACGGTCGAGAAAGTCGCTTCCGATTATCTTGAAACCGCAAAGGGATTTGAAAAAGCGGGTGCATCATGGATTCACATGGTGGATTTGGACGGCGCAAAAGAGGGCAGACCGGTAAACACTAAAATCTACACAGATGTTGCCGAAAAAACAAATCTTAAAGTTGAAATCGGCGGAGGAATCCGGAATCTTGAAACCATTCAGGAGTATCTTAACATGGGAATTACAAGGGTGATTCTCGGCTCTGTGGCACTTAAAAATCCGAAACTTGTAAGTGATGCGGTTGAAAAATTCGGCAGTGAAAAAATCGTTGTCGGAATTGATGCGGTCAACGGAATGGTGGCGACTGAGGGCTGGCTGGAATCATCAGATGTCAATTATATCGAACTCGCAGACAAGATGATTTCCGTCGGAGTTAAATATTTTATCTTTACTGATATTTCAAAGGACGGCACTCTTTCGGGCGTGAACGTCGAACAACTCAAAGCACTTTCAGATGCAACAAAGGGGCGTGCGGATATTGTTGCAAGCGGTGGAGTTCACACAATGGCTGATATTGTCGCCTGCAAGGAAATGAATCTGTACGGCACAATCTGCGGTAAATCCATTTATAAAGGCACTCTGAATCTGAAAGAGGCTGTTGAGTATGCAGAAAAATAAATCAGAATGGCATGAAATAAATTCAGATGAAGATATAAAAAAATTAATTGAAGATTTACACGTATCCGACGATTTTTCAGCTGTCGTATTATCAGTAAGTTATAATCGTAACGATTATGGAAATAATCTGCTGTTTACTCTGGATAAGAATTTTTATTCTGATAAAATAGAAATGCTTTTTGAGGGGGTATGTCATTTCAGATTTTCGGGAATAAACGACAGTTCCATTGATACAATAAGAGGCTTTTCTTTGGAAATACGTACAGACCTTCTCGGAAAAACACGTGATGACAAACTGATTGTGTGGACGGATAACTGTAAAGTTCAGCATCATAACGGTTATTTTGATTTTGAAAAGGATAACAGCATTATTATTGCAAGAAAAATGAAATGGCGGTTTATTGAAGATTAGCTTTATATTATTGCTGACAGCTTGAAATGGAGACACAAAGAATATGTATTATGATTTAACTGAATATGAATACGATGCTTCTTCATGGACAGAAATAGAAAATGATGAAGATATAGCAGAATTTCTTAAAAAATACGTTTTTCATGATGTTTATATTGAATCTGTAGTGTATGAAAGCGGAACGAGAGCACTTAATAAAAATACAATGAGGGTTGAAGCAACTCATAATATGATAATTACTTTTACAAGTTGCTGGTGCGGTAGGATAGAAGTGTTTTTCCGAAAAGTAAGAAAATTTTCATTGCAGGGATTCAATGAGCATATTTTCGGCAATGAAATATATGATTATTATCTTAAATTTCATACTGACTTATGGGGGAAAACACGTGACAGCAAAGTTATTGTATGGGCGGACAGCTCCTGGTTTGACCCGAAAAATCATCGTGAAAATATTGATTTGCTGAATGAAAGCTGTACATTTGTAATTGCTGAAGGAATAAAATGGCGGTTTATTAAAGATTAGATGATTTATGATAAAAATAAAGGAGGCTGAAAAATGGTGTTCAGAAAAGTTACATTATTAAGATGGCTGCTTTTGCCTGTTATTCTGTGTCTGCACTTAATAACTGTTGAAATTTCAGGACTGATTTTCTGTACTCCTTTTTGTGATGTATTTTACTTTTATGAAAATTATCACGAATCAGATAAGAAAAGAAATACAATTGTAGATTTTAAAGTGCGAATGAATAATTAAACCCTTTCTGCAAAAAATTTTTGCAGAAAGGAGGAATATGTGATGTATGAGCAGGACTATATCATGAGACAAATACATCAGATTATAGAGGTATTGGTTAAAATATTATTTAATGTTGAAAATCAATATCTGTCTGTAGATTTAATAAAAGATACAGAAACAAAAGAATCGGCAGATGATATGTTAAGAAATATAGACGCCGGAAATATCAATGAAGCTGAAAATAAGTTGTGTGAATTGATAGAAAACAGAACTATGGACAGTCTTTTAGCCGGACTTATTTTTTATTCATATCTTAATGAAAAAGATGATGATTATCTTGAAATTAATGGCTTCAGCCGTGACGAAGTTGAAAACGGTATAAAGCATTTACTTTCAGAATACGGATTGGAGACTATGGCAGATATATTTTTCTATTAATTGATTCAGAGAGCCTGTCCGGTATATGTCTGTACTCAGAAAATCTGTACATGGAGATATACTGAACAGGTTCTGAAAAACAAAGGAGGCTGAAAAATGCTTGCAAAAAGAATAATCCCGTGCCTTGATGTCCGCAACGGCAAGGTAGTAAAGGGAGTGAATTTCGAGGGCGTGCGTGATGTCGGAGACCCTGTTGAATGTGCCGAGGAATACAACAGGCAGGGTGCGGACGAAATAGTATTCTATGATATTACCGCATCATTTGAGGGCAGAGGCGTATTCCTCGATGTTGTGCGTGAAACCGCAAAAAAAGTATTTGTTCCGCTGACGGTCGGCGGAGGAATAAAGACAGTTGATGATATTCGTGAAACTCTCAGAGCCGGTGCGGATAAAGTTTCCGTAAACTCTCAGGCGGTAAAGAATCCGCAGTTGATACATGACGGTGCGGATATTTTCGGAAGTCAGTGCATATGTGTCGGTATCGATGCGAAAAAAATCGCAGAAAATAAATGGACGGTATATATCAATGGCGGTCGTGTCGATATGGGTATCGATTTGATTGACTGGGTTCATCAGATTGAACAGCTCGGAGCAGGTGAAATCTGCCTTAATTCGATTGATGCCGACGGCACAAAGAACGGTTTTGATATCAATATGCTGAAAGCCGTATGCGATAATTGCAGTATTCCGGTAATCGCAAGCGGTGGAGCAGGAAAAATCAACGACTTTGCAGAAGTATTCGAGAAAACAGGTGCAACAGCTGCACTTGCGGCATCTCTTTTCCACTTTAAGGAACTTACAGTTCAGGAAGTAAAATCCTATTGCAGAAACAGGAATATCATCATGAGATAATATTATCAGAAAGGATATATTTATGATAAAAGTTGATTTGAATGACCTTGATAAATTTTTTGTCAAAGGCGAATTGATTCCGGCAATCTGCTATGAAGTCAATACAAAAACAGTTCTCATGCTTGCGTACATGAACAAGGAGAGCCTGAAAAAAACTCTTGAAACGGGTTACACGTGGTTCTGGAGCAGGTCACGTCAGGAATACTGGAACAAAGGGGCTACTTCCGGACACGTTCAGAAAGTCGTATCAATCTACGGCGACTGCGATAACGATACGCTTTTAGTCAATGTCGAGCAGACCGGAAATGCGTGTCATACCGGAAGTTACAGCTGTTTTTTCAATGAAATATATAATACGGAGGAATAATTTTATGACACTTTACGAGGAAATCTTTGAAGTTATCAAGGAAAGAAAAAAGCAGTACGAATCAGGTACAGCCGCCGAAAATTCGTATACGTGCTATCTTTTCGACAAGGGAGTTGACAAAATCTGCAAGAAAGTCGGCGAGGAAGCCACAGAAACAGTAATCGCCGCAAAAAACGGCGACAATGACGAACTCAAAAACGAAATAAACGATTTGCTTTATCACGTCATGGTTCTTTGCGTGAATCAGGGGCTTGAATGGTCTGAGATTGAAAAGGTTCTTGACGAGAGAAACGAAAAAATCGGCAATCTCAAGAAATTCCACGAAGTTGACAAGAATACATGACAACAAAAAAACAGACAGGGGATTTTTTCATCTCTTGTCTGTATTTTTATCTATTCGTATTTTTTAAAGAGCTTGGGAATAATAAGAATCACAACAACAAGCATTGCACAGAATCCGCCCAGAATCAGGAATATTGTTGATAACGGCAGATATGGTTCGCCGTATTCCTGCACGGTGCATGAAAATCCGTCCGCACGGAATGCGGAATCAATAATTCCTGCAATTTCTGCGTGACCTTTTTCATTCGGGTGAATGTCGATTTCAGAAATCCGTGTGAGTTCGGCACATCTTCCCTTGAAGCCGGAAGCGACATCAATCACTGAATATTCAGCCGAACCGGTTTCGATTATTTCGTTGAACCGGTCGATTTTCTGGTCTGAAAAATCCACAATTGCCTGAACATCGGAAAAAGTTTCAAGCGGATTATATAATGTCTGAACATATATTCTGCCGTCTGTTTTTTCGTTAAGAACTTCCGATATTTTCTGAAGATTTATTTCAAATCCTGAAAGTGCCTCATCAATATCCGAGTCCATGCTCAGAAGAGAAGAAGCCATGCCGAACAAATCAAATTCCGATATGTTGATTGTGCGGTTTTCGGCGGTAACTCCGAGATTTTTCAGCATATCGAACATTATGTGGAGCAGGTCGTTTCCGCCTATGGATACAACAACCGCATCAGCACCGGCAAGAGCGGAATCTATTGTACCACTGTTGAGGAGTTCAAGCAGGTCTGATGATGTTGCACCCGATACGGCGAAATTCTGCATATTATGAACGTACAGCCCGTTGAGTTCCGTTGTATATCGGGATTTCAGAATGTTTGCGTATGAATCGGAACAACTGTAATTATCGGTTGACGTGTAGCCGTCAAGACCGTATCCGGCAGCTATGGAATCGCCGAGAAATACCATATCAGGCGGAACTTCCGTTTCGTGAACGACTTCAATCATATCCTGCTTAACGAGCGAACAGCCGGTAACTCCGCAAAGAATAAAAACCGATACGGCACAGGCAAAAAGTTTTTTCAGCATATTTTTCACCCCATATTGTTGCGGGATTTAAGACCTCTGTCGATTTCACGTTTTGCGTCTCGTTTGGCGGCATCGGCACGTTTATCGTATAATTTTTTACCTTTGCACAGACCGACGAGCATTTTTACTTTTGAATCCTTGAAATATATGCTGAGTGGAATAAGTGAAAGACCGTCCTGTTTTACTATTCCGAAAAGCTTGTTTATTTCACGTTTATGCATAAGCAGTTTGCGGATACGCATAGGGTCACGGTTAAATATATTTCCTTTTTCGTATGGTGAGATGTGCATACCTCTTACGAAGATTTCTCCGTTGTCAATCGAGCACCACGAATCTTTAAGATTAACCGAGCCCTGACGTATAGATTTAACTTCCGTGCCGACAAGTTCCATACCGGCTTCGTATGTTTCGAGGACGAAATATTCATGACGTGCCTGACGGTTTTCGGATATTGTTTTTGTACCTTTTGAACGCATATAAATCCCCTTTCGGAAAGAAATTTTTATATTTTAAAATTCTGATTTATTTAATTATAACGCATAAAACTTTCTATGTCAAGCAGGAATATTGTTATAATATTTATTTTTATAAAAACACTTGATTTTTTTTGTAATATGTGATATAATGGTTCATGTAGTCGGGAGTGAACGGCTGATGTTTCCTGCCGTCTGATTTTTAAAACGGAGTTGTATCGAAGTGGTCATAACGAGCTTGACTCGAAATCAAGTTGCCTGCAAGGGCACGTGGGTTCAAATCCCACCAACTCCGCCAGAACAAGCCGCATGATTTTTCATGCGGTTTTTGTATTAAATCATGATTTTTAAAGTAATGTTTTCGGCGTGCGGACAGATAAGAAAGGATAAAAAATACATATGGACAGTGCGATAATCGGAAAGATAGTTCTTGTTGTTGTGATGATGTTGTTTTCGGCTTTGTTTTCAAGCACCGAGACGGCATATTCAAGCGTAAACAAACTCCGGCTGAAAAATTATGCGGCTCAGGGAAACAAAAAAGCAGAAACAGCATTGAATCTTGCCAATCGTTTTGATGATGTTCTGACAGCTGTCCTTATCGGAAACAATATAGTAAATATCGCAACATCTTCTGTGAGTACGCTGATTTTTGTCAGCTTTTTCGGAAGCAGCGGAGCAGGCATATCAACGGCTGTTATTACGGTTCTTGTGCTGATTTTCTGCGAAGTTCTGCCGAAATCATACGCTAAAAGAAACGCCGAAAAACTCGCCCTTTTATTTGCCGGCGGATTGTCTGTGCTTGTAACGGTTCTTAAACCTTTCGTCTGGATTCTAAACAGTATGTCGTCGATATTCAAGGGCGAAGAAGCTCCTACCGTTACCGAGGACGAACTCAAATACATGATTGACGAAATCGAAGAAGAAGGAGTTATCGAGGAACAGGAAAGCGAACTCGTTAAAAGTGCACTCGATTTCGACGAAATCACGGTAAATGAAATACTTATTCCGAGAGTGAAAGTTATAGGTGTCGATATAGAGGATTCAATAAGCGAAATAAAAGAAACTTTCGGGCGTGAAATGTATTCCCGTATGCCAGTATATGAAAAAAGTCTTGATAATATAATCGGAATCATAACAAACAAGGCTTTTTTCAAAATGCTCGCTGAAGAAAAAAACGATATACGGGGCATAATTCAAGAAGTTCCGCATATCGCCGATACAAGCCTGATAAGCGAAACCATGAAGTTCATGCAGAAAGCAAAGGTTCATCTTGCTGTGGTCACCGACCAGTACGGCGGAACTAAGGGAATCGTTACTCTTGAAGATATTATTGAGGAACTCGTCGGCGAAATATATGACGAGGACGACGAAATAATAACAAATATAGTTAAAATATCTGAAAAATGCTATGAGGTCGCCGGAGATACCGGAATCGATGAACTCCTTGAATTTCTGGAACTCGATGAAAATGCAATCAATACCGACTATACCACAGCCGGCGGTTGGATTACCGATATAATGGAACATATTCCCGATGCCGGTGAATCCGCCGAAACAGATATTTTCAGAATAACAGCCACAGATGTTGAGGAAAACAAAGTCAAAAAAATTCAGATTGAAATAAAAGAAAATCCGGATACACTTTGAAGATTCCACGGCGTTGTTGACAAATCGGAAACATTGTGATATAATATCACTGTAATAAATCAAAGGAGTGTTTTATATGTCCGATATTGGTACTTTAATCAGAACAAGACGTGAGGAACTTGGAATGACTCAGGACGAACTTGCCGAGAAAATCGGATATAAGTCCCGTTCATCTATCAACAAAATTGAAAAGGGCGGAAACGATTTGCCACGTTCCAAAATTACAGCCTTTGCAAAGGCTCTTGATATTTCTCCGTCCCTGTTTATCGACGAATCAGTAAAGACTGAAAACGTTGAATCGCTTATCGAAAAATATTCCAATATATTTCCGGTTCAGCTGAAAAGCTTTCCGCTTCTCGGGGAAATCGCCTGTGGCAGACCGATTTTTGCCAGCGAAGACAAAGAAAGATACATCATGGCGGATATGGGAATAGATGCCGATTTCTGCCTTAAAGCAAAGGGCGACAGCATGATAAACGCACGTATCTATGACGGCGATATTGTGTTTATCCGTGAAATGCCTATGGTCGAAAACGGCGATATTGCAGCCGTTATTATCAACGATGAGGCAACGCTGAAAAAAGTATACTATTATCCGCAGAACAGCAAACTTGTATTATATCCCGAAAATCCGGCATATGAACCATTTATATACATTGGCGAGGAACTTGATTCCGTCCGTATTCTCGGAAAAGCCGTGTATTTTATGAGCCGTCTCTGAAATTACATTATATATTTTTTATATGTGTGATATACTGATTGTATATCAATTGTATAAATTTCACAATTGTACACTGTAACATTTGTATTAAAAATTTTGTAAAACACTTGAAATAATTAGAAAAATATGCTATAATGATATAGAACTTTTTTATTCTGATTATGGAAGTGAACGATTATGAAAAGCATGAACCTCATCTATTCTACCGAACAGAAATTTGAAGATTTCATAATTCACGAAAAACTGAATATATCCGGCAATTATTTTATCAGAATCCATACCTGCATTCACACAAAAAAAAATATCCGACCGTTTGTTGAGATGATTCTCAGACATTTCCCGAATGCCAAAATAATCGGAAGCTCAACGTCCGGCGTTATCTATAATGGCGGTATTCATACCGACTGCTGTATGATTTCGATTGCAGAATTTGATTTTTCCGAAGTCGATACCTGTATGTACCCGCTTTCAAAAGAGGGCGGTTCGGATATGCGTGGTTCGGTTCTTGCAGATAATATTATAGATTCTGTGGTGAATAATGATTCAAAATTCATGCTCGCACTGTTCGCACGTCCGTTTATAAAAGTCGGCAGATTTGTTGAACATTTTAACGAACGTTCCGGAAATGTTCAGCTTATTGGCGGAATTGCAAACACTCCACAAAATCCTACTCTTAATATAAAACGTGATGCGTTTGTCTTTGATAACAACAGTGTTTCCGACAACTGCGTTGCCGTGGCTGTTATAAATTCAAAAAAAATCTCGGTCTACAGCGATATAGTCTATGTCACAGAACCGGTCGGCGTATGCCATACAATAACAGACGCTGACGGAATGATAATCCGTGCAATTGACGGCGAAAATGCCGTAAGCTGGTATATGAAACAGCTCGGAATAAACAGTCTTGACGAAACAGATTACAATATGACCGCACTTTTTCCTTTGGTTCGTGTGGAACACGGCGAAGTTCCGTGGGCTTTGTCGTATTCTCCGCAGACAGAGGAATTTCATGTGTTTGATGACGAGCCTGAACCGGTGATGTTTGTTCCAAGCGAAGCAAAAGCCGGAGAAATTGTAAAAATATCCTATTCAAGCACTCAGAAAACTATTGAAGTGTGTGAAAATGTATGCAATAATATCAGTTCCCATGCGGCAGAAGTTCTTTTCGGTTACAGCTGTGTTTCCCGTCAGACATTGTTTATGAACTGTGCTAAATGGGAACTTATGCCGTTTGAGAATACCAATCTCAGCGGCTGTCTTGTCGTCGGCGAAATCGGTAACATGAATACCAGAAACCAATACTGTAATTATTCGTTTGCTATTTCCGCATTGTCCGAAAGCACACGCTGTATAAAAATAGACACCGATATACTCCGCCGGAAATCCGGAGAACTCATAAACAAACAGGAACATATTGTCCGCTATCTCGTAAATATGAATAAACAGTCCGAGGAAAACAACAGTCTGTCACAGCGTCAGCAGGAAATAGAGGAAACTCTTTTCAGGGACGGTGAAACAGGTATCGGAAATATTACCAAATATTCTTATGATTTCAGTATGGGAAGATTTGACAAGATTTGTATGCTCAGTTTCCGCAATGAAAATCTTCTCAACGCATTTATGAGCAAATCAAAATTCAATGCAAGCCTGAGACGGTTCTACAGGTCGATAATTGAATTTATCGGAAACAGTCTGCTAAGCTGTTATGTCTATAAAAAAACATATCTGATAATCACGTGCGACCCCTCCGTGTGCGATGGTGAATTTGTCGATATGATGCACGCCGTACAGAATTTCGTTTCGGATTATAAGTTCGGGGAATATGTTCCGGTCAGCGAGTTTTCCATAGTCATGCACGAGGAGGATATGATAAACAAAGCCGAACTCACACTTCTTAATATGCGTCAGAAAAAGGAGTTTTTCCTGCATTATACTTCCGACCTCGGTCTCGAACAGATAAACGCACGTAAACTGAAAATGCTGAAAGTCCTCAACGACGCTGTCGCAAATGACAGAGTAATTCCGTATTTTCAGGGAATACGTGACAACAACAGCGGAAATATAAATATGTACGAGTCACTTATGCGTATTGCCGATGAGGACGGAAATATATATAATCCGGCTCAGTTTATGGAAACGGCTAAAGATTACGGATTTTATTCCGATATATCTTATCTCATGATAATAAAAGTCATGAAACTTTTCCGTGACAGAAACGAAACAGTAACCATAAATCTCAATATAAGCGACATAAATAATTATAAGATAGTGCATTTTATAGCTAAATATCTGAAAAATGCCCCGCACCCTGAAAATTATGTGTTCGAGCTTACCGAAACCGAAGAAATACGGGATTATCAGATAATAGCCGAATTTGTAGAACAGATACATCAGCTCGGAAGCAGAATCGCAATCGATGACTTCGGAAGCGGATTTTCAAATATTGTCAATATATTCAAGGTGCAGTCGGATTTCATAAAGATTGACGGAGAAATCGTCAGAAATATAAAAAATGATATATATGCCCGTGAGTTCCTCGAAATGATTGCCGAATGGTCTGTAAGGCACGGCAAACAGATTGTAGCGGAATATATCGAAAATCAGGATATACAGGATATTATCCATAAAAACGGTATACAGTTCTCACAGGGCTATCTGTTTTCAGAACCCAATTCGTTTTTGCCTGAATAACGGCAGATTGAATAGATTTTTTTAAATTCGGAATTTCGGCAGGATATTTGTCCTGCCGATTGTATCATTATATTTAAGGACAGGAGAATGAAGAAAAAATTAATATCAACGGCATTGCTCGGCTGTCTTGTCTCTCTTTCAGCCTGCGGAAAAAATTCCGGTAACGATATTACTCCGCCGGACGGAAAGCTCGATAAATGCACACTGAGATTTTCATGGTGGGGCGGTGATGACCGTCATCAGGCTACTCTTGAGGCAATTGAACTCTGGAATACAAAATATCCCGAAATCAAAATAGTTCCCGAGTACGGAGGCTGGGACGGCTGGAGCGAAAAAGCAGGTACACAGCTGAGCGGAGGAACTGAACCCGACATCATGCAGATAAATTACGACTGGCTTATATCTTTTTCACCCGACGGAAAAGGATTCTATGACCTCGGACAGCTTTCGGAATATCTCGATTTATCACAATATGACAGCGAAATTCTCTCTTTCGGAAAAGTAAACGGAATACTTAACGCTGTTACCGTATCTGTCAGCGGTCGGGGACTTTTCTATAATTCCGAAACATACAAAAGGCTCGGGGCTGAATATCCCCGCACATGGAATGAACTTATGTCACTTGGAAACAAATTCAGCAGTGAGGGATTGTTTCCTCTTGATTTGGATATTCAATCAGGCGGAACGGCGTGGTATCTTGCGGTGGTTTACGTTCAGCAGACAACCGGCAGACAGTTCATGACACTTGACGGACAACTCGGATTTACCGAGGACGATATAAAAACCGCTCTCGATTTTTATAAGGAACTTGAAGAAAATCATGTCATACGTACTATTGATATGCGTACCGATAAGGACGGAACAGCATCGCTTTATCAGTCGCCGGAATTTATTGACGGACGTATCGCCGGAGTTCTGGAATGGGGAAGTTCTGTCGGAAAATATGAAATGTCACTGCCCGAGGGAGTTCTCGAAGCTGGACCTATGCTCACGGACGACAACGGAAACAGCGGAGGCTGGCTGATTAAACCGTCACTTCTGTATGCACTGTCACGCAATACAAAATATCCTGACGAAGCGGCAGCGTTTATGAATTTCATGCTGAACGACGAAGAAGCGGCAGAAATACTCGGGACAACCCGTGGAGTTCCGTCATCACATTCCGCAGAATCCGCACTTGAAAAAAAAGGCAGACTTACAGGTCTTGCACAGGAAAACGATGAAATGCTCGAAAAAATAGATACTGTTACTATAAGTCCTTACATGGAACTTGCACAGATGAAAGAATACTATAATACCGCAATCGAAAAAATTTCGTATGAAAAGGCTGATACTTCCGAAGCCGCTGCGGAATTGTATGCCTCAATCACGGAATATCTCGGAAAAATAAGAAAATAAAATCAACAATAAAACAAATCATAAAAATATGAAAAAAAAATACAATAACCCCGTAGGCGTGGGGAAATATACCGGATTACTGCTGATATTTCCGTTTATAGCCGGATTTGTTCTGTTTACGCTTTATCCGTTTTTGTCATCATTTATAACCGGAATGACCGACTATGACGGCATACGACAGCCGGAATTTATCGGATTAAACAATTATCTGCGTATGTTTTCGGACAGGAATTTTATTTCTGCCGTTGCCGTGACACTTAAATATACAGCTGTTCTTGTTCCTCTCAAACTTATATTCTCGCTGTTTACGGCAATTATATTAAACATCGAGATACGTGGAATAGGCATATACCGAACAATTTTCTACATACCGTCAATACTTGGCTCGAATCTTGCGGTCGTGATAATGTGGCAGTTTCTTTTTACTTCGGACGGATTGGCAAATCAGCTTGCAGAACTTATCGGGCTTGAACCGACAGGCTGGTACGGCGATTCCGCCCATGCTATGGGGATAATCGTACTTCTGAGATTGTGGGAATTTGGTTCGGCAATGATAATATTTCTTAACGCAATCCGTGATATTCCGAGAGAATATTACGATGCCGCAAAAGTGGACGGATGCGGAAATATACGCAGTTTTTTTGCGATAACACTTCCCTTGCTAAAAAATGTAATATTCCTGAATCTTATTTTGCAGATAATTTCCGCTGTTCAGGAATTTAACGCTCCGTATATGATAACAGGCGGAGGACCTCTCAGAAGTACATACACTCTGGGAATGCTGATATATGATGAAATGTTCAGGTATCACAATATAGGATATGCCAATGCCTTGTCGTGGATGATGTTCCTGATAATTACAATAATAACTGCTGTAACATCAAAGATTACACGCAGTCAGACGGATTGAAACAAATTTAATATGAAACATAATAAATTAAAAATTCTGATGTACTTTTTCCTTACAGCAGAAGCAATTGTAATGATTTATCCGCTGTTATGGCTTATCGGTGCGAGTTTTAAATCAAACGAGGAAATATTTTCTTCGGCATGGTTTCTGCCGGAAAACTATGATTTTTCAGTCTATTCCCGTGCATGGCGGACAGTGACAGAACATACCATGGGATATTATTTTATAAATACATTCAAAATAATAATTCCCAAGACTGTTTTTACAGTAGTTTCTTCGGTTCTGACGGCATATGGATTTGCACGATTTGATTTTCCGTTCCGGAAGCTGTTTTACGGACTTTTTATGGGTACTATGTTCATGCCGGCAATTGTTACTGTTATGCCGTTGTATACACTCTGGAACAAGCTCGGATTTCTTGATACATATATTCCGCTGACAGTTCCTGCTCTTTTTGCCACGGAGGGAAGCTTTGTATTCATGCTTATTCAGTTTTTCAGAGGAGTTCCGAAAGAATTTGATGAATCCGCCCGTATAGACGGCTGTAATGCTGTACAGATACTGATATATATTCTTGCTCCGTGTATACGTCCCGTTATTGTTTCGATATCGGTATTTACTTTTTTGTGGACAATGAATGATTTTCTCACGCCTCTGATAATGATAAGTTCCGTGGAAAAATATCCGCTGTCGCTTATACTCCGGCTTTCTTCGGACAGCACGGGAAACGGATACGAACAGTGCAAGATAATTGCAATGTCGGTTATAGGACTTATACCATCAATCGCAGTATTTGCAACAGCACAGAAAAAATTTATAGGCGGAATAACCGCAGGAGGTCTGTCATCATGACGGATATAGGCGTGATAGAGCAGACAGCTCATGAATATATCAAAAAGTTTGTTCTGACCTCAGAACCACTTAATCCAAGGTGGAACTGCGAAAATTATATATTCGGAAAAAAGCCGAAATGGAATTATATTGATAACTGTATGGTACGTGCACTCCTGATGTTCGATAAGCCGGAATATACCAGATACGCCATCGATTTTATGGACAGCTACATAGACAGCAGCGGAGTTATAGCAACTATGCGTGCCTCTGACTATAATCTCGATAATGTATGCGGAGGAATGAATCTCATACAGCTTTACCGGATTTCCGGAATCAGACATTACAAACTGGCATATGAAAAAATATATAATGAACAGCTTGCAAATCAGCCACGCCTGAAATGCGGAAATTTCTGGCATAAGGCAATATATCCGCAACAACTGTGGCTCGACGGTGCATATATGGCACTTCCGTTTCTTGCCTTGTACGGTAAAATAAACGGAAATGACAGTATCGTGGAAGATGCAGTTTCTCAGATGCTTAATATAAGGCGGTTCATGCTTGATAAAAAAAGCGGATTGTATTATCACGGCTACAACGAATCACGGGAAATGTTCTGGTCTGATAAAAAAACAGGTCTTTCGCCGGAAATATGGCTTCGTTCCGACGGCTGGCTCTGTGCCGGTCTTGCAGATTTATATGAAATAACCGCAGACGACCGAATCGGCGAAATGCTCCGTGAACTTATTCACGCACTGTGCAGTTGTCTTACATCTGAAAATATGCTTTTACAGCTTCCGTTACGTCCGGATATGAAAGGTAATTACCCCGAAACAAGCGGAACACTTTTATTTGCGTATGGAGCTATGAAAGGATTCCGTCTCGGAGTTTCAGAAAAATCATCGGCAGAATGCGGATTTTCAGCACTGTCAGCTGTGACGGATAAATATATCGTCCACAAAAACGGAATACCGATTCTTAAAAATATCTGTCTTATGGGCGGACTCGGCGGAGAACAACGCCGTGACGGTTCAGCAGAGTATTATCTCAGCGAGCGTATAGTGGAAAACGAAGCCAAAGGAATAGCTCCATATCTTATGGCGGTTTATGAATCAATGAAATCAAAACCATAAAAAAATCCTCTCCGGATTAACGGCGAGGATTTTCTGTTATCGCTTATCAGATTCAGATATTATAGAAATTCCTGAAATTTTCTGCAAGTATCATGGTGTTTTCTTTTTCGTCAAATCCAAGAGAAATAAATCTGTCAAATTCCTCGGAATGATTCCACATCGGGAAATCACTGCCGAAAAAACAGTTTTCGATACCGAATTTCCGTATTCTTTCAACAGCCTTTTCCGGACTCATAAACGCCAGCGAACTGGATATATCAACTTTGAGATTTTCAAATCCTGTGAGAAGTTCTTCCGCCTCGTCCCAACGCTGATAACCGCCTAAATGTGCCGCCTGAATTTTAAGCTTCGGGAAATTTTCTGCTATTCTCCGTATCTTTGCCGGTTCTGACCAGTTATATCTCGGGTCACCGCAGTGAATAAGAAGCGGAAGTTCCCCCTCTATCATTTCATATATGCGGAACGCTTCGGGAGAATCGGCATCAAATTCCTGAAAATCGGGGTGAAGTTTAACGCCGTGAAGTCCGAGGTCTTTTATCTGTTTTATATCTCCCTCAATATCCGCAGATTGCGGGTGTGCAGTTCCGAACCCGAAAAACTGCGGATTTTTTCTGCATTCATCTGCAATAAAACGATTGATTGAATTTACCTGATGCGGAACTGTCGCCGTTGAGCATACCAGATATTTTGATACTCCGATAGTGTTTCCGCCCTCAATCAGTTTTTTGCTCATTCCACAGCTGTCCATGGGGAGGTCGTAGAAAGCTCCGACATTAACGGTAGCTTTTTCGGCTATTTTTTCCGGAAAAATATGTGCGTGTGCGTCAATGATTTTATAATCCATAAAATACAACCTTCTTTTTAACTTAAAATTCTGTATTAATTATAACACACTTTTTATGGATTGTCAAATATTTCACAAATTTTTCATAATCTTGATTTAAAATCGCTGTACCCGAACTTCCGGAGAACTTCAAGTTCTCCGGTTGTTTTTTTAAGAAGTATATCCGGAAGAGGCATACCGTTAAACGTATTGTTCTTCACCATGGAATAAATAGCCATATCCTCAAAAATCAGCTTATCTCCGGCTGAAAGCGGTGAATCGAATGAATATTCCCCGATAACGTCTCCGGCGAGACAGGTCTGCGAGCCGAGCCTGTATGAATACGGCTTCTCTCCCCTTTCACCTGCTCCGGAAACCGGCGGACGGTACGGCATTTCCAGAACATCGGGCATATGGCATGACGCTGATGTATCGAGAATGGCAATCGGCATATCGTTTTCCGTTATGTCCAGAACCTCCGAAACAAGAAATCCGGCATTGAGTGCCACAGCTTCTCCTGGTTCGAGGAAAACTTCAAGATTATATTTATCCTGAACACGCTTTATACAGCGTTCAAGGCGAGGTATATCGTAATCACTGCGTGTTATGTGATGACCGCCTCCGAAGTTTATCCATTCCATTTTTTCAAGAACATCGCCGAATTTTTCTTCAACGGCAATCAGAGTTCTTTCGAGGTCGTCGGAGTTCTGCTCGCAAAGCGTATGAAAATGTATTCCGGTAACGCCGGAGAGACAATCACGCCGGAAATTCCTGTCTGTTATTCCGAGGCGTGATTCCGGAGAGCAAGGGTCATATATTTCATGCCCCGACTGAGTAGAGTATTCCGGATTTATCCGCAGACCGATTTTTCTGCCTGCCGAAAGCGTTTTTTCCCGATATTTCTCAAGCTGACCAAACGAATTAAATATAATATGATTGCTGTACGAAAGAATTTCATCAAATTCGCTTTCACGGTATGCCGCAGAAAATACGTGATTTTCACCGCCCATCTGCTCAAATCCGAGACGTGCCTCATAAAGTCCGCTCGAAGCAGTTCCCGAAATATAACGGCGTATCAGCGGATACAAGTGAAAACATGAAAAAGCTTTCTGAGCAAGAAGTATTTTAGCTCCGGTGCGTTCCTCAACTCCGTGGAGTATTTCAAGATTTTGTATAAGTCTTCCCTCGTCGATTATATAGCACGGTGTAGGAACGTTATTCAAATCAGTTTTCGGCATTTGTGAACTCCACATAATCGCTCTTTGTGATGTTTCTTATAAAACGGAATCTGACGATATTTCTGATATTTATTATATCCTCGTCGCAGTAATATCCGCCTCCTGCCGAGCGTGCATTACAAATCTTTATCCAGCCGTCCTTGATAGATTCAAGCCGTCCGATAACGTTTTCATGGTCGGCGGTATATACACGGATACTCTTGCCGATAAATTTTTTCAGCGTTTCCTCGATAGCCGGAACACCCGACGACACAGTCACGGCATTAACCGGCGGATTTGATGAAACCGTTTCCGGAATAACAGTATCTTCCGGCTGTACGGCGGGTTTAAAATCTTCTGTTTCGGTTTTCGGGATTTCAACCTCCGGCATAGTATCGGTCTGCTTTGTAAACTCCGCAAGGAATGATTCAATTGATTCAATCTGTTCCGCTGGTGACGATTTAATTTCCTGCTCCGGATTTTGTGCCGGAATTTCGGTTTCCTGATTTACAGTTTCCTGTCTTGCCGGTCTTGAATCCTCCGGCTTTACCGCTACAGGTCTCACGATTTTATTGAATTTAATCTGCATATTTTTTTCTCCTCTGCATATGATTTATTTCTGTATGGTCAGTCAACAAGAACCGGACTGAAATCTTCTTCCCAAGGAAGTCCCCACTTGTTGAGGGCTTCCATGAACGGGTCGGGGTCGAACTCCTCAATATTATAAACGCCAGCTTTGTTCCACTTTCCGGTCATAATCATCATTGCACCAATCATCGCCGGAACTCCCGTTGTATATGAAACCGCCTGCGAACCTACTTCTTTATAGCATTCCTGATGGTCGCATATGTTATACAGATAATAAGTTTTGTCTTTTCCGTCCTTTTTGCCACGGAAAATACAGCCGATATTCGTCTTGCCGACGGTTCTCGCACCAAGTGAAGCAGGGTCGGGAAGTACAGCCCTCAGGAACTGGAGCGGAACAATTTCCTTTCCCTCATAAACAATCGGCTCGATTGAAGTCATTCCCACATTTTCAAGGCATTTAAGATGTGTGAGATAGCTCTGTCCGAAAGTCATAAAAAATCTGATACGCTTTATTCCCTTGATATTGAGTGCAAGCGATTCCAGTTCCTCGTGATGAAGAAGATACATATCTTTTTCGCCCACACCCTTGAAATTATACACACGCTTTATTTCCATCGGTTCTGTTTCAATCCATTTTCCGTCTTCGATATAGCTTCCCTTTGCGGAAACTTCACGGATATTTATTTCCGGATTGAAATTTGTTGCAAACGGATAGCCGTGGTCTCCGCCGTTGCAGTCGAGAATATCAATATAATTGATTTCATCAAATTCGTGCTTCATGGCATACGCCGAAAATACGCCTGTTACGCCGGGGTCAAATCCGCTTCCGAGAAGTGCGGTGATTCCTGCCTGCTCGAATTTTTCACGGTAAGCCCACTGCCATTTATATTCAAACTTTGCAGTATCAAGAGGCTCATAATTGGCGGTATCGACATAGTGCGTTTTAGTTGCAAGACAAGCGTCCATGATTGTCAAATCCTGATACGGAAGTGCAAGATTAAGGACAACATCGGGCTTATAGCTGTTGATTAAAGAAATCAGTTCGTCAACATTGTCCGCATTGACCTGAGCTGTTTCGATTATGGTTTTAGTTGTGGGCTGTAATTTTTCCCTGAGAGCATCGCACTTTGATTTTGTACGGCTTGCAATCATAATTCCTTCAAATACATCGCTGTTCTGACAGCATTTGTGAATAGCCACGGAGGCAACTCCTCCACAGCCGATAATCATACATTTTCCCATTTTTTAAAATACTCCTTTTCAATATTTTACGTTTTACGTCCGGATTTAATCAGCATGAAAATCCCTAAAATCATAAAAAAACCGGACAGCATCATAATAACTTTTGATTTGATGTTATAGGAATTGCTTTTCACCTCATAGAACTCATTGGGATTTGACGGATTTATTTTAATTTCTGTTTCCTCGCCGACTTTGTAGAGCGGTGAATATCTTGATTTCTGACCTCTGGATTTATAATTGTTTCCGTCATATTCATATTCAAAAAGAGGCGTATAATACTTTACATCGCTGTAATGTTCATCTCTATGTCCCTGCCTGTAATCATATATAAGTTCGTTCTGTGTATCTTCTATATTCTCTATGACCGTAGCTGTTACCTGTTCGGTGCAGTTAATTAATTTATGCTCATGGTCACCGGAAAACCATACGCCAACGCCCATGAAAGCCACAGAAAACAATATCAGCATAATTCCGGATATTAAATTCTTTTTCTTCATTTTCATAAATGTCCTTTAATTTTTATTTCCGGCGAAAGCAACACACATCACGATTCCGATAATCATGAAAATTACTCCGAATCCGGTAAAAATTAAAGCGATAAATCTTGAAGTCTTATCGGACGGGGCATAAAAATCCGCCGGATTATCGGGATTTATTCTGAGCTCAACTATATCGCCCACGTTAAAAGCAGGCGGATTTGATGCCGTTTTACTTTCAACGATGTATTCTTTTCCCTCATACATGAAGCTGAATGTCGGTCTGTAAACTGTTGAATTATGGTGATGATGATGCCTGCTTCCTCCGGAAGAAGAAGATTCCGCAGAATTGCTGATAACTTCCGCCTTTACACTTTCAGTGCATTTTTTTTCTTTTATCTTCGGATAAAAAAGCATGCCGATTCCGACAGACATAAAGATAAGGGCAAATATTATGAAAAAAACAGGAATAATCTTAGAATTCTGTTTTGAACCGTAAACTTGAATTTTCATATATTTTAAACTCCGTTTCAGATATATTCCCGATTTATCAATAGCAGTCCCAGTTATAGAGAACGTCGCTGAAATCAAGATTTTTAAGTTTTTCGGTATTGATAAAAAAATTTCCTACTCCAGAATCTCCCCACATAACAGCATCATCACAAGTACCGTCATCATCTTCCATACAGAACGAATCAAGCTGGAAAAGCAGATAGTCATATTTTTGAAGTTCTTCACTATATTCACGGGGGTCGGTCTGAGTGAAGTACGGTATTCCGCCGATTATACTTCCGCACGCATCTTCCGGAACGTCATCTAAATCCTCATATTTTTCATCGGCGAAATCATAGTATTTACTTGTGCTTTCAGAGAAAATCAATCCGTATTCTCCGAAAACAGGCATCATATCTTCACTGTCATATTCATTTTCAACAAATTTGCTCTTGACTTCTTCTTCCGTAACGGTCTTGTCGATTTCAGGATAATAAATCACTCTGAAACCGTCCTGATTCGTCTGATTATCCCAGTCAATGCCTGATATATCATCATTGAGAATCCAGAACTGAAGCAGTCCCTTTTCCGGAAAATCATCAAGATGAATTTTTTCGCACTCTATCTGTGCAAGAAGCCGGAGCTGACTTCCTTTGCTGTCAGCAGGAAAATCCCCGTCATGCGGAATATATCCCATTCCGCCGATTTTGCTTTCATAAATCATTGGCTTTTCTTCGGTGAAATCAATCCTGATACACGGCTTTATTTCGCCGTCTTTGTATAAATCCATTTAAGAATCCTCCTTAAAAATTATAAATACTGTCATGATAAAGCAAGGAGCATTTCCCTGATAATCTTGCACGCCACAGCGGTTGACGCTCCTGACGGGTCGTAATGCGGACTTAATTCGTTGACATCACAGCCGACTATATTCAGTTCACTGCAAACAAGCGTAACAGCTTCACGGAGCTCCTTAAAGCTCACGCCCTCCGCCTCCGGTGTTCCAGTACCGCAGAACACCGACGGGTCAAGAACGTCCAAATCAAGGGTGAAATAAACATTCTTTCCTCTGAGTTTTTCGACTGTTTCCGCAAGTCCGCCGAATCCGAACTTATGCAGTTCCGTATGATGTCCGGCGAACCGAAATTCCTCACGTTCTCCGCTTCTGATACCGAACTGGAATATACGACCATTGCCGATAATTTCGTGACATCTTCTGATTACGCACGCATGGGACAACGGCTGACCCAGATACTCTTCACGCAAATCGGCATGAGCATCAAAATGAATAATATGCAAATCCTTATACATATCGTTCACCGCCATGACCGAGCCGAAAGTAACAAGATGTTCTCCTCCTATCATAAACGGAATTTTTCCGTCTTTCAGAATTATATCTGAACGCATTGCAATATCCGACAAAGCACGTCTGACACTTCCGAAGGGAAGTTCAAGGTCTCCGCTGTCAAAATAGCTGTAATCCGTCATATCCTTATCCTGATAAGGGCTGTAGGTCTCGATTCCGAAACTTTCGGAACGGATTGCTGACGGAGCGAACCTTGTTCCGGGTCGGAAACTCGTTGTGCTGTCGAATCCTGCTCCGAAAAGTACAATTTTTGATTCATCGTATTCCGAATCACAGGCAATAAAAGTCTGAATATTTTTTTCAAGCATATAACTGTCAGCTCCTTTTTTCCACTTCACGGAGCATTTCCTCAACATAGGACGGAAGTGCGAAAGCTCCGGCGTGAAGTTTTGTATTATAATATCCTGTTTTTATTCCGTGCATATTCCATTTTACAGAGTCAAGGTCACGGACGGGGTGATATTTTTTTGAAGCGAACCCGAAAAGCCAGTGTCCCGACGGATATGTCGGAATATGTGCCTGATATACACGGCTTATCGGGAAACTCTCAAAAATCCGCTTGTGCGACCTCTGCATAGCCGCCGCATCTTCGGAATAGAACGGGCTTTCATGTTGATTAACCATGATTCCGTCATCGTGCAGAGCCTTGTTGCAACTTCCGTAAAATTCTTTTGTGAACAAGCCTTCCCCCGGTCCGAAAGGGTCTGTTGAATCCACAATAATCACATCATATTTATCTTCGCACCGGCGTATAAATTTCACGCCGTCTTCATAATATATGTGCACACGCTTATCATCAAGACGGCACGCTGTTGACGGAAGAAACTTTCTGCTGACCTCGACGACAAGCTCATCTATTTCCACAAGGTCGATACTCTCAATATCAGAATATTTTGTAAGTTCACGGACAACACCGCCGTCCCCTGCTCCTATCACAAGGATATTTTTCGGATTCGGGTGAACCGCCATCGGAACGTGTGTTATCATCTCATGATAAATAAATTCGTCCTTTTCGGTAAGCATCATATATCCGTCAAGCGTCAGAAACCTGCCGAACTCCTTTGATTCAAAAACATCAATCCGCTGAAATTCGCTCTTTCCCGTGTAAAGCTGACGGTCAACCTTTATGGAAAATTTAACGTTCGGTGTATGACGTTCTGTAAACCACAATTCCATAAAAATCCCCCTATATCATATCAACCATAATATCAGCCGTTCCGAAAAGTACAGCCTTACCCGAAATAATTACTCTGTCGCCTTGTAAACAACCGTATATTTCACCGCCACGTTCCGAAGCCTGATAAGCATTTATATTGTTTTTCCCCAGCTTTTCAGCCCAGTAAGGAATAATCATGCAGTGTGACGAACCGGTTACGGGGTCTTCGTTTATACTTATTTTAGGGGCAAAAACTCTTGAAACACAATCATAATTTTTCCCCTGAGCAGTAACACACAGGCATAATCCGTCAAGTAATTTTATTTTATCAGAATCGGGATTAAGATTTCTGACCTGTTCTTCATTTTCCAGTACAAGCATCATATCCCTCTTTATAAAAGCCTGAACAGGTTTAACACCTATAGCTTCCTGCATTTCATCAGTAACAGGAATTTCACTGAAAGAATATGCCGGAAGATTCATTTCAATTTCCTTATGTTTAATTTTAACGGGAAAATCGCCCGATTGTGTATGAAACAGGATTTCATTGATACCCTTGTCAATAAATTCAGATACCGCAAAAGCCGAGGCAAGAGTAGCATGACCACAGAAATTTATTTCTCCTGCCGGTGTGAACCACCGGAGATTATAGCCGTGTTCTGTTTTCTGAACAAATGCGGTTTCGGATAAATTATTTTCTTTTGCAATATTTACCATTAAATCATCTGACGGAAAATTTTCTGTTATACATACAGCAGCCGGATTTCCTGAAAAAATTTTATCGGTAAAAGCATCTATAATATACTGTCGCATTGTATCATATCCTTTCATATCAGAACATTCAGACGTTCTATATTAATATCCTCCGTGCCGGTCATCTGACAGCCCTTTTCCTTGGCGTACCTGATATAGCTGACTATATCCTGCGTAATCAGTTCACCAGGGGCAAGAATCGGAATCCCTGGCGGATAGCACATAACAAATTCCGTGCATACTCTGCCGACCGATTCATCAAGCGGAAGTGAAATTTTATCCGCATAAAAGGCACGCCGAGGAGTTTCTGCGACTATCGGGGAAATATATTCCTGTGTAAGCATATCCGCACCGGATTTTCCGAATCTTCGTTTTATTTCAGCCATTGCACTGATTAAGCGTTCAATATCACGCTTTCTGTCGCCGACCGAAAGATACGCCAGAATATTTCCCAAATCCCCGAATTCAATCTGAATATCATATTCATCACGGAGCAGGTCATACACTTCTATTCCGGCAAGACCTATCGGAAGAGTGTAGACACTGAGTTTTGACACATCAAAATCGTAGATACTGTCGCCGTTGATTAATTCCTTTGAATACGCATAGTAACCGCCGATTGAATTTATTTCCGAGCGGGCATATTCAGCCATTTCAACAGTATGTGCGAATATCTCCCGACCGCTGAGGGCAAGCCTTTTCCGTGATATGTCAAGACTTGACAACAGCAGATATGACGCACTTGTGGTCTGCGTAAGATTAACAACCTGACGCATATAATCACTGTTGATATTTTTACCCATAAGCAGAAATGAACTCTGTGTGAGACTTCCGCCGGATTTGTGCATACTTACGGAAGAAATATCAGCACCTGCCTCCATTGCGGTTATGGGGAAATCCTCGCCGAAATAAAAATGCGTTCCGTGAGCCTCATCAACAAGAACAAGCATATTATAAGCATGAGCAATCTCAACAATTTTTTTAAGGTCTGAACATATGCCATAATATGTCGGATTATTCACCATCACGGCTTTAGCCTGCGGATTTTCACGAATCGCCTGTTCTACCTGTTCCACGGACATACCGAGAGCAATTCCGAGCTGACTGTTGACATCGGGATTGACGTACACCGGAACAGCTCCGGTGAGAATAAGAGCATTTATTGCACTTCTATGGACATTTCGGGGCATTATTATTCTGTCTCCGCTTTTGCAGGCGTACATAATCATGCTCTGAACGGCGGAAGTTGTACCGCCTACCATAAAAAACGCATTTTCTGCTCCGAATGCTTCTGCTGCGAGCATTTCTGCAGATTTTATCACCGAAACAGGGTGACAAAGGTTGTCCAGAGGTTTCATTGAATTAACATCGACATTCATGCAGTCTTCGCCGAGAAATTCTGTAAGTTCCATATTTCCCCGTCCCCTCTTATGTCCCGGAACATCGAAAGGGACTACACGCATACGCCTGAATTTTCTTAAAGCCTCGTAAATCGGGGCATTAACCTGTGATAGAGCCATTTCCGTAAACATTCCTTCCGCTGAAAATTTCAATCATTTCACGCCTCAGCGCACTGCTTATATCGAGCCGGCTTCTTGGTGAAAGCTCGTGAACATCTGTATTAAAAAGATAATTCTGAAGTTCAATTTCCTTGATAAGCATTTTTGTATGGAACATATTCGCCTGATATACATTTATATCAAGAGCATCATATTTATCAAGTGTGGCAGAATCGATATAATCCTGAATTGATGTTATATTATGGTCGATGAAGATTTTTTCACCGCTGAGATTCCGTGTAAATCCTCGCACACGGTAATCCATAGTTATAATATCGCTGTCGAAACTTCCGATAAGAAAATCGAGAGCAGTAAGCGGAGTAATCTTTCCGCAGGTTGCAACATCAATATCAACCCGAAAAGTAGCGATATTTGTATCGGGGTGATATTCCGGATATGTATGAACCGTGACATGGCTTTTATCAAGATGAGCAACAGTTTCGCTTCCGCCTGCCGGTATCATGGTATCATCGGCAATAAGAAAAGTTGCCGACGCTCCCTGCGGGTCATAATCCTGACGTGAAACACTGAGAACCTGTGCGCCTATCATTTCGGTAAGATGTGTCATGATAGCCGTTATTCTTTCAGAATTATAAACCTCATCAACATATGCAATATAATCAATCTGAGCTTTCGGGGTTCTGGCATAGCAGACATCATATATATTGAAACTCAGGGATTTAGTAAGATTGTTAAAACCATAAAGTTTAAGTTTATTTTCCATAATACACCTCAAAACAAAAAACGTACAGACTTAATCAGCCTGTACGTGTGCATATCATGCAGTATTTCACCGGTATCAGAGTTATATCATGAGCAAAATACCTCTTTATACTACTCTTATTGACCTTTCACAAGCTGAACTGAACTTATAAAAAAATTTCAATAAGGCAACAGAAGTTGCCGTCCGACGTATCGGAAATCGGCATTTGACCGGCTGTCCGTATGGCACTAACTCCGCAGAACCGGATAAAATCCGAATCTGAAAAAGAGTGGTCAAAATAATGCTCAGAAATATTCTTTGCAATACACCCTATTTTAACATGAAAATCTGTTTTTGTCAAGTATTTTTTATCAATTTCCGTCAATTCTTACAATGCCGTTTCTTTCAAGATTATGCAGAAAAATAAATCTTGCTTTGTTACAATATTCTGTGAAATTTTATTTTTTCTCTGTTAATAATAAGCTCCCGAGTAATTGCATATATAACAAAAAAAGTCCCGATATACGGGACGATGGTGGAGCATAGGGGATTCGAACCCCTGACCCCCACACTGCCAGTGTGATGCGCTCCCAACTGCGCTAATGCCCCATCAACAATATTATATCACTTTTTCATTTTTTTGTCAATCGTGATACGTCACAAATGTTTCAAAAAAATTTCGCAGAATATAGTGCATTATGCTATATAAGCAAAACTCCGAACCGCAATCAGTCCGGAGTTTATTTTTTTACTTATAACAGATACATTCACCTTTTAATACAGCTTCTTCATTTGTACCGTTATCGGAATAAACAAGGACATAAGGCTCTACATCTATTCTGCATATAGTACCTTTAAGGGAAGGGTCGCTGTACTTTGTATTTCCGCCCATATACTCAAAATATCTTGAATTATGCATTATGGAATCCCCCTCCGCTATTTCTGAACGGGAATATCCTGCCTTTTCGACAAATGCCTTTATCCGCCCGAAATCATCTGCCGATACTTTATTTATATTGTATATATATTTTTGTATTGCACTGTTTACACTGCGCATGATACTGCCGGAATCGTCATAATCATCATCATCTATAATATTTTTGATAATTTTTTTAAACTGATTGTAATCGTATGACGAAATGACATCTTTTATATCTCCGATTGATTCTGCAAGATTATCGATATATTCCTCATTGATTTTAATTCCCTCAATTTCTGGCTCAGCCACTTGAATATCCGGAATATCAATATTATCATCTTCGATTTTTTCGACTTTCGGAGCAAGTTTTCCGATTTCTTCACGAAGATTCTGATTTTCAATACGCAGAGAAGTTATTCCGTTCTGCTGTTCCTCGATTTTATTTTTGTGTATCTGTGTGGCATCGGTGAGCATTCGTATTGCCTGTTCGAGTTTCTGATAACCGCCGTAACTGTCAGCGAGTTTTTCGAGCGAAGTGATTTTCTGCTGTATTTCGTCTGTATCGGAACGCAAATCTTTGAGTTCCTGCTTGATTTCAACATCTGTTATTTCGGTGGTGGTGGTTTCGATAAATTCCTCGAGTTTAAGGACAACAGCCTGAACTTTTCTTCTGTTGACTTCCACATCTTTGACGAGCTTTTCGAGTTCCGCACCCGAAACTCCGTCTTTTGTATCGGATTCCATATTTTCGGAACGTTTTTTTATATCTTTAAGTTCGTTCCTGATTTTTGCGTATTCTGATTTACTGATAAAATATCTCATATTTATATAAAATCCAACACCGACAGCGACGAGAACTGCCACTAAAATCAGAATAAATTCCTTGATACCCATATTTTTTCTCCTTTACACGTAATATATGCAGATTCAGATGTCAGAATCCAATCATATAAATAAACGCCAACAAACAGAAAGTTACATTTTTCCCCGAAATTCTCGCAATCACAACAATAATTATACCAAAAAACGATTAAATTGTCAATAGAATCCGAAAAAATAAAAAATTAAAAAAATACCGCAATCAGAACTGCGGTATAATTTTCATTAATTTTGTTTGTAGTCGTTGATTATACGTGTTATTATATCCTGAAGAAGTTCGACCTGATAGTCGCCGATTATTGGTTCAAGATGACTTCCGCCCACTCCGGAATCGTCGGTCAGAAAAACATAAGTTCCGTTGGTTGCTATGCTCAGGGTGCGTGCGAATATTTCTGTATCACGTTCGGAATTTGACGACACAACCGGAACTATTCTTATTCCCTGCTCACTTGCGGAGGATATGGCGAGGTCGAGTTCCTGCTTTTTGTCAGAATGCGGAGGAGCGTCGAAAATCAGAAAAGCTACTTTAACGGAATCGTCATTCCACTGTGAATCCGTCATTGTTTCTGTGAGTATTTCCGCCACTGCTTCCGGAGTATCTCCGCCTCCCGATGCATTTTCCCCGTTCAGAAGATTTATTATTTCACCTGTATCACTGGTGAATCCGTTGCATTTTGTAACATAATCGTCTCCGTGGTCACGGTAGAAATTAACCGAATATTCGATATTTTCCGAACCGACAGCTTCCGCAATAGCACCAAATTCGCTTTGCAGAAAAAGCATTTCATCGCCCATAGAACCCGTTGTATCGAGAATAAACATCACCTGCATTTTTTCCTTCAAATCCGCCGACGTATCAAGAACCGCACTGAAAACATCATCGTTTCCGGAATTTCCGCCCTGTCCGCTTTCGTTTCCGGATAATTCAAGCGGTACTGTTTCCGTGACATCACCGAGGGAAATTCCGACTTCCGCAAGGGATTCAGCCGGAGTATCCGGATAGAAAAGATATGCCGTTCCGTCTTTTCCGCTTATTGCCGTCCAGATTATATTACCGTCATCGTCACGGAGTTCAGCCTTTGCATTTGCGAGCGGTTCGCCGGATTTATCGGTAATATCAATTTTTATACGATTGGCAACGTTCAGACAATATTCCGGAATGCTTATATTTCCGGTTGAAAGAAGATTCTGGAAAAATCCCCAGTTATCATTATCGTTCCATTCTCCGGCGGTAAGAACTCCGGCACGTTTTTCCGGAATTTTTTCAGTCGATTCATCGGGCACAATTTCGTCGTCGGCTTCAGGGGTATCGGCGGACAAATCGAATGCCGGAGCATCTTCGTCAGCCGTTTCGGCATCGTCTCCGCCGTCGGCTTCTTCCGCCATGCTTTTATCGGCTTCTCCGTATTCCGCCGGAGCGTATTCATTTACAACCGCACTGCCTCCGGAACTTGACATATCCCTTTCAAGACCGTTTCCGCAGCCCATAAAAGCCGTCGCCATACCGGCACACACAAGAACCATGATATTTCTTTTTATTCTCATAAAATCATCTCCATTAAGATTTTTTATCATGTTCTCATACTACCATATAATTCCTGATAAGTCAACAGAATACAGGATATATTAAACAATAAGCAAACATATTGTAATATTGCAGGCTATGCTGTAAATACTCTGTAATTGCCGGTAACAAAAAATCTCCGGAATACTCCGGAGATATATAGTTTATTTATTTGTGATTTATTCTCCGAGAACCGGCATGAACGCAGAAGCATTAAGTTCCTCAGCCGTTTTCTTTGCCTGTGCAAACGTAAGATTTTCCTTTGTTATGAAACTTCTTCCGTTTTCGTCGCAGTAGGAATCTTCCACATCACACGCACTGTCAGCCGGAATACGGAAATACCACTTTGCGGAAAGCTCATCAACCGGAGCGATAAAGCTCCTGTCCTCAGAACTTGTCCACGTCTGTGAGAATACCGTAACATTATGTTTTGAAGCCTCAATTACATCGCCGAGAACCGCACTGGCAGTCGGGAGTTTTCCTGCTCCACGTCCGTAGAACATAGTTTTATCTATTCCGTCGCCGTATACGAGAACCGCATTGAATACATCGCTCACGCCCGACATGATATTTTCATGAGGGACGAGCATAGGCATTACAACCGGCAGAATACGTCCATCGCCGATACGTTTCACGGAAGCCACCAGCTTAACCGAATGACCTAAAACATCGGCGGAGGCAACGTCACAGAGTTCGATTTCCGAGATTCCCTTTGTATATACGTTTTCGGGATATACGTGTTTTCCAAAAACAAGCGAAGAAATAATACATATCTTACGGCACGCATCGTGACCCTCGACATCGGCGGTAGGGTCTTTTTCGGCATAGCCGAGATTCTGGGCAAGTTCAAGAGCCTCGCTGAATGCCATTCCCTCGGTGTACATTTTTGTGAGAATAAAATTCGTTGTACCGTTGAGAATACCGGCAACGGCATTTATATCATTTGCGGCAAGGCATCTGTGCAGAGGACGGATTATCGGAATAGCTCCGCCGACGCTTGCTTCAAAGAAGAAATTGCAGTTCTGTTTTCTTGCGGATTCAAGGAGAATATCGCCCTTTGCGGCAACGAGTTCCTTGTTTGATGTAGCAACGCTTTTTCCGCTGTCAAGAGCAGATTTAACAAATGTGAATGCTGGTTCTGTTCCGCCCATACATTCGGCTACCACAGATATTTCGGGGTCATTGAGAACATCGCTGAAATCTTTTGTAAACTTGTCCTTATACGGTGAATCAGGGAAATCACGTATATCAACGATATATTTTATATCCATTTCACAGCCGGCGTGTTTTTCGATACTTTTTTTATTTTTGTAAAAAAGTTCCACAACACCCGAACCGACGACACCATAACCTAAAACCGCAAATTTAATCATAACATAAAACCTCCGTATATTATTCGGCAGAAATAATTTTTATTTCAAGTACGCCGTTGAGTTCTTTAATTGAATTTATCGAATCAAGTTCCTTTTCTGATTCTGAGGTAAGCCTGATTGATATATTGACCTGAGCAGCACCGTCAACAGGAATACTTTGGTTGACGGTCATAATATTTGCGTGAATATTATGCAGAAATACGAGAACACTTGAAAGCACTCCGGGACTGTCCGACAAAAGCAGATACAGATTAACTATTTTTCTGTCAAACAGCTCGTCATATGAGAAAACACTGTCTTTATATTTATAATACGCACTCCGTGAAATTCCTATGCGTTTACAGGCAGATGCGAAACTTTTCTCGCCTTTCTGAGCCATGAGCTTTTTGACCTCAAGAACCTTTGTAAAGACATCTGGCAGAATAGATGTATCAACAACTATAAACTGTGATTTCTGCTCCATATTTCCTCCTGACCTGTACGCACTGGGCGTACATCTGTACGCTGTATAATAACTATAACACATTATGGCAGATTTGTCAAGTATTTTTTGATTCCAAAGTGTAAAAAAATCCTGTTCAGGCTGATATTAAGCAGTCTGAGCAGGATTTCTGCAAATCATAATTTTTTTACAGGTCAAAACTGAGGGTATTTCCGCACGGAGAATATTCAACGCATTCAACTCCGCATTTTCTGAAAAGAAACGATGATGCCAAAGTGCTTTCCGAATATGCATACTTATTTGAATGATAAACAACTTTCTTTATTCCAGACTGTATGATAGCTTTTGCACATTCATTGCACGGAAACAGCGTGACATAGAGAGTACAGCCGGAAAGCGATGCCGAATTACTGTTAAGAATTGCATTGAGTTCGGCATGACATACAAAAGGATATTTTGTATCAAGAGAAGTTTTACCTTCACGTTCCCAGGGCATTTCGTCATCGTCACAGCCGGACGGCATACCGTTATATCCTACGGCGACGATTTTTTTCTCATTGTTCACAATACACGCACCAACCTGTGTATTGTTATCCTTGCTTCGCTGAGCGGAGAGCATAGCGATTCCCATAAAATATTCGTCCCAGCTTATATAATTCTGACGTTTCAAAAAAATCCGACCTCCTGTAAATAAAAAAATACAGTATGTTCACAGAAATACGCAATGTATTCCGATATGAACACGCTGTATTAATTATATCATATTTTCCGAAAAATTGCAATAGTCGCAGGAATAAATTCTATTCTGTAATTTCTGGCTGTGAATCTGCCTGCGGCGGTTCGCCGCTTATATCATATATCGCATAAAAAATCAATACCCGATAAACAATAATATTTCATTTCAGATATTTCTGTATTTTTTGGTGTTCAGAACTCTTATAGAATTGAGTATAAGAAGCATAGCCGTTCCGGAATCGGCAAAAACAGCGAGCCACATATTCGGGTGACCCAGAACTCCGAGTACAAGAACAAGTGCTTTTACCGCAAGAGCGAATATGATATTCTGATATGAAATTCTCAGCGTTTTGTCGGCGATTTTCTTTGCTGATACAACAGATTCGGGTTCACTGCTCATGAATACTGCATCGGCGGCTTCGAGGGCGAGGTCTGAGCCGGTCTGCATAGCACCGCCTATATCAGCACCTGCAAGAACCGGAGCATCATTTATACCGTCTCCCACGAACATAACTGCACCTTTTTCTCTGCGGATTCTGTTTAGTTCATTCAGTTTATCTTCCGGCATAAGACCGCCGGCGGAGTAATCTATTCCGATTGTTTTTCCTGTAGCTTCTGCATTTTCGGGCTTATCTCCGGTAAGCATTGATGTATAAAGACCCATATTTTTCAGCTTGGAAACCGCTTCCGCCGAGGTTTTCTTTACAGAATCGGAAACGATTATTCTTCCTGCGATACTGCCGTTGACTGCAACATAAACAACGCTTCCGATACCTGCTTCCGGCATATCGGGGAGAATTATATTTTTTTCTTTCATGAGTTTTTCATTTCCGCACAGAACATTTTTTCCGTCAAGAACCGCATAAATTCCTCTTCCTGCGAGTTCGCCGGATTGTTCCGGAACTGTAAGCGATATTCCACGTCTTGAACATTCGGCGGTTATACTTCCGGCAACTGGGTGGGAAGAAACCTGTTCACAGCTTCCGCATATTCTCATGAGTTCGTTTTCGGACATATTTCCGGAAGTTCTGATATTTGTGACTGTAAAGCTCCCGTTTGTGAGAGTTCCTGTTTTATCGAATACAACAGCCTTTACTTTTCCGAGAGCTTCTATAGATTCTCCGCCCTTGAAAAGTATTCCCATTTTGGAAGCTGCACCGATTCCCGAAAAATATGCAAGCGGAACACTAAGTACAAGGGCACACGGACAGCTTATTACAAGAAATGTAAGAGCCGAATATATCCATTTTTGAATATCTCCTGTGATTAATGAGCCGAGAACAGCTGTAAGCACCGCCGCCACAATAACAAACGGTGTATATATTTTGGAAAAACGTGTGATAAATCTGTCAATCTTCGGTTTTTCAGATGATGCATTTTCAACAGCCTGTGCTATTCTGGAAATCATGGATTCAGATGCCGGAGCAGTTGCCCTGAGCGTGAATGTATCCGAAAGATTTATACAGCCGGATAAAACTGAATCCCCCGCATGAACAGCAACCGGAACAGGTTCGCCGTTTACTGCCGATGTATCAATGCGTGAATTTCCGGATTCAACGATACCGTCGGCGGCAATGCGTTCGCCGGTTTTTATACGCAGTATATCGCCGACTTCTATCTCGTCAGCATCTATGCGGACAAATTCGCCGTTTCTGAGGACTTCTGCCTCATCGACTTTAAGGTCAGCGACGGCGGTTATAGCTTTTCTGCTTCTTGCGACTGCAATATCCTCGAACATCTCGCCTATTTTGAAAAACAGAACAACTCCGACGGCTTCGGTATATTCTCCGAGTGCAAAAGCTCCTAAAGTGGCAACGGTCATAAGGAAATTTTCATCAAAGAAATTTCCGGAACGGATATTCTTAAACGTATTTATTATAACATTATATCCGAGAACAAGATATGATACTGCAAAAAGAATCAGTGAAACGAGTTTTATATCAGAAAAACGACTCACAGCAATAGCCGTAATGAACAAAACAATACCAACAGCAAGCGGAATTATCTGTCTGACGATATTTTTTTCCTGTCCATGATTATGTTCTTGTTCATGACTGTGTTCGTGACCATGTTCGTGACCACAGCAACATTCATCGTGATGATGTTCATGTCCGTGACCATGTTCGTGACCACAGCAACATTCATCGTGATGATGTTCGTGTTCATGACCATGTTCGTGACCACAGCAACAGTCGCCGTGATGATGTTCGTGTTCGTGTTTATGTTCGGGATTATGTTTATTTTTTTTGTTATCAGGAAGAGTTATAATTACTCCGGCTTCGATTTTATTTGCTATACGATTTATTTCCTCAAGCATGGAACCAGTGACATTTCCCTTTATACGTATTTTACGCATCGGGAAATTAAGTACAGCGTCATCGATTCCGTCAAGATTTTTTATAGCTTCCTCGATTTTTCCACCGCAGTGAGCACAGCCCAGATTTTTTATTTCGTAAGTTTTTTCCATGTATATCACTCCTGTTGATTTTATCAGAACATATGAATATTTGTTCATGTGTTTATAATATCATACTTTTTCTCATTTGTCAAGAGGTAAACGATATATTAAAAAGAAAAAACTTTATGTACTCACTAACAGTACATAAAGTTTGAAATTTGATTTATTATTTTCCGGCAAGTTCACGAAATTCATCTTCTGTAATTATCGGAACTCCAAGAGACTTTGCGGTTTTATTCTTTGAGGAATTTGACATGGAATCATTATTTATAAGATAATCTGTTCTGGAAGATACAGCTGATGATACTTTTCCGCCTTTTGATTCGATAAACGCTTTCAGTTCGTTTCTGTTTTTCCAGATATGGACAGAACCCGTTATCACAAAAATTTTTCCCGAAACCGCAGAATCGGAATCAGTCTTTTCGGGTCTAATGATTTCAAGTTCTGCGAGAAGTTCGTGATATTCCCTTAAATTTTCCGAATCTGCAAAAAAATGTGTAAAATCGGAAGCAAGCACTTCGCCGACGGTATCTATTTCAATGAGTTCATCGACGGTGAGTTTTTCCAGTTTTTCGGGGTCGGGATATACCGAACATATTAGTCTTGATGAAGCACGCCCGATATTTGGTATTCCGAGGGCATAAATAACACGGCTTAACTCTGTATGACGTGATTTTTCAACCGCTTCGAGAAGTTTCTGATACGACCGCTCGCCGAAACCCTCTAAAGACGAAATTTGTTCCCTGTACTCGTCAAGATGATAGAAGTCACGGAATCTGCTGATAAATCCCTCATTTACGAATGTTTCTATAGTCGCCGTTGAAAGTCCGACGATATTCATTGCATCACGCTGAACGAAATGTTCAAATCTGCCGATATGTTTTGCCGGACATTCGGGATTATTACAGAAAAGAGTTTCCACATCATCGCCGGAAGTTCTGATTTCTGTTTTTCCTCCGCATACAGGGCATTTATCCGGTATTTCCGGATTTCCGGAACGTGTTTTGTTTTCGAGTATCTGCGGAATTATCATATTCGCCTTGTAAACGGAAACAATATCGCCCGTACCAAGTTCAAGGGATTTGACTATGCTTACATTGTGAACCAACGCTCTTGATACCGTAGTACCCTCGAGTTCTACCGGCTCAAAAACAGCAACAGGATTAAGAAGACCTGTACGGCTTGCCGACCATTCAATTCTGATAAGCTGTGTATCGGCGGTTTCATCACGCCATTTGAAAGCCATTCCGTTGCGTGGGGCATGAGAAGTCGCACCGAGACTTATTCCGTATGCAATATCATCGAGCATAAGAACGAGACCGTCTGTGGGAAACTCATTTCCGGCGATTTTTCTTTCAAAATCCCTCACCTGATTTTCAAGGCTGTTATTATCGACAGTCACTCCGTCAACGCATTGGAATCCCCATTCTGAAAGCTGTGATATTCTTGCACCGAAACTGTTTATGTCTATCCCGTCAGCACTGACCAGATTAAAAGCAAAGAAATTAATATTCCGTTCGGCTGTTATTTTTGAATCAAGGTTACGAACAGTTCCGACACAGAGATTACGGGGATTTTTATATTTTGCAGTCTCGCTGATTGTACTGTTTACTTTTTCAAAATCAGAGAATTTCATAACAGCTTCACCACGGACGATAAGCCTTCCTCCGAACGGAATGCGTGCAGGTATCCCGATAATATGACGTGCATTTGCGGTTATATCTTCGCCTGTTTCGCCGTTTCCACGTGTTACCGCCTGAACCAGTACATTATTTTCATAAGTCAGAACAATAGTAAGTCCGTCGAGTTTCCAGCTGAGAAATCCCTTGTTTTCGCCGAGCCATTCGCACAGAACATCAATATCCTTTGTTTTATCGAGAGAAAGCATTTTTGAAGTATGCCTGATTTTTTTAAGTGATGATGCAACTTCATATCCGACCGTCTGCGTCCGGCTTCCGCTGAGGATAATTCCTGTTTCTTTTTCAAGTGATTCGAGTTCATCATAAAGCCTGTCGTATTCATGGTCGGACATTATTTCCACGCCGGTATTGTAATACGCCTCGGAGGCTTTTGCAAGAATATGGTTAAGTTCTTTCATGCGTTCTGTTTTGTTCACGAATTTTCACTCCTTACAAACCGTGCAGACTGATAAGTATTCCGTCTTGCAAGCTCTTTGTCTATTCCGCCGAGTACGGCTATTTTATTTCTGCTCCATTCGGGAGCGATAAGTTTTGATTTATCGCCGTCTCCGGTTATGCGTTCTATGACTGTTTCCGGCGGAAGAAGTTCGAGCTGACGCACCACAATATCAATATACTCCTCACGGCTGAGAAGTCTGACATTTCCGTTTCTGTACATACCGGCGAGTTCTGTTCCGTCTATGACATGAAGCATCTGGATTTTGACGGCATCGGGGCGGAGAAGTGCAGTCTGAACCGCAGTCTCTATCATCATACCGGCAGATTCTTCCGGCAGTCCGTTGATTATATGCAGACATACCCTTATTCCACGTGATTTAAGCCTATGAAATCCGTCGAGAAATTCGGCGTGAGAACAGCATCGGTTAATTAATCCGACAGTATTTTCATGAACAGTCTGCATACCAAGCTCAACAGTAAGATTTGTATGTCTGCTTAAATCTTCAAGCAAATCAAGAACTTCATCGGAAAGACAATCCGCACGAGTTCCGACGGATATTCCGGCAACGTCGGGAAATTCAAGAGCTTCAGAATATATTTTCCTGAGAGTTTCAACCGGAGCATAAGTGTTTGTGTTCGCCTGAAAATAGGCAATCAGCGGAACTTTTCCGTATTTCCGGAATATTCTTTCCGATTCGAGTTCAAGCTGTTCTGTCACGGAAAGATTTTTTTTGGTGAAATATCCGCTTCCGCCGTCGCAGAATATACACCCCCCGAATCCTTTCGAGCCGTCGATATTCGGGCAGGTAAAACCGCAGTCTATAACGGCTTTATAAAGTTTCCTGCCGAATTTCGATTTGAAATAATAATTTAAAGTATGATACCTTTTATTGTCAAGGGTATATTCAAACATTATGTGTTATTCTTTTTCCGAAAGCATGATTCCGAGAACATCAAGGCTTTCCTTATCAACCGGCGACGGACATTCAGACATAAGCTCGCTGGCGTTCTGAACTTTCGGAAAAGCGGTTACATCACGGAGATTATCGGCTTTGCACATAATCATAGCGAGACGGTCGAGACCTATTCCCATACCCCCGTGCGGAGGAGCGGCATAGCGGTAAGCATCAACCAGAAATCCGAATTTAGCCTGTATTTCCTCGTCTGTCATGCCGAGAGCCTCAAACATTCTCTGCTGAAGTTCAAAATCCGTGATACGCATAGAACCGCTTGAAAGCTCAGTTCCGTTAAGAACCAAATCCCACGCTTTAGCCCGAACATTTGCAGGGTCGCTGTCGAGATATTCTATACATTCTTCCATAGGCATTGTGAACGGGTGATGTGCCGCAACCCATGTATTATTATCCTCGTCGTATTCAAAGAACGGCATTTCTGTTATCCACAGGAAATTATATTTGTTCTCGTCAATAACTCCGAGACGTTTTCCGCAAATCAGGCGGACAGCTCCGAGAGTCGAAAGAACCGTTTTTGTTTTGTCTGCACATATCAGAATCAAATCGCCGCTGCCTGCTCCGACTGCATTGCATATAGCTTCAAGTTCGCCGTCTTTCAGGAATTTCTTGAAACTGCAGTTCGGCTCTCCAGCCCAGCGGATATAAGCCAGACCTTTCGCACCGATTCCTTTAGCGTGTTCAATCAGTTTATCAATTTCTTTTCTGGTATACGTATCCGCACCGCCCCTGACATTGATTGCACGCACAGTACCGCCGTCTACGATTGCATTTCTGAACACAGGGAAATCTACATCTTTAACTGTATCTGTAATATCCTGAATTTCAAATCCGAAACGTGTATCAGGCTTATCAGAGCCGAAACGGTTCATAGCATCGGCGAAAGTGATTCTCTGGAGCGGAACAGGAATATCAATTCCCATAACCTCTTTAAATACACGCTGAATGAATCCCTCAACGCATTCCTGAATATCCTCGGCATCAACAAATGACATTTCGAGGTCAATCTGTGTAAATTCAGGCTGACGGTCCGCACGCAAATCCTCGTCACGGAAACATCTTGCAAGCTGAATATATCTGTCATATCCGGAAATCATGAGAAGCTGTTTGTAAATCTGCGGAGACTGGGGCAGGGCGTAGAAACTTCCCTGATGAACACGTGACGGAATAAGATAGTCACGTGCTCCCTCCGGAGTTGATTTCATCATCATCGGTGTTTCGATTTCAAGAAAACCGTTTTCATAGAAGTATTCACGTGTAACCCTTGCAATTTCGTGACGCTTTATTATATTCTGCTGTAAAGGAGCTCGGCGGAGGTCGAGATAACGGTATTTAAGCCGGAGCTCCTCATTTACTTTTGTTTCGGAAGTTATTTCAAAAGGCGTAGTTTCCGCTTTTGAAAGTATACGCAAATCTGTTACGAATATTTCGACATGACCTGTTTTAAGCTTGTCGTTTTTGCTTTCACGCTCGATAACATTACCCTTTGCCATGAGAACATATTCGCTTTTACAGCCCGAAGCCTTTTCAAATACGGCAGGGTCTGACTTGTCGCTAAATGCAAGCTGAACAACTCCGGTTCTGTCACGGAGAACAATAAAAATCAGACCGCCCTTGTTTCTTATACGTTCAACAAAACCGCCGACAACGACTTCCTGACCGGTTTCGGTGACTTCACCGCAGTAATGAGTTCTTTTTAGTCCTTTCATAGTATCAGCCATATTATTTGTTACCTCCCATGAATGAAAGCAGATTATCGTTTCCGGTTTCTTCTTCCATAACGTCCATTATCTTATTGAAATATATTTCCTCGAATGACGAAGCGAATTTATCGTCAAGAGCGATAACTGTTTCCGTACCTTTTTCCATTTCTTTAAGTCTGACTTTTCCGTCGCTGAGTTCATTGTCTCCCAGAACCACTGTAAACATCGCACCGATTTTATTGGCATATTTCATCTGAGCTTTAAGACCTCTGCCCATCATATCGTATTCGGCAAAGTAACCGAATCCACGGAGCGATTTTGAAAGCTCCATAGCTTTTTCGAGAGCATTTTCTCCCATAGTGGCGAAATATATGTCACATTTTTTCGGAGCGAGATAGTCACAGCCCTGCTTGTCCATAACAAGAAGCAGACGTTCGATTCCCATAGCGAATCCGAGAGCCGGAACAGACTGACCGCCAAGCTGTTCAATCAGACCGTCATAACGACCGCCTCCGCATACAGTACCCTGTGCGCCGATTTCGGTTGTTACAAATTCAAATACGGTCTTTGTATAGTAATCAAGACCTCTCACGATTCTGGGATTTACCTTATATTCTATACCAAGTCTGGTAAGATATTTTTTAAGGCTTTCAAAGTGATTGGAACACTCCTCGCAGAGATAGTCAAGGATAAGCGGAGCATCTTTGCCGATTTCCTGACATACCGGACTTTTACAGTCGAGTATACGCATGGGATTTTTTTCAAGACGGTCAAGACAGGTATCGCAGAGTTCGTCCTTACGGTTTTCAAAGTAACTGTGCAGAGCCTCGTGATATTTCGCACGGCATGACGGACAGCCGATTGAATTTATATAAAGCTCGATATTTTTAAGTCCGAGTCTTTTTAAAAGCGTATCGGCGAGGGAAATAACTTCCGCATCGGCGGCCGGAGACGAACTTCCTGCCATTTCGAGTCCGAACTGGTGAAATTCACGGAGTCTGCCTGCCTGCGGACGTTCATGGCGGAAACACGAGAGAATATAATAAACTCTCTGCGGAAGAGCCTCATTGAGCAGTCCGTTCTGGAGCATTGCACGGATTGAACCTGCCGTACCCTCCGGACGAAGTGTAAACTTTGATTCTTTTGCCATAACGGTATACATTTCTTTCTGTACAACGTCGGTGGTTTCGCCGACAGAGCGGAGAAACAAATCCGTACTTTCAAAAGTCGGAATACGTATTTCGCCGAACCCGAAGCTTTCGGCGGTATCACGTGCTATTTTTTCAACGGTGTGCCATTTATGCACATTTTTCGGAACAACATCTTCCATGCCGTTTGGTCTTTTTATATTCAATGCCATAAAACAATCCTTTCCTACACGAAAATTGTCCCCGCAAAGGGACAAAGTTCAGTACAAAATATATTTCCGGTTATATTGCAAGATTCCCGTTTTCTCTCCAGTCGAGGTCACCTCGTTCGAGAGCAAGTATAAGAGCCTCAGCGGTTGCGATATTTGTGGCAACCGGAACATTATGCACATCGCAGAGGCGGAGTAAATCCATATCATTTGCATCTGTGAGCTTTGGATTTATGGGGTCTCTGAAAAACAGGAGAACATCTACTTCACTGCAGGAAAGAAGTGCAAGTATCTGCTCTGCACCGCCTCGTCCGCTAAGATAGCGTCTGATTTCCAGACCGGTTGCCTCGCTGACCTGTTTTCCTGTAGTATTTGTGGCGATAAGTCTATGTTTTGAAAGTATTCCGCAGTATGCACTGCAGAATTGTACCATAAGCTCTTTTTTTGAATCATGAGCAATAATTGCAATCGTCATTTTTCTTTCCCTTTCCTCTCTCCATAAAAATGGCTTTATTATTAAGATGTTTTAACAGTAAGCGGAACAAATTCTCCGCCGAGACGCTTTGAAATAGCGTCAAATGCCCTGAGAGCCGAGCTGTCGGTCGGAATAGGATTTCCCTTGCCTGTAGCGACAGTCATCTTGAAATCCTCCGGAATAACTCCGATTAGCTGAACTCCGATTTTATCAATAATTTCATCAAGATTATTGACAAGAGATTCGCCGATAACTTTTTTGCTTATTTTGTTGATGATAAGACGCTGGCTTTTGTTTCCTCTGTTATAGAACTCATCAGACATAAGACTTGCGTCACGTATGCACACAGGGTCGGGAGTAGATATAACAAGGATAAGATTAGCCTGTTCGACGATATTGAAAACGTGTGAGCTTATACCTGCTCCGGTATCGATGATAATGTACTCGAAATATTTTTTTACCGAACGGCATATATCAACAATCTGCTCAGCTGTAACAGCCGTGAGTGTTTTGGGGGCACAAAGCAGATTAAGATTTGAAGCCATCGGAACAGAGGCAACTGCATCGAGGGCATTTTTTCTGCCGTTAAGCACGTCGCCGAGGTCGAATTTTATATCATTTTCGACACCGAACATAATATCGAGGCATCTCAGACCGAAATCAAGCTCAATAATGAGTGTTCTGTGACCCTGTTTAGCGAGAGTATAGCCCAGACCGGCACAAATGGTAGATTTGCCTGTACCGCCCTTTCCTGATGTAACAGCGATAATTTTAGACATAATAACTCCTTTCAGGCTCTGCGGGTACAGAGCACAAATTAAATTCATCTCAATGTATATTGTACCACAAAAAATCCCTTTTGTCAAAGTTTTTTTTATGAATAATATAAAATTGTTTAGTTCAATATTTTCCACATATCTTATTTGTGCATTCTGCACAACACAAAATTTAATAATTTAAATAAACATTGAAATTCAGTTTACGAACTGGCTGTTATAAAGACGTGCATAGAACCCGTTATTTTGCATAAGTCCGGCATGATTTCCCTGTTCGATTATATTTCCGTTGTTCATAACGAGGATAATATCCGAATTTTTTATGGTTGAAAGTCTGTGAGCGATTATAAAGCTGGTTTTTCCCTGCATGAGCTTATTGAAAGCTCGCTGTATACGGTGTTCCGTACGCAAATCAATAGAACTTGTAGCCTCGTCAAGAATAAGCATCGGCGGATTCATAAGCATTATACGGGCGATACATATCAGCTGTTTCTGACCTTGTGAAAGTCCGCTGTTTTCAGATATAACCGTATCATATCCGTCCGGAAGCCTCTTTATAAATCCGTGTGCGTGTACAGCTTTGGCAGCTGAAATTATATCCTCACGGCTTGCATTATCCATGCCGTAACTGATATTTTCGGCGACAGTACCGGTGAACACCCACGTTTCCTGAAGAACCATTCCGAAACCGTTTCTCAGGCTTGTGCGTGTAATATCCATGATGTTTCTGCCGGAAATTTTTATTTCTCCGCTGTCAATATCATAAAATCTCAGCAGAAGATTTATAATTGTTGATTTTCCGCAGCCGGTAGGGCCTACTATTGCAACACGCTGTCCTGATTTAACATCAAGGCTGAAATTCTGAATCAGGCTTACTTCGGAATTATACGAAAAACATACGTTTCTGAAGCTGATGTTTCCGCTTATATCGGTAAGATTTGCCTTGTCGGAATCGTCATCAACTTCTTTTTCATCAAGTACATTGAAAACCCGTTCGGCAGATGCGACAGCGTTCTGGAGTTCGGCAAAAACGCCGGATATTTCGTTAAAAGGTTTTGTGTACTGATTTGAATACGCCAGAAAACTTGAAAGTTTTCCCACCGACATAACGCCGATAAATGCCGAATGTCCGACAGCTCCCAAAGCTCCGAGAAGCCCCACAGCCGCATATATAAGACCGTTCACGAAACGGGTCACGGGATTTGTCATGGAACTGAAAAAAGTCGCTTTTGCTCCGATTTTTCCGTATTCGTTATTTATCTGCGAGAATTTTTCTTCGGCACGTTTATCATATACAAACGCTCTGACGATTTTCTGATTTCCTGCCATTTCTTCGGAAAAACTTACCATATTTCCACGCATTTCAGACTGTTTCATATAAGAATTATGAGTTGCTTTCGTTATCTTTGAAGCCGCTAAAAACGAAAGCGGAGTAAGCAGTACAACAACTATCGCAATCTTGAAATTAATGAACATCATGAATATCAGAGTTCCGATTATGGTTATAACTCCGCTGAAAAACTGCGTGAATCCCTGCAACAGTCCGTCCGAAATTATTTCAATATCGTTTATTACACGGCTTGTGAGTTCGCCCTTTGTCGAACCGTCGATATATTTAAGCGGAACACGTTCGAGTTTTGCGAAAACATCGCTTCTCATATCACGCACCGTAAGAAATGCCAGTTTGTTCGTTGAAAGACTCATAAGCCACTGGAAAATACCGCTTGCAACAACCATAATCCCGAGTATAACGGCGATTTCCGCAAGTCTGACAAAATCAACATCTCCCACGCCTGCACAGCAGTCAACGGCTTTTCCGATAAATACCGGAACGGTCAGGGACAGCGAAACTCCTGCCGCAGCGAATATCAGCGTCATCACAAAATACGCTATATACGGTCTTGCATACGAAAAAATTCTTTTCAATGTCTTAAACATTGTCGTTCCCCTCCTTTTCGTTCATCTGCGAACTGTATATTTCCCTGTATACCGGACAGTTTTCAAGGAGTTCCTCATGTCTGCCGATTCCTGCGGCTTCGCCGTCCTCCATAACGATTATTTTATCTGCATCTTTTATGGAAGTAGTCCGCTGTGAAATCATTATTACGGAAGTTCCCTGCATATTGTTTTTCAAAGCTCTGCGGAGATTAAGGTCTGTGGCATAGTCGAGTGCACTTGTCGAGTCATCGAGTATAAGAATCTGCGGATTTCCCACAATCGCACGTGCGATTGAAATACGCTGTTTCTGACCGCCTGACAGATTCCGTCCGCCCTGCGATATATGCGTATCAAGACCGTCCGGCATTTTTTCTATAAATTCCCACGCCTGAGCCGTCTTAAGAGCAGATATTATTTCCTCATCGGAGGCGTTTTCATTCCGCCATTTCATATTATCACGCACAGTGCCAGAAAACAGAACAGCTTTCTGCGGAACATATCCTATAATACTGCGGAGTGAATCCATATCACACGATTTGACATTCTTTCCGGCTGTGATAACATCGCCCTCCGTTGCACGGTAGAACGCCGGTATAAGCGATGCTGCGGTTGATTTTCCGCTTCCCGTACCGCCGATTATTCCGAGATTCTCCCCTCTTTTCAGCGTGAATGACAGATGATTCACAGAATTTTCTCCTGCTCCTTCGTACATGAACGAAACATCTCTGAACTCAATAATATTTTCGCTTGTGCTGTCGGGAAGTTCAGAGCCGTTTTCTTCGGATTCAAGGTCAAAAACCTCGCTCACACGGTTTGCAGATGCGAAAGCTTTCGTGAACGTTACAATAAGATTTGCAAGAACAATAAGTGCAAGCAGAATCTGTGTCATATAGTTCGTGAATGCCGTGAGTTCGCCCTGTGTAAGTATTCCTGTGTCAATCCGGATTCCGCCGAACCATACAATCGCCACTATTCCGAGATTCATTATCATAAAAGCAGCCGGATTAAGAATTGCCGATATTTTTCCAACAGCTATCGAACTGTCGGATATATCGTCAACGGCTTTCCGGAACTCCTCGATTTCCTCATGCTCACGTGAAAATGCTCTTATAACACGTGTACCCTCGATATTTTCCCTTGTAAGAAGCGTGGCACGGTCAAGATTCTGCTGAGTTTTCCTGTACATCGGGATAGTTTTGCTCATGATAAAAAATATTATCGCCGATATAAGCGGAGCAGCTATAAAGAATATCAGCGACAATCCGGAATCTATAGCAAACGCCATAACCGCCGCCCCGATAACAAGAAAAGGAGCCCGCACCGCAAGACGGATAAACATATTCACGCCGTTCTGAACAGTATTTGTATCATTCGTGAGACGGTTAACCAATGATGCCGTTCCGATTCTGTCAACACTGGTATGCGAGAGCGTATTTATATGCTTATACAGGGCCTCACGGAGTTCCGTTCCGAATCCGTACGCACATTTAGCCGCCAGAAACTGGCACGTCAGAGCAAATCCAAGTCCGCATATTCCGAGTATCACAATAAGACCGCTCTTTTTCAGAATATACGAACTGTCACCGCTTGCTATTCCCTTATCGATTATATCAGCCATTACAACGGGAACGATGAGTTCAAATATTGCTTCAAGGAGCTTGAAGAAAGGGCCTAATATAAGTTCTTTTTTGTAATTTTTCAGATATTTTAACAGTTTTTTCATAATTCATCACCACATAAAATCAGCGGACTGAACGTCCGCCGATAAAATATCAGATTTGCACGCCGTTTTCCTCAAGAAGTTCACGGGCTGTATCTACAGAATCAACTCCGGTTGCATTTTTTACCGGTGCAAATTCACGGTTTCGTACAACTTCGTAAGGAAGACAGCTGTCATTCATGTTTATCATATCGAGAATAAGAGTCTCGAACTTGTAACCGTTCGGCTTATCCGGAGTGATTTCCCTGCCGTTTTCATCTACATACGGGATTTTCTTTTCCACGATATGAACAGGCATTTTTGTCCTGTTTATCAAATCAAGCTGTTTGGTATTGAAAAGATAGTTCAGAGTAACTCCGAATTTATATGCCAGTTCGCCGTCGTCCATACGCTGAACTGCCATTTCGTCTGTAAGCTCATAATATTCAACAATTGAGGGTTTACCGTTTTTGAGGCACATTGCTCCGACACGCTCATATGGATTGGTCTTTGCAACGACTTTACTTCCGGACTGACAGCCTGATTCTATGACTGCACCAATAAACATCGGGTCGGCGATTCTCTGTAAAACATTATCGACGGCGAATACATTCAGCCACTCAACGCCCTGATTTTCGAGTTCCGCAAGAAGTCCGGAACGCACCAGCGACGAGAACCAGCCTCCGTTTCCGTTGGGAGATGACGAAACTCTTGATTTTGTTTCGAGAAGTATTTTTCCGCTGAAATCAACAGACGGTGCCATATCCTGAACAAAAAACCTGATATATTTACTGTTATATCCGAAATAATTTTTATCGGCAAAGAAATTTACAGTGTCATTATTATTTTTTTCGCTTGTCATTATACACAGCGGAATCCATTCCCCTGTCTGCTTTACCACGTCCATGATGTTATTTATAAGGCATTCAAAAATATAAAGTTCATGTGTTACGCCGATATTGAACATACCTTTCGGTTTGTCAAATCCGAGACGAGTACCTTGTCCGCCGGCAAGAAGTACAGCGGCGACCTTTCCGCTTTTCAGAGCATCAATTCCGGCTTTGAAGTATTCTTCTCCGTGTTCGGCAATATCAGCTGATGTGACTGCCTTTATCGGTTCGATAGTACCGCTTTCAGCCGTGGAATTTACATCTTTATTGAGAGATTCAAGAAGTGAAAAATCAATTTTTTCTATCTGTGCAAGCAGATTTTCCTGTTCGTGTGAATCAAGCTCATTGTAATATTCAAGAAGATGTTCCTGACCGTATTCAGCGAGGAGTTTTTGTGTATTTTCGTAATTCATATATTCTATCCTTTCCCACTCATATTATTTTTTTATCTTATTTTTTCTGTCTTATTTCTTTTCAGCGATAACACCGCCTGTTTTCCAGATACTTTTTTCCGGAACTACTCCACGCACACAGCTTGTGGGATATATATTTGAATTTCTGCCGACGATAGTTCCCGGATTGAGAACGCTGTTACAGCCCACCTCGACAAAATCCCCGAGCATTGCACCGATTTTTTTGATTCCGGTTTCTATGTGTACGTTTCCGGATTTTATCGTTACATTTGTTTTGTCGGATTTTACGTTCGATGTGATAGAACCTGCTCCCATATGCGATTTATAGCCCAAAATGCTGTCTCCGACGTAATTATAGTGCGGAGTCTGAACGTTATCAAAAATAATCACGTTTTTGAGTTCAACGGAATTACCGACAACGCAGTTTTCGCCCACGAGTGCACTTCCTCTTATGAATGCACAGTGGCGGATTTCGGTATTTGCTCCGATTATACACGGCGAACCGATATACGCAGACGGAGCAACAACAGCAGTCTTATGAATCCATACATTTTCGGACGGACTGATATATTCATCAGGGTCGAGGGTATTTCCGATACTTATTATCATATCGCTGATACCTTTGAGAGCCTCCCACGGATACGTAAAACCGCTGAGATAATCACACGCTATCGTATGAGAGAGGTCATAGAGATTTGTAATTTTGATATTTTCCATTTTTCTTTTCTCCTTGAATTTCAGATTTTTTGATTTTTAAAATCCTGTTTCAGCATATATTATATACTACATTATAATATATTAATTCCCGAATGTCAAGAAAAAAATATAACCTGTCCGCAGACAGGTTATTATTTTTTAAGATATACGCTTTCCTTTTCCTTTTTTACGTATTTCGATTGGCTTTTCTTTTCCGCCCATATCCTCGAAAATAGGTTCTTCGTCAATGTCAGAACCGGCATCGGCGAGTTCCGGATTTATCTCCCCGATACTGTCATAATACGGATTTATTACAAACTTCTGAATTACCGGATAACTGTTGAAACATACAATAAACCATGTCAGTGCAAGCGGAAAAAACGGAAGTATAATAATCGCAAACCCCGTCGCAAACAGGAAAATCAATCCCATAAGAATTATAAAAAATATTATCATAAGCGTTGTAATAAGATTGGATTTGAGCGATACAAATGCAAGTGCAAACGAATTTTTTATAAGATTCTTCATTGATAAGTCAGTTGCTGTCAGCATGAGGAATATATAATAATTCATCATGAATACTATAAGCAGAACACTAAGCGATATTACCAGAGGAATATAAAAAAGTTTTGAATTATAAATCTCCGCACAGTACGGATAAAACTTACAGCACGCATATGCCGATAATCCGGCAATCACATCAACTACGCCGATAATACAGGCTTTCCCGAAATTTTCACGGTATCCCCTGAAAAAATCACGGATAACAAAGGTATGCTTTTCAATCAGGAATGCTCTCATGACCTTTGTCATTCCGGCGGTTGCAGGTCCGATATTCACCGCAAATGCAAGAAATAATACAATCAGAAGTGCAAGCAGAATATTTATATTATCAACATAGCGTATAAGCGCAAACGCTATCGGAAAGGGCAGAAGAAATATCGACATAAGCAGGTTAAGACCTGTTATCTTATCGATTTTCCTGAAAAACAAATCAAAAAAAAGAGCGAGTCCTGTTTTTTTGGGTGCGTACTTCGGAATGCCCGCACCGGAATTACCATAGTTACCGAAAAGACCCATTAAGTCCTCCTAACAAAAAAGATTCATGAATCCGTTTTCACAGGAGGAAACACGCTATCCTATGAATACAGATTTTAAAATCGAGTCGGCTATTGATGCAACAAGAGCAAACCCTGATAAAACAATAAATTTAATACAATAAAGTCCAAGCTGTGGAAATTCCGCTGAATTTCCGGTGATATTCAGAAATATAGCCGTTGATGCCTTCAGAAGTTCACGGACTGCAAGAATTGCTATCGCAGAAAAAAATGCAGTTCTCAGAAGAAAAAGAGGTACAGCTGATAGTCCCGACGAGGCGTAAAGTTCAGTGCCGTATGCACCGTTTTCCGCTCCGACAGCTATCAGGAGTGCAATTCCCAAAGGCTGTCCGAACGCAAAAAGTCCGCAGAAAAACGCAGCAGCTAAAAACAAAGCCATCATAAGAATTGTATCACTGAATACTTCAAATACTGTTCCGCCACTGTTTACCGAAAAAAGAAATCCGGATTTTTCCTTAAACACAGAACAGAAAGAACCCGCAACTGTTCCGGCAAATTCTGCAATAAGCAGAAATATTATGCCCTTTCCACGTTTTTCATATGATATGTATTCTTTATGATTCACTACGCATCACCATTCCTTTAAAATTTTTTAAAAATCTTTTTTAGAAATGTTATGCGATATGGACAAGTTTTAGAACCTGTTTTCAGGACAGGCTCTGATTATTTTGAAAGTTCATACGCCCTTTTCGTACAGCTCTCACAGCAGTTTCTGACAGTCTGTCCGAGATTGCCTTCATAAAGACGTTCCAGACCGGCGAGCGTAGTTCCGCCCGGAGACGATACCATTTTTATAAGTTCGTCGATAGTATATCCGGAATCCGTTATCATTCTTGCAGAACCGATAAGGCTTCTGCTGAAAAGTTCGGCTGCCGAGTTCCGGTCAATTCCCACGGATTCGGCATAATCGATAAATCCCTTTGCATAGAGATAGATAAATGCCGGACTGCTTCCGTTGACTGCGATTATTTCCTTCATTTTATCCTTGGAAATAACAACAGCAGTTCCGCACGAACGGAATACGCCGAGTATAACATTAAATTCCTCATCGGTGACATTGGAATTTCTTGAAAGTGCCGACGCACCCTCTCCCACGAGGAGAGGCGTATTCGGCATTACGAGTATTACTTTAGCTTCCGGAATTGTTTTTGAGGCAATAAATTCATCTGAAATTCCGGCTGCAATCGAGATTATGACTTTTTCCGGAGTAACAGCCGGAGCGGCGGATTCGATAACTTTTTCGATTATCTGCGGTTTGACCGCAAGAAAAATATACGTACATTTTTCTGTAAGTTCGGTCTCGGAATTACACATCGTTACGCCAATGTCAGAAAGTGCCTTAACTTTTTCGCTGTCGGGGTCAAAAGCAAAAAGACTGATATTCCTGCCTGCTTCGCTGGAGGCGATACCACGCATAATTGCGCTTCCCATATTGCCTGCCCCGATAAATCCTATATTTATTCTGTTCATAAAAAAACTCCCAATCAATAGAATGTTGCGACTTCCTGCACCGGAGCTTCCGCCGGTTCAAGTGCGGAAACATACAGAACAGGACCGGCTCCACGATACAGCTTATGTTTCTGCACAGAAATCTTTGCCGTTATTTTCTGCCACTTTTTCGGTTCGGGAACTACATTTCTGTCCCATACAGCGACAGCCCAGCAATACTGTATATCATCGACACAGCAAGTCATGATGTGTCTTCCGAAAGCAAAAGTATTTTCCGGAAATTTTTTATTCTTTGCGACAAGTCCTTTGAATGTTATGGTTTTTCCGTCATATTTTTCGGGCTCGTCCATAATATCTCTGTACCAAAGGGCATAATCTCTGTCATCAATGATGATGTGTTCTGCTTCAACATCAAATGGCAGAGGGTCTTCAATATCGTCATATGCAACGTTACCGTCTGTATATTCATAGCATATCTCACTGCGTCTGCTGATTCCCCGCACGATTTTGTGGAACTCATTCACGTCCATTGATTTTTCAAACCGGTTGAATACGGCGAGTTCGCACATATTGAGCTTATCCACAACAAGACTTCGCATATTGGCATTATAGCTCAGGAACGTTGACGCATCGGCAAAGAACATCACCTGATACAATCCCCAGTTATCGGGCATATTTGATAAAAGTTCGCTGACCTGCCACATACCATTGTATTCAATGATAATTTTTTCTGCTCTCGAATTGTAAGCAAGGCGTGCAAGATTCGGGACATTCATTTCCTCTTTGTCGTCAATTGTGTGCATTGTTATATTTCTGCCCTTGCTCGGGAACTTAGTGAAATCGAGTTCCTCCTCTCCCTCCTCAAAAGAAAGGAGAAGTGTCCGTTCTCCGGAATTGAATCGCTTGTCTTCAAGAGTTTCCTGCAAAAAGCGTGTTTTTCCTGCCTCAAGAAAACCGAGAAACAGAAAAACGGGTATAGGTTCTTGTCTGAAATCCGGCATATTCAGCACCTCTTATTCCACGCAGAAGAGCTTTGCAACAGCGGATTCGTTGAGGTTCGAGCCTATAACGCAAAGTCTGCCTGTAGTTTCCGCACTTCCGAAACGAACATCAGGAGTTCCGGGGATATAGTCAAAATGAATCCATTTTCCGTCCTCACCTGCAACAATACCCTTTGCACGGAGTACAATTCCGTATGTTTCGGAATCTGCAAGAGCATCAAGAGCGGATTTGATAGCTTCAACGGTATACGGACGGGAAGTCTCCTTGCCCCAGCTTGCAAATACTTCGTCAGCATGGTGATGATGGTGATGTTCGTGATGACAGCATTCATCGTGGTGATGTTCATGTTCGTGATGACAGCATTCATCGTGGT
>CAMWYX010000008.1 GCA_947178575.1 uncultured Ruminococcus sp. | reverse complement strand
AATAATTTACATGAAAAATCAAGCGTTTTTTGATAATTTTTATAGAAAATTAATAATTATAATAACGGCGACAAATGGTATTCCAAGAACTGCACTTCCGCATATATTGAAGATATTCAGCGGAATTTCAAGACCAGCCACATATCCGAATTTATTGAAAAGAAAAAGTGTCACAAGTCCCGAAAGAGAGCCGAATATGAATGAAATCACTTTATGTCGTCTTTTTATGTAATAGAGAAGCATAGCAATAAACGCCGTACCGCATATAATATAGAATAAAGTTTCTGTCCTCATTTTTTATCACCTATAATAAAATATATCCCAGAGCCAGTATAAGCCGCATATCTCCGCCGTCTTTAAGAAGCAGATATATCAGTGCACCAAGAAGCAGAGTATCTCTGTCGATATTCAGCAGTTTTTTTTCCAGTGATGCACCGCATGATTTGACATTATATTTAATTTCCGGCGGAGAATGAGGTATATCCGCATAATCTCCGGTATTACAGCCATAAACCGACAATTTCAGTCACCTCTATATAATATTGTTCAGCATTCCCGATTCCTTTGCGGCTTCATATACGGAAACGAGTTTCAGCATCTTTACAGCTTTATCAAGTTTCTGTTGTTTTTCGATACTCAGATGCGGACGGAGTGCGAGCAGGAGTTCTGTATTTTTGTCGGAAGTATTCATAGAACCTGCCAGTTCTGCAATTTTCATCATCATTTCAATATCGGGCATATTATCTGATTTTTCGGGAACTTCCGGATTTTTTCCCGTATTGTTTCCCTCATTGTTATTGAGCATATGCGCCAGCTCGTTAAGCTGACGCATACTCTCCTCATCTGAAAGAATATCCGATATTTTGTTCATTAAATCGTCCAAATTATTTATCTCCCTTTGGAAAGCTTTTCATATAAAGCCTTTGCCTGCGGTGTACTCATGAGTTTTTCCACAATCTGCGGATTTTTCATAGCCTGCTGGAATTTCACCGCATCATTTTTATTCATAGCGGAAAGAGCACTGTCAAATTTTCCCTCTTCAAGTTCTTTCTGGAGCTGTTGTGGTGATACGCCTATCTTCCGGCTTACTACGTTAAGAAGTCCGTTAAGCTGTTTGGGGTCAAAATTATTTTTATTCATATCAAAATTCCTCCTTGACAATGTGTTAATGATATGGTATAATATGTTATAGTTTAAATTTATGATTCCGGAGGTGTTTCTATGCGTCTGATTGTAATTTCAGATACTCACGACGATATCAGAGCTATAGAAAATGTTTTTCTGCGTAATTCTGATGCCGACTGGTTTATTCATCTTGGTGACGGCGAACGGGAACTCGATGAATTTCTGACGGAAAATCCAGAATATACATCAAAAGTTATCCATGTTGCCGGCAACTGTGATTTCGGAAGTCTCAGCCCCGGATTTCAGATACTTCCCGTAATGAACCATAAAATTTTTATAACTCACGGTCATCTTTTTGCTGTAAAAAACAGTCTTGAAATTATCAAGAGAAATGCGGTTGAGAACGGCTGTGATATTATTCTTTACGGACACACTCATGTAAGATATAACAAATTCGAGGAAGGTCTGTATATACTTAATCCGGGAAGCGGTTCTATACCTTATGACGGAACACGCCCGTCTTTCGGAACTGTAAACATTCTTCCTGCCGGAGTCGTTCTCAACATCGCTGATATATAATATGCGGTGAGGTGAACTTATGACACAATATGATTATGACACACTCAGAGATGACGATATTCTTAAAAATGCAGTCTTGATGAACAAATGCCGGCGTATTTACAACATTGTTTCTACATTATATGCAGGTGTGATTGTAACTTATTCCCTTATATGTCTGATTTCAGGATTTATGATTGTATCTGCTTCTATGATTTGTGATTCTGTTTTTATCAAACCGCTGGTTATTGTGTGCGGATTTATGTCGGTCTATAAAAAGGAAAACAAATTCGCAGTGTATGTCATATGTTTGCAGATAATCAGCGTTGTTATCTTTCACAACGAAAATACATTTATTGATATACTCGTCGGAAGCCGTGCGACAGGAATGGGATTAAATTTCTATATCGGGATATTTATTGTTGTTCTTTCGGGATTTACGGTTTATGCCAACCAAAAATATCACTGGCTTGAACAACAGTACGGATTTCCGCATTTCAACGAAAGGCACATGAAATATGAGGAAGAACTTATCGAAAACTCAATAAAAGATAAATATCAAAGAAATTATGAAAGCATAGTTAAAAATAATTTCCACGATATGCAGGAAGTGGATTTATCTTCCGGAAAAAATGCGGTAATTCCGGAAAGTACATCAGAATCCGGAGTTATGGACGAGATATAATATATAGTTAAAAATTCTGTATTCGTGAATGCAGAATTTTTTTATTTTAAAAAATATGAAAAAATTTTTCTGTACTGTTGCAAAATCCGAAAAAATGTAGTATAATAATCTGTGGAGAAAGCAGATGAAATTTATAGCAGTTTTACGGAGGTTTTTATGTGCGGAATTGTAGGATTTACCAATAATATCAACGACTCCAACAGGGTTATCGGGGAAATGATGGACAAGATACGCCACAGAGGCCCTGATGCAGAGGGTAAATATGTTGACGAAAATATTGCTCTGGGTCATCGCCGTCTGAGTATTATTGATGTAAGTTCATCGGGAGACCAGCCTATTTTCAATGAGGACGGTTCTAAGGTAATCGTTTTTAACGGCGAAATTTATAACTATCGTGAAATACGTGAAAAACTTGTCGAATCCGGTCACGTGTTCAGAACAAACACGGATACGGAAGTTCTTATTCACGGATATGAGGAATACGGCGAAAAACTGCTGAATATGCTTCGTGGTATGTTCGCATTCGTTATCTGGGACAAAGAAAAAAAGGAACTTTTCGGCGCACGGGATTTCTTTGGTATAAAACCGCTTTATTACGCTGTTATGGACAAAACTTTCATGTTTGGTTCTGAAATAAAGAGTTTTCTCCCTCACCCGAATTTTAAAAAGGAACTCAATACCACAGCCCTTGAAAATTATCTTACTTTTCAGTATTCCCCGACAAAAGAAACTTTTTTCAGGAATGTATATAAGCTCTTGCCGGCACATTATTTCATATGCAGAAACGGCAGACTTGAAATAAAATCATACTGGGACGTTAAATTCAATCCGGACGGCAGACCGTCTCTCGAAGAATGGGTGAACCGTATTTCAGATACGTTCAGAAATTCCGTCGAGGCACATAAAATCGCCGATGTTGAAGTAGGTTCGTTTCTGTCAAGCGGAGTTGATTCAAGCTACGCCGCCGCTGTTGCGGAGGTTGACAAAACGTTTACAGTCGGATTCGGCAGTGATGAGAAATACAACGAAATCGGCTGGGCTAAGAATTTTTCAAAAGCTATAGGCAAGGAGAATACAAGCAAGGTAATTACTCCGGAGGAATACTGGGGAAGTCTTGAAAAAATTCAGTATCACATGGACGAACCGCTCGCCGACCCCTCAGCTGTTGCACTTTATTTTGTATGCAGTATTGCCTCCGAAAAAGTCAAGGTTGTGCTTTCGGGAGAGGGTGCGGACGAAATTTTCGGCGGATATAACGTTTACAGTGACCCTGACGGAACGTTTTACGACAGACTTCCGATGGGATTCCGGAAAGCTGTGGGAAATATTGCCGGCAGACTTCCGGCACACCGTGGAGTCAATTTCTTTGTACGCAAGGGAAAGACCGTCGAGGAACGTTTTATTGGCAATGCGTATATGTTCACGCCCGAACAGAGAAAAGAACTTCTGAAAATCCGCACAGATGCTCCCGAACCGTCACGCATAACAAAGCCGTATTTCGACCGTGTGGCATCTCATGACGATGTAACAAAAATGCAGTATCTTGACCTCCATATGTGGATGGCAGGGGATATTCTGCTTAAAGCGGACAAAATGAGCATGGCAAATTCCCTTGAACTGCGTGTGCCTTTTCTTGATAAGGAAGTAATGACACTTGCGGAAAGAATCCCGACAAAATACCGTGTTACACACGAAAACGGAACGGAAGAAACAAAATATATCACCAAATACGCCATGAGACTTGCGGCAAAGAAAGACACTCCGGCACAGACCGCAAAAACCGCTTCAAAGAAAAAGCTCGGATTTCCTGTTCCTATACGTGTATGGCTTAAAGAGGAAAAATATTATAACATAGTCCGTGAGGCTTTCGAGAGCGAAAATTCACAGAAATTTTTCAATGTCGCTCCTCTTGTGAAGCTTCTTGACGACCACAGAGACGGAAAAGCCGACAACAGCCGGAAAATCTGGACTGTTTTCACTTTCCTTGTGTGGTATAAAGTATATTTCAGCGATGAAATAAGATAAATTCAGAATCATATTTCTTGCAGAGATGTGAAAAATATATTATCAGAATATATTCTGATAAAAGTTAGGAGTAATAATTATGCAGTCAGAATATCAGCATCTTATCGATTTAAGCGACTATCCGGTGAACTGGTGGAACAGCGTTGTTGAACTCGGCGTTAAAATCAAGGAAAATCCGCAGGAATACGCACATAAGTGCGACGGGAAAATTATGGCAACTCTTTTCTACGAGCCGTCAACAAGAACTCAGATGTCATTCCAAACAGCTATGCTCCGTCTCGGCGGACGGATAATAGGTTTTGACAATCCGGCTAATTCCTCGGTATCGAAAGGCGAGACAATCAAGGACACAACAAAGATAGTGAGCAGTTATTCGGATATTCTTGTAATCCGTCACCCTCTTGCAGGAACTGCAAAGGCGGCATCACTTACAGCTGATTGTCCGGTTATCAATGCAGGAGACGGCGGACATCTTCACCCGACGCAGACACTCACGGATTTGCTTACTCTTAAAATCGAGAAAAAAACGCTCAGCGGTCTGACTATAGGAATGTGCGGAGACTTAATCAATGGCAGAACAGTTCATTCACTCTGCAAGGCACTGAGTATGTTCTCCGGAAACAAATTCATATTTATATCAACTCCCGAACTCCGTATGCCGGCATATATCAAGGCAATAATCAAGGCAAACGGAAGCACTTATGAGGAAGTTGATGCCCTTGAAGATGCAATCGGCGGACTTGATGTTCTGTATATGACAAGAATCCAGCAGGAACGCTTTGCAAGTGAAGCCGAATATCTCGCACAGAAAAATACTTACGTTCTTGACAGGCGCAAGATGAAGCTTGCAAAGAAAGATATGATTGTTCTGCACCCGTTGCCGAGAGTTGACGAAATCACTGTTGATGTTGATGATGATGACAGAGCAATGTATTTCACACAGGCAAAGTACGGCGTTTTTGCCCGTATGGCACTGATTATGACGATTCTCGGCGAGAAAAAGAGTTCCGAAACTCTCAGAGGCAGGATATACAGCGGAGTTAAATGCGACAATCCAAGATGTATAACAAATCACGAGGAATATTTGCCGAAAAGTTTCAGATTCAGCGGAGATGAGACTCTCCTTGAATGTGAATACTGCGACGAGCGGAAACTCATATAATTATAATAGATTCTTTTAAAGATATATAAATCCGGTAAGCTGATACTAACTTTCCGGATTTATTTTTTTGCAGAAACACTTGACAAATCTGTTATAACTGTATATAATGTATATATACAGAAAATACATGAACCGAGGTGATATATTGAATATATTTATCGATAACAGAAGCGGAACTCCGATTTATGACCAGATTTACACGCAGATTAAAAACCTGATTATCAGCGGTGAATTTATCGAAAACGACCCTTTGCCGTCAATCAGAAATCTTGCCAAGGATTTGAGAATAAGCGTCATCACTACCAAAAGGGCATATGACGAACTTGAAAGAGAGGGATTTATATATACGGTTCAGGCAAAAGGCTGTTTTGTAGCCCCGAAAAATACGGAAATGCTCCGTGAACAGAATCTCAGAAAAATCGAGGAGCACATTATTGAAATAAAAAAGCTTTCCGCTTCCTGCAACATGACTACTGACGATATAATTGCAATGATTAAATATCTTGACGAGGAGAATATTATATGAATGCTGTTGAAATCAAAAATCTCACAAAAAAATACAAGGATTTTTCTCTTGAAAATCTTTCTCTGACGCTCCCTAACGGCTGTATTATGGGACTTATCGGAGAAAACGGAGCAGGTAAAAGCACGGTTATAAAATCGATTCTCGGAATAATCAGTCCCGACAGCGGAAACATCGAAATATTCGGAAAAAAAGCATCGGCAGATATAAAACAGAATATCGGCGTTGTGCTTGATGAAATCGGTCTTCCGAACGAATTTAATATAAAAGAAATTCGTGCAGTAATGCGGAACAGCTTTTCCAACTGGCAGGACGATGTATTTACGGATTATATCAAAAAATTCAATCTTCCGGAAAAGAAAGCATTCAAGTCATTTTCAAAGGGAATGAAAATGAAAACGGGAATCGCTATTGCATTGTCTCACGATGCTAAACTGCTGATTCTTGACGAGCCAACGAGCGGACTTGACCCTGTTGTCCGTGATGAAATAGTTGATATATTAAACGATTTCACCCGTGATGAATCACATTCGATACTGATTTCATCGCATATTGTGAGCGATTTGGAAAAGCTCTGTGATTACATTGCTTTTCTGCACAACGGACATCTTATGCTCTGCGAGGAAAAGGACAGACTTCTTGAACAGTACGGATTTATCAGCACAACGCCGGAAATCCTGAAAGAACTTGACAAATCCGCAGTAATCGGCGTGAAATCGACAAAGTGGGGCGTTGAGGCAATCATAGACAGGGAAAAAGTTCCGCATACGTTTGAGGTCAAGCCGATAACAATAGAGGAGTTGTTTATATTCATGGTTAAGGAGGAGAATCGATGAAAGGATTATTATTAAAAGAATTGTTTATGATTCGCAAGACATGGATTTCAATTACAATATTTATTGCTACATTCGGCTGTATGGGAATTTTCGGCGGTGAGCCTAACATGATGCTCATGATATCGATTTTTATATCTATATGGTCAATCAGTTTCCTGAGTTTCGACGACGTAAGCAAATGGAGACAATATTCATTGACACTTCCGTACGGACGGAAAACGATAGTTTCATCAAAATATCTGGCGGTTCTGTTATTCGATATTATTTCTGATGTACTTGTTTTATGCTGTTATATGATTTCGGTTTGTCTGAAAATAATAGATTTTTCAGCTGACGAATTGGTTCTGCTGATGTTTTTATCGGTAGTCGGCGGAGTTATATATCCGGTTCTGACGCTTCCGCTTTATTACAGATTCAGTTCCGAGAAAGCGAGAATGTTTATTATGGTAGCAGGCGGAATAGTAGGCGGTACTTCGACGTTTTTCATGAAACTCCCATTTATGAATATGGATATTATCATAAATAATGCAGAAATTGCCATGTTTATTATTTTAGCTTCTGTAGTGATATTTTTTATTCTTTCATGGCTTCTATCTGTAAAGATATACGAAAAAAGAGATTTATAAAATAAAGAGAATCTGAAAAAATCCCGAAAGCAGTTTTTTTAAATCGCTTTCGGGATTATATTATTTATAATGTTGCGTAAAGATTTGTTTCCCAAGCCGGAATATAAAGCTGATGCCGGATATAGAGCTTATAGCTCGGATTGAGCATTTTCACGAGGAGGGGGAGTTCAAAAATATCTTCGTTTCTGTGATACATTGCAATCATTAGCTTAGGGGAATAGCGTGCTATTGTATTTGCCGCACCCCATATGGCTTCACGCTCGAATCCCTCAACGTCCATTTTTATGATTGAAGCCGGTTTTCGTCCGAGAATACTGTCAACAGTACGTGCTTCTATTTTATGCTCCGAACTTGCCGAAATAGCCGATTGTCTGCCTGCCTTTGATGCAAACGGAAGTTCAGTATCAACGCACCATGCGGCGACGTTATGTGGATATACGAATTTCATTCCGTCAACGAAATTGGAGAGTTTTTTAAAATTTTTCCTGTCCGGCTCAACGGCGTATATACCGGTATATCTTCCACGTGTAAATTCGAGGATTTCTCTTATTGTATCGCCGTTATATGCACCGAGGTCGACATATACTTCTGATGATGACGGCTTAATGATACTCTTATAAATTTCTGATTTCGGAGTGGTTACACTGTCGAGATAGCTTATATCACCGCTTATCTTGAAGTTGATTATATTTGCGTAGACCTTGCGTGAATAGTCGTCGGCGAGCATATCATAGACTTTCTGGAGTTCCTCGGCGTGTTTAAGGCAGTAATCGTAATTGAAAATACCTGCTCCGACAACGGGAACATCGGGAACATAAAGTGTATGTTTATTTGCTATTTCGTGAACCTTATCGACTATTTCCTGATAGCCGGCGGCGAAAGCGAGAACAACCACGAAATCATCGACCATTTCCTCGACTTCCGAGAGTTTATGAACTTTATATCCTTCGAAAGAATGACCACGCACGAACTCATCGCTTGCGAAGATTCCGGAAAGGGTGATATTTTCACGGCGGAAAACAGACATAATTTTCAATGCACCGTCGCCCATTCCATATATAAAAATGGGACGTGTTTCTTCCTTGAGTTTGTCCCACGTTGATTTTTTTTCTTTTATAAAGGAAATCATTTTTATTTCAACACTCCGAATAAATTATAATATATCATGGTCGCACGAAACCGAGCCGACCATATCACGTCCACGTATTCCGTATCTGTCACGCATCTGGTTTATATATTTATCAATAGTATCAGATACTTTGCGGACGTTTTTAATGCTTTTGATTTCTTTTGTAGGGGTATCTATATCCTTGCTGTAGATTATTATAGTACCACAGCCGACGATACGCTGACCTAAAGGATAATTTATTTTTTTATCCATGATTTTATAGAGTTCTATTTCGTCCTCGGAAATATTTAAAAATCCGGTTCGGGTAATCAGTTTGGTTTCGGTGATATAATAACGGGTAAAGGATAGCGGAAGTCCGAAAAGAGTACGTTTTTTATCTGTCCACACATAATCTATATCATTTTTTGACATTGTATGCTCCAATCTCTGAATATCAGTAAATCTGTACATATAATATTCTACCACAATTTTTTTAATAAGTCAATAACAAAACAATTATTTCTGAAATAAATAATCCCTCCGGATTTTTGTTCCGGAGGGTGATAGTCAGATTATTAAATCTGCCGGTTTCGGGCGGAAATCTCCTTTCATGAGATTTTCAAATCCGTCGCCGTCGATTTTTTCGTGTTCAAGAAGATAAGCGGCGAGGGTGTGCATTTTATCGGCATTTGCTCTGAGTATGGAAACGCATTCTTCGTATGCTTTTTCGATAATACTGCGGACTTCCTCGTCAATCTGTGCCGCTACTGCTTCGCTGTAATTACGTGTATGACCGTAATCTTTTCCGAGGAAAACCTCGTCATTATCCGAGCCGTATACGACAGTTCCGAGTTTACCGGAGAATCCGTATTTGGTAACCATATTTCTTGCGGTATTTGTGGCACGTTCAATATCATTTGATGCACCTGTGCAAATATCGTCGAGGAAGAGTTCTTCGGCAACACGACCGCCGAGGAGCATTACAATACTTTCACGCATCTGGTTACGTGATACGTGCATATCGTCAGTTTCGGGACGGGTAACGGTAAGACCGGCAGCCATTCCACGCTGGATTATTGTTATCTGGTGTACTTTATCCTGAGTAGGAAGATTATAAGCTGCAATTGCGTGACCTGCTTCGTGATAGGCGGTGATTTTCTTATCCCGTTCCGTTACTATGCGTGATTTTTTCTCCGGACCTGCGATTACCTTCATTGTGGCATCTTCGATATCCTTTTCAGTTACGGCGAGCCTGTTTTCTCTTGCGGCGAGGAGAGCCGCCTCATTCAGAAGATTCTCAAGGTCTGCACCGGTGAATCCCTGAGTTGTTTTGGCGATTATTTTCAAATCAACGTCCGGAGCAAGAGGCTTGTTTTTTGCGTGAACTCTGAGGATTTCCTCACGACCTTTTACATCGGGATAGCCGACAACAATCTGTCTGTCGAAACGTCCGGGGCGGAGGAGAGCAGGGTCAAGAATATCACGTCTGTTGGTTGCTGCAATAACGATAACGCTTTCATTTCCGGTGAATCCGTCCATTTCCACGAGGAGCTGGTTGAGTGTCTGTTCACGTTCATCGTGACCGCCTCCGAGACCTGCGCCACGGTGACGACCTACGGCATCTATTTCATCTATGAAGATTATGGCAGGAGCGTGTTTTTTAGCCTGTTCAAAGAGGTCACGCACACGGGAAGCACCCACGCCGACGAACATTTCCACGAAATCCGAGCCGGAAATCGGGAAGAACGGACAGCCTGCCTCACCGGCAACGGCACGTGCGAGAAGAGTTTTTCCTGTTCCGGGAGGGCCGAGAAGAAGTACGCCCTTTGGAATCTTTGCACCTATGTTGTCATATTTTTTGGGGAATTTCAGGAAGTCGACTATTTCCTGAAGTTCTTGTTTTTCCTCGTCAGCACCGGCTACATCGGCGAACGTAGCTTTTCTGGCATCAGCCTGATTCCGGAGATTGGCTTTGCCGAAAGAATTATATTTTCCGCCTCCGCTGCTCTGTCTCATCATAAAATAGAATATGAATATGGCAAGTGCAAGCGTAAGAACTACCGGAATCACCGTAAGAAGCCATGAACGGTCGGTTATTTTGATATAGTTCTGGACGAGTGGGTCTTTGGGGTGTTTTTTGTTGTATTCCTTGCGGTAATTTTCGGTATCGCTGAGGAATATATTCACATTCGGGACATTATAGCGGTGTCTGATTTCCTCGCCACGGAGCTGATAGGTCAGTTCTCCCGAGCCGAGGTCGAGTTCATAGTATGATACTCTGTAGTCGTCAAAGTAGGTGATTATTTCTGTATAATCGGCTTTGTCGGACGGTTCGGAAAGTTTTGATATGACGAAATAGATGCAGAAAATAGAGATTAAAACTATTATAAAATAAGTAAATATACCTCTGCTTTTTTTAGGTGTCAAAATATACCCTCCTGTCTTTCCATTGTTTCTCTCTCGACAGTTATTTTCAGCAGGCGAACGGTATTTTTATCCGGAGCTACACGTTGAGCGATGCCGATATTTTCCGCAAATACAGTTCCTTTTTCATCTTCAATGAAATGAAGTGTATTTCTGAGGGAAACGGGAACGGTTTCATTGATTAGTTTTTTTACAGAGGACGTGAAATTTCTTCCTCTGAGCTGAATTTTATCGCCGTATTTTCTGTTTCTGACGATAGTCTTTCCTATTATTTTATCATAGTCCATGAGAAAATCTGTTAAATTTTTATTAACAAAGTCAATTTTCATTGAATTATCACAAACTATAATTTCACACACAAGATTTATTCCCGTAAAAATAGAATTTATTCCCAGTGTGAGAGGCTTTTCTGTTATTCCGGAGTTTTCCGGTCTGCTGATATGGCGGAGTTCGGCAGAAACGCCGTCGGAAATGAAGTACAAATCGCCGGATATATTCAGTTTTCCGCCGTTTACAGCGATATTATCGCATTCGGCAAGGCGTTTGTAAGATATATTTTTTCCGAGAAGTCTTGCAATACATCGTCTGCGTATGACTTCCGGAAACTTCGCAATACCGTGAAGTGAATTTCCACGGAGGCACTTTTTATATGCGGAATTGGTTTCCGATTCAATAAAATCATTTTCGCTTCTCAGAACTTCAGCGGTGCGGGCTGTTGTATCTGCAAGCGAACTGTTTATTGTCTTAAGAACCGGTATAACATTATGGCGGATTTTATTGCGTGTATAGTCATCGGTAAGATTTGTGCTGTCGGTGACGTAATCCTGATTTTCAGAACTAAGATATTCTTCTATTTCATTACGTGATATTGTAAGCAGAGGACGGATAATATTTCCCCGTACCGGCGGTATTCCGGAAAGTCCTTTTATTCCCGAACCACGTACAAGATTAAGCAGGATAGTTTCGATATTGTCATCGGCATTATGTGCTGTGGCTATTTTTTTTCCGTCTGCGATTCTTTGAAGTGCCTGATAGCGCATATCACGGGCAGCCTGTTCGAGCGAAATTGATTCTGATTCCGCATGGCTTCCGACATCGCACGAAACGGCGGTAAACAGAACATTCAGCATGAGACAGAGTTGACGGCAGAAATTTTCGTCACGGTCGCTTTCCTCACCACGCAGACAGTGATTGACATGAACGGCTTCGACGGAAAATCCCATATCTTCCGAAAGCCGGAGAAGTGAAAGGAGCAGACATACGCTGTCTGCACCTCCCGAAAGACCGCATATCACAGTATCGCCGGAATTTATCATATCATATTTCTCTATAAATGCGTGTATTTTTTCAATCATATTATGTCTCCGGAGGAGTATTGTATTCAGGATTTGAAAAACGTGTGAACTGACCGTTCCATACAAGTTCAACAGTACCGGTTTCGCCGTGACGGTTTTTAGCTACGATGCACTCAGAAATATTCTGTTTTGTGCTGTCCGGATTGTAATAGGCATCACGATAAAGGAACATGACAATATCTGCGTCCTGTTCTATAGAGCCGGATTCACGCAAATCCGACATCATAGGACGCTTGTCGTTTCTTCCCTCAACGGCACGTGAAAGCTGTGAAAGGAGTATAACCGGAACATTAAGTTCCTTTGCCATCAGCTTGAGTTGTCTTGTTATTTCCGAAATGACGGTAACACGATTTTCGGAACGTGATGTCGAACCCATAAGCTGAAGATAATCAATAACAACGAGTCCGAGATTATTGACCCGTCTGAGCTTTGCTTTAATCTGCGGGACTGTTATGCTTCCGGTATCGTCAATCAGCATGGAAAGCGTGCTGAGATAAGCTGCACTTGTGGCAAGCCGAACCCATTCATCTGTCTGTATTCTTCCGCTCCGGAGCTTTGAGGAATCCACAAGGGACTCGGTTGAAAGCAGACGTGTGGCAAGCTGTTCCTTTGACATTTCGAGATTGAAAACAACGACTTCCTTATCAGTATGACGTGCCACATTTGTGGCGATATTCATTGCAAATGATGTCTTTCCCATAGCCGGACGTGCGGCAATGATTATCAGGTCGGACTTGTTCAGACCGGAAGTAATGACATCAAGATACGTGAATCCTGTACGTGCGCTGATATATTGTTCTCTGTACTCGCCGGTTATTTTTCCGAGCCTGTCGTATGCTTCAAGCACCGCATCTGAAATAGGTGAGAGACCGGTAATATTTTTACCCTGCCGTATGTCATATATTTTTTGTTCCGCCGAATCAAGAAGAATCTGAGCATTCTGTTCTCCGCTCTGAATATCTTCGATAATCGAACGTGCAGCATATCCGAGACTGCGTATGAAATACTTATCGGCAACAATTTTGCAGTAGCTTTCGATATTGGCTGTTGTCGGGAGCGTGTTGGCGATTTCCATAATATATCGTCTGCCCTCGCCGTCGCTTTCAAAAACGTGTTCCTTTATGGCTTCGTTAAGAACGGTGACAATATCAACCGGAAGACCGCCTGTAAACATTCTGTATATTATTGAAAATAATTTACGATGATTTTCGCTGTAGAAGTAATCGGGCTTGATTTTTTCTATAACTGTCGGAATAACCGAAGGGTCAGCAAGTACCGAGCCTAAAACGGATTGTTCTGCTTCTATGTTGTGGGGCATTTCATACGGAGTGAATGAGTAGCCGGTTTTGTCCATTATCCCTCGACAACCTCAATATCGACAGTTTCTGAGATTCCGGCATAGAGCTTGACAACTGCCTTATAAGTTCCGAAATTCTTGATATCCGTGCTGAGAGCGATTTTTTTCTTGTCAATCTTCACGCCGAACTGACTGTTAAGTGCTTCTGCCACATGAGATGCAGTAACCGAACCGAAAAGTCTGTCATTTGAGCCTGCTTTAGCTTTGATGATTACTTTCTTGTCCCTGATAGTGTCGGCGTATTCCTGAGCAGCTTTTTTTTCGGTGTCTATCCTGTGCTGTTCGGAAGATTTCTGACCGGCGAGCTTATTAAGATTTGCGGGAGTTGCTTCAATTGCAAGACCTTTCGGAAAGAGCATATTTCTTGCATATCCGTCGGCGACGTTTTTTACTTCGCCTTTTTTTCCTGAACCCTTTACGTCCTGTAAATAAATAACTTTCATGATAAAAAATCCTTTCGTGATTAATTTATTTCCTGTTCACGGCTGTCTATAGCCTGAATCAGTTCATTGACGGCTTCCTCAACGGTTTTGTCTTTTATCTGTGCGGCTGCCATAGTCTGATGACCTCCTCCGCCGAGAAGTTCCATAATAACCTGAACGTTGACAGCTCCGAGAGAACGAGCCGAAATATTGACAATATCTCCTGTGCGGTATACTGCGAACGATGCTTCCACGCCCTCAATGCTGAGGAGTTCGTCAGCCGCCTGAGGTGCGACAATGCGTATATCGTCCGACTGAAAGTCTGCTGCGGAAACAGCACAGTTTTTATGTATTTGTGCGGCAGATACAATACTTGATTTTCTTTTATACGAGTCAAAAGAATTTGAGAAAAGCAGTTTCACAGAAACAGTATCTGCCCCGAGTTTTCTGAGAAACGCCGCCGCTTCAAATGTCCGCACGCCTGTACGCATGACGAAATTTTTTGTATCGAGCATAATTCCAGCGAGGAGGGCTTCGGCACAGTATGACGGAATTTTTTTGTCACCGCTGAAACGGAGGTATTGTATTATTTCCGTTACCATTTCCGATGCTGATGATGCGTTTGGTTCATGGTAGAATATAACGGAATTATTGATAAAATTGACTGTTTTTCTGTGATGGTCTATCACGACTACCTGACGGCAGGCGTCGTAAAGTTCACGGCTTTCGATAATATCCGGATTATGCGTATCGACGATGATAAGCAGGTCGTTTTCGGTTACATCTTGAACAGCTTTCGACGGAGATATAAAGAGTTCCTGTTCAGCCTGTTTTTCGACGTTTTCTATAAGATTCACAGCAAGATTTTTAGTTCTGTCAACAACAATATGCACTTTTTTATTTAAAAGTTTCAGTGCACCGGCAAGACCGCATGAAGCTCCCACGGAATCGAGGTCGCCGAAACGGTGTCCCATGATATACACGGTATCAGAACTCATGATAATATCCTGCATTGCATTGGCGATAACTCTTGCTCTTGTACGTGACATAGTTTCAACGCCCTTTGATAATCCGCCGAAGAACCGGAATCCGTTTTCGGTTTTGATGACTGCCTGGTCGCCACCTCGTCCGAGAGCCATATCAAGGCATTGTCTTGCGATTTTTTCGCTTTCCGCAAGGGATTCTGCACCGTCTCCGATACCTATGGAAAGTGTAAGAGTATATTTTCCGGCGATTTTGATTTCCCGTGCAAGGTCGAGAATTTTAAAACGTCCGTTTATTTTTTCGTCAAGATGTTTTTTCTCGATAATGGCATAGAACGTATTTGACGAAACTTTTTTTATAAATCCGTCAGTACCTTCCATGAAAATTTCCATGAGCTTTTCGATTTCCACGGAGGCAAGAGCTTTTTCGCTTTCCTTTGCATTCTGCATTATTTCGTCGTAGGTATCGATATTCATGATAACTACATTCGGGTGTGTTTCGTCAAGAACCCGTTTAAGCCGGAATTTTTCAGTTTCGTCCTTAAAATAGGCGATTGTAAATGTAATATCGTTTTCGGTAAATTCCTCATACATTATCCTGTATGAAAGTCCGTTGACTGTACATACGGACGAATCCGGAGATTTCAGTTTTTTGATGTTCAGTCCCGTGAATTTCTCGAAACTTATTCCATAGGCGTCTGTTCCTCCGCTTATCAGTTCAAGAAAGGAACGGTTATACCATAATATTTCCTCGCTGTCGCCGAAAACGGCGATAGGTGCTGGGAGCGTATTCATATATTCGGCGGCAGAATTTTCGAGGTGAGCATTCATTTTTGCAATATGCCTGAGAGGATTTCTTGAATAAATCCAAAATATAACAGCAGTAGCAGCAGTAAGGGCGAGTGATGTGCATAGTCCGGCAACACCGCATATCCTGTTATACTTAAGAAGTAACAGCGACATAAACATCTGACTTGCTATAATAGCAATCAGAAGTATTAAGACCGTTACAGGAAATTTTTTTTTCATATGTCAAACCCAACTTTTCTGTCTGATATTATACTTCCATGATAATAGGCAAAATCATAGGACTTCTTTTTGTTTTCTGATATATATATTCTGAAACCGCATCACGGAGCTTGCCTTTAAGAGTGTTCCATTCACGCATTTCAGCGTATGAACATCTGGCAATGGTATGTTTCAGAACATTTTTGGCATCTACAAAAAGTCCCTCGTTTTCTCTGACGTATACGAATCCCCGTGATATAATTTCAGGGCCGGAGACAATTTTGTTGACTGATTTTTCAATACCGATAACAATAATTATAAGTCCGTCCTGAGCAAGATGACGGCGGTCACGCAGAACAATAGAACCTACATCTCCTACGCCGAGACCGTCTACAAGTACACGTCCTGACGGCACTTGCGAAACGACTTTCATTGTAAAACCGTCTGTTTCGATAACATTTCCTATTTCGGCGATTATGATGTTTTCTTTCGGCATACCCATCTGCGATACAAGAACGGCGTGTTTCTGGAGATGTTTGTATTCGCCGTGAACAGGTATGAAAAATTTCGGTTTTGTAAGAGCCTGCATGAGTTTGAGTTCTTCCTGACAGGCATGACCCGAAACGTGTACTTCGTACATAGCTTCGTAAACTACCTCTGCACCCAGTTTCATGAGTTGATTTACTACACGTGTCACGAATTTTTCGTTTCCCGGAATCGGAGTGGCAGAAATTATAATAAAATCCATGGGCGTAATTGTAACATCCCGGTGGTCGTTCATTGCCATGCGTGTAAGAGCGGACATAGCTTCTCCCTGACTTCCGGTAGTAATAATTACTATCTGTTCGTTTTTGTATTGGTTCATGGATTCTATATCTATCAGGATATTATCCGGAACATCAAGATAGCCCAGTTCGATTGCGGTATTGATGACATTTACCATACTTCTTCCGAATATGGCTACTTTCCGGCTATACCGGACGGCACAGTTTATTATCTGCTGGATACGGTGGATATTTGAGGAAAATGTTGCGATAATTATTCGTTTTCCTTCGCCCTTTTGGAAAAGCCGTTCAAAGGATTCGCCGACGGTGCGTTCCGAATGTGTATATCCGGCTCTTTCGGCATTTGTGGAATCCGCCATAAGTGCGAGAACACCTTTGCTTCCGAGTTCGCCGAAACGGGCGAGGTCTATTATTTCGCCGTCAATCGGTGAGAAATCAACTTTAAAATCGCCGGTATGAACGATAATTCCGGCAGGGGTATGGATAGCCATTCCGACCGCATCGGGTATTGAGTGGTTGACTTTTATAAATTCAACTGCCATACAGCCCATTTTCACCGTTTTGCGTGGAGAAACGACATTGAGATTTACCTGATTCAGTATACCTTGTTCCTTGAGTTTTCCCTCTATCAGACCGATAGTAAGGCGGGTTGCATATACAGGAACATTAATTTTTTTCAGCAGATAGGCAAGTCCGCCTATGTGGTCTTCATGACCGTGAGTTATTACGATTCCTCTTATTTTGTCTGCATTGCGTTCTACGTATGTGAAATCCGGTATGACAATATCAACGCCGGGCATATCGGCATCAGGGAAAGCGAGACCGCAGTCGAGGATAAAAATATCGTTTGAACATTCAAATACGGTCATATTTTTTCCGATTTCGTTAAGTCCGCCGAGAGGGATAATTCTGACAGGAGTTCTTCTTATTTCCTTTGGCTGTCTTATACGTTGCTGTTTCGTAGTGGATATTTCACGGACTGGTTTAGGTTTTGAATCTGTGTTTTTTGTACGAACCGGTTTTCCAAATCTTTCAGAACCGGAAACATTTGGTGATATAGTTGTTTTTTTATGCGGTACGAATTGTTTTCCGCTTTTTTTGCTTGAGTGGTTTTCGTTCACTTTACAGCCTCCTTCTGGTAAGAACCTGTTTGTCTGGTCAGGTTCTGAGATAAAATATAATTGATTTAAAATATTGCATAATTATACAGCTGGTATATACCGCTGTTCACGTTCACAAAATAAGATATTATAATTATACCCAAAAAAGCAGAATATGTCAATAGCAAAATAAAATTATCTCACTCAATAAATTTTATGAATTTTTCATACAGAATTTTTTCTGACTTTTCCCATAAGCAGTATAAGACCGAGAAGATTCGGAATAATCATAAGTCCGTTGAAAATATCGGAGAGAGTCCAGACGGATTCCGCAGAAAATAAAGCTCCCGATGCGGAAGAGACCGCATAAAGCACGCAGAAATATTTTTCAAATCGTCCTCCCGAAATATGCAGAAACGCTGTATTTCCGCAATAGTACCAGCCAATGACGGTGCACAGTGCAAATATTCCGGTTTCGGCGGATATGAATATTCCGGAAAATCCGCCAAGAACAGAAGAAACGGCTTCATATACAGAGAAATTTTCAGAACCGCACAGTATCATCAGAGCCGTGAGGGTACAGCATACTATTGTATCGAAAAATACTTCAAACATACTCCAGAGTCCCTGAGTGTGCGGGTCTGTATCGCCGGCAGCACTGTGAAGTATCGGAGAACTTCCGAGACCGGCTTCATTTGAAAATATTCCACGCCGTATGCCTACAGATACTGCATATCCTGCTCCTCCTCCGACTGCTGACCGGAAACTGAATGCTTCTGTAAATATGCGTTCAATTATATTCATGATATTTTCACGGAAAACAAATATAACCGATATACATACAATCATATACGCCACAGATGCCACGGGAAGCATATATGATGCCGTCGTACCGATACTTTTTCCGCCTCCACGTGTGATAAGCCATACTATAACAAAAACAGATACAGCAGAGATGAATTTTATACGTGCGGAAATATAATGTATATTTCCTATATTCTCAAAGCTCTTAACAAATGTATTTATCTGAACCATACTTCCCATTCCGAAAGATGCAAGAACGCAGAACAACGCAAATATCCACGCCATAAACGGACTGCCGAGTCCTTTGGCGAGATATGCCATAGGACCTTTGACATACCGGTCGCTGTATTTTGCGGAAAGTATATTTTCGGCGTATACTATCGCCATTCCGAGAAAGGCCGATATCCACAGCCAGAATACAGCTCCTGCTCCGCCGGCGACAAGAGCCGTTGCAGTTCCGGTTATATTTCCTGTACCCATAGCCGTCCCGAGACTCATGCAGACCGTTTTAAGCTGAGATAATCCGCTGTTGCCAGAATTTCTGTTTTTCACAAGAAGTACCGGAAGTTTAAGCTGAATAAATCCGAGTTTAAAAGTGTATATTATTCCGACTGAAATCAGCAGGAATACAAGACCGTTTCCCCATACAAATCCGTTTATTTTTTCCAGCATATCAATATTCACCTTGACTTTTCTGTAATAATTGGTATATAATATAGGTATGCAGATGATTTTTAATTTATCATAAACCATTGAATAAGGGGAAAAGAATGAAAATATTCAAACCTGATAAAAACGCACTTGTTTCGATGCAGATAATAGTCGTATCGGCTTCTGTTCTTTTTCTGATAGCCGCACGTATGTATATACCCGTAAATATTATAGTAGTTATAATAGCTGCTGCACTTCTTACCATTGTTATATTTCTGAACTGTATATATCTTCCGCTGTATTTTGATTATCTCAGCTATGAGGCAGACGACGAGAAAATAACAAAGCACAGCGGTGTTATTTTCAAATCCGATAAAACAGTAAAATATTCAACGGTTCAGTATTCGGCAGTTGTCAGAACTCCTTTTTCAAAATATACGGGGCTTAACTTTGCGGTTTTATTTGTTTATGGAGGTCAGCTCCGGCTTATGTTCCTGAACATGGACGATATTGCCGAACTCCGGAAAGCCTCATCATCATTATGACATATCAGGGCAGGTGAATATATGTATCACGAACATAAATTAAGGATTCTGCGGTATTCGATGAAAAATATCTGGATGCTGATATTCCCGTTTCTGCGTGGATTGTCAGTATGGACATTCGACCCTGCCGGAATATATGCGTGGATTCGTGGAGCGTGGCTTGATATTGCTGTTCTGGGAATAATTCTGCTTTACGGATATATACGCTGGTACTGCTCACGCATAACGATTACAGATGATGCCATAATTCATACGGAGGGGTGTTTTGTAGTCATAGAGCGGACAATACCTTTTGAAAGCATAAGTGTTTCGTCAACGGAAAGGGTGTTCTATCTGATTCCGCTTAAAGCTACTATACTGCGGTGCGAGACAAGAGCCGGATTTTTTAAATCGACTGACCTCAGTCTTATGGTTTCTGACAGTTTAGGTCGGGAAATAATGTCAAATATTCCCGGAATCGACCATAAAAACAAAATAAAAAATATTCCCGAACCGGATATTAAATCAATCATGCTGTTTTCGGTGTTTTTTTCAAGCGGATTTTCCGGAGCAGTCTATATTGCCACATTCTTTTTCAAGGGCGGAGAAATCACAAGAGATATAATCGAACTTTCACTCAGCCGTATCACGGAGACCACAGAAATGATTTACAGCCGTCTGCTTATCGGCATACCGAAAATAGCCGTAATCACGGGACTTTTTTTTCTTTCTGCATGGTTTCTGTCTTTTTTCATGAATGTCACACGATATGCAAGATTCCGGATTTCCGCCGACCGCAGATATTATGATATAGTATGTGGTCTTTTCAAAAGACGGAGATATAAAATAAAAGTACAGCATATCAACTATACGGATATACGTCAGAATATCATCATGAAGCTATGCCGTGCGTTCAGCGTTAATATAAGTTGTCCCGGCTACGGAAGCAATTCATATCTTCCGGTGCTTATTCCGCTGAGGAACGGCGACAGTATAGGCGGAGAATTTTGGTCGGACGGTGTTGTGCTTGACGAAAAGCCTCAGTACAGACCGAAAAAATCCGCATTCGTAAGTTATGCAGGGATTCCGGCAATACTTACGGTTATCATGCCGGTACTCTACAGGTTGGCGGAAAGATTGTTTCCCGATACCGGAGAACTTATTGTATTTATTTTTATTATGGCGGAAATACCGTGTATCTGGTTTACTGCCGTTAAGACGGTGGCACTCAATACCACCGGATTGTCGGTATACGGCGATAAAATAGTGATACGCTGTTCCAAATGGACATCGTTTCATACAGTTATAGCGAAAAAAAATCACATCGCACTGATACAGATAAAACAGAATATCTTTCAGAAATTTTTCAGAAAATGCAGTGTAGTCATATGGCTGAACGGAGAAAGCAAGTCACGTTATACAATAAAATCCTTATCCGAAAAAATAATAAATGAATGCGAATTGTTTAATTAAATGTGTTTATTCTGATAACAGTGACAAATGTCACTGACGGAATGACTTCCGGCATATTCCAAAATCAGGAATTTATGGTATAATAATATCATGAATATTGTGAATGAAAGTGAGGGAATTTTATGGAACTGGCATCATTTATAATTGTGTTTCTTATTGTAGGCGGTGTTATTGCAGGCGTTTCGGCAGTTTCAAAAGGAAGTATTGAGGATTTGCGGAAAATGCAGGAATACAGAAATTTTCAGCAGAATCAATATCAGCAACGGCAACAGAATCCGCAGAATATTGCGGACACGGAAAACAACGTTTCCGTAAATCCGGAGGAGCAGGAACAACAGCAGAACAGAGAAGAACTGCATAACCGGATTGAACCTGTTTCCGTTATTCCGCCGAAGCCGGAATTTCTACAGTCTCCGTTGTATACATTTCAGCAACCCGTTAAAATCAAGCCGGAAAAAAAGCGTGCAAAACTTCCGGCATCGGCTGTAATGCTTATAATCGGAACTGTATTTATTATACTTTCCGCTCTTACGTTTGTAGTCGCAAACTGGGTGAAGTTTGAACCGATTGGGCGTGTCGGTGCTCTTGCCGGTTCGGCGGTACTTGCATTTATGATATGTGTCCTCATGAAATTCGTAGCAGGTCTGGAGCGTACTTCCGGAGCATTTTATACAATCGGAACTATATTTACATCTATTTCGTTTCTGACGGCGGGATATTACGGACTTATGGGAAAATGGCTCTCGCCGGACGGAAACGGAGCGTTTATGCTTTATTCGCTTCTTTCGCTTCTGATAGCCTTGTCGTTTTTTATTTCATATCCGATTTATAAAAAGACAGCGTGTCATTATGCCGGATTCGGATTTATTTCGTCCGCTGTTGTACTGGGGTGTATTCAGACGGCTATGATTACGGATTACACGCCCGCATCATCATCACTGGGAATAATTTCACTTATGCTGACGGCGGTCGGAGCTGTATTTATTGCCGTATTCCATATTATAAAGCCGTTCCGTGGAACTGTCATAGAAAAACCGATGTATCTTATAGGTGATATTTCGGCGGTGACGTATACTTTTTCGGCGGTTATATATGATATATTCACGATATTCAGACCCGAATCATATGTATTTATAAATTCAGGAATCATAATAGCACAGCTGATATTATATGGATTTTTAAAAAAACAGAAATGGACATCAATTTTTGTAAATATTTTTACTGCATATTTAATTACTGCCATATGCTTCCGGCTTGACATGGATTCTGTATTTTCAACAAGATTTATAGCCCTGATTTTCGGAATTGCACTTCTGATTCTTTACGTGGTAAATCGTGTGATTCCTCGGAATTACACATTTTCCCGTGTGATTACGCTTATTTCGGCGGTATTCGGAGCGATTACATCAATGGCATGGTACGGCGGTAAATTATGGATTCTGCATTTTATAGCTCCGGTGATTGTGTCTGTAGCCATTGCGGAATATGCACTCCATAAAAGAAAAAGCGTACAGATAACCGCTGGACTTTTCGCACCGGTTCTTCCGTTTATTACAGCGAATTTCCTTTTATACCGTCTGGAAGATTTTATGATAAATTCCGAACAAGGTCTGAATGTTCTTGTATTCGGAATGCTTTCGCTGATATATATGGCATCTGCCGGATTTTTCATATTTCTGCCTAAAATAAATTTCCGTCTGCACGCCAGTTGTCCGGAGCGTTCCGACGTTATCATATACGTAAATATGGCGGTATCTGCTGTGATTCTGTTTTGTCTGTCGTTGTCTCCGGAACTTTTTGCGGTGACTGCCGGACTTATTGTAATTAATTTTATAATGTCCCATATGACAAAAAACAATATCATCGCTTGTATATCGGTAGCTTCGGGAGTGATTCTGACTTATACCGTTTCTGACGGATATTTCAATCTTTACAGAGATACCGTATCTTATATTATGTTTATGCTTTTTGCGGTTCTTATGGCGGTATCAAGAATTGTTTTTCCGGAGGGATTCCGTTCTGAGAAAAACGGTAAAAAAATCTATGATGTATTTCTTATTTCGGCATGGACAGCACTTCTCCCGATGTCAATGAACCGTACAGCGTGGTTTTTGCGGTTTATTTCGATGGCGATATTCTTTGCGGTTCTTGTAAAAAGAAATACAAAAAAGAAAGATGCGTCTGTTCTTTTCTCAGTATCGGCAACGATTGCGTCGTTTGCGTTTATGATACGTCCGTTCCTGAATCCCGACGAAAGCATGATAAGAAGTAAAATAACTCTCGGAATTATATTTCTTCTCGGCGTGGCATACCGGATTATCTGGAGAGATTTCCCGAACATCTCAAAGAATGCATCAACTTTTATATTTATCATATCATTTATCGGACTTATGATAGACGGCATTATTTACGACAATGCCGGAAACAGAATATTTGTTCTTGCGGTGACATCTGCTATACTGATATGGTCATTCTTTATCAAAAGCAAGACATGGTTTATTGTATCTTCAACGGCTCTTGTGATTATAACGGCTGTTTCCACGTTCAGATATTTCAATAAAGCTGGCTGGTGGATATATCTTCTTATTGTCGGAGCGATTTTCATTTTTATTGCCACAGTCAACGAAATATGCAGAAAAAAAGGTGGAACAGTAAAATCGGAACTGCTTAAGCATTTCAGCGACTGGAACTGGTAACGTATGATTACGGCATCAGTTTTTCTTACTCTCGGACTTATCGGAATGCTCGGCACGGTAGGCTGGATACTTCGTCAGGGCAACAGTAATATGATGACAAGGTTATTTATTATATGTCAGCTTTCGATAGTGCTGTGGATAATTTCACAGCTTCTGATACTTTTTTCTGTTACGGATACACAGCTTTTAATCAGCTATCTTATAGGCAACCTCGGGATATGTGTATTTGCTCCGTCATGGCTTATGTTTTCGGCGGAATATTCCGGAATATCCGGAAATTTCAGGATTTTTTCAATAGTTCTTTCGATACTTCCGGCTGTGATGTTCGGCGTGATTGCCTCGAATCCGCTTCACGGGCTGTATTATGCGGAATTTGAAATAAAAAATATTAAGTATAACATACTTTTCTATGTGTTCCAGATTTTATTTTATATTTTAATAATTGCAGGCATATCCTTGATTCTTATACGGAGCAGGAAAACAATAAGTCAGGCGATTCTGCTTACTCTTGCCACGGCAGTTCCTTTGGTTGTAAACACTCTCACAGTCACCGGAATAATCCACGCCGAAATTGAACTCACACCGCTTTTCTTTGCTTTTTCGGTAATCATGATTCTTATTGCCATACGCCGTTATGGTCTGCTGAATATAAACAGAATAGCCATACGTGATACTATAAATAATATTTCTTCGGCAGTTGCGGTGTTTGATTCTGAAAATCATATGACTTACATAAACAAATCCGCCGAAAAAATTCTTCCTGTATCGGATTCGCCGGATATGGAGGAACTCTACAAAAGAATTTCCGTTGAAAACGACAGTGATTCCGCCGAATTTGTCATGAACGGAATAAATTATAATCTTAAAAAAAGCCGGTGTGTCAATAAAAAGGGAGCGTTTATCGCCAGTATACTCATAATCACGGACGTGAGCGAATACTATGAGCTTCTTAATGCCGGAAAAAAACTCTTTCTGGAACAGGAACGAAACAGAATAGCTCAGGAAATTCACGATTCGGCAGGTCATACATTCACAATGATAAGCTCTATTGCGAAAATTATCGGAACTGAAAACGATATTGACCGCATACACGACTATTCCTCGGAAATAGACGGTCTTTCACGTGGAGGAATAACACAGCTGAGATGCTCCATAAATAATCTTCGTGATGACAGCTTTATGACTTCCGTTACGAAAGCAGTTGAAACCGTCACAACAGCTGTACGCAATATAAAAACAGAAATCTGTGTGCAGGGAAAAGAAGATGAAAGATATTCGTTCTGCATACGTGAAATATATGACACCGTAAAAGAAACCGTAACAAATTCCATGCGGTATTCCGGAGCAGACAGAATTGATATTATTCTGAAATTCCTTGACGAACGCCTTGAACTCTATATTTTCGACAATGGCAGAGGTTGTGAAAAAATAAACGAGCGTGAAGGATTGTCCGGAATACGTCAACGTATAGAGAAAATCGGCGGAACAGTTAAATTTTCATCATCGGAGGGCGATGGATTCAGCACCATCATCAAGCTGAGAGTAAATAATTAAATTTTATTATCAAAGAGCTGTGCAGTTTCCGCACAGTTCTTTGATTACATGGAGGTAGAAATATGATAAAAGTTCTGATAGCCGATGATATAGCAATAATCAGAGCCGGAATAAAAGCGGTTCTTTCCGGCTGTGATGATATACAGGTTATCGGCGAGGCTTCCGACGGAAAAGAAGCATTTGAAATGTCTGTGCGTATGCGTCCCGACGTTGTTCTCATGGATATGCGTATGCCCGATTTTGACGGAAGCTACGGCACTCATCAGATAAAGGAAAAACTTGACGGAATAAAAGTTCTTGTGCTTACCACCTTTGACGACAAAGAGACAGTAAATTCAGCACTTGCAGGCGGTGCGGACGGCTATATACTCAAAGAAATGGACAGCAGTCAGATAATAAATTCAATACGTGCGGTATCGGGCGGAATAAATGTGTTCTGCGATAATGTTTTCCGTTCGATAAAAAAAGAGACGGCATTGAAACCGTCTCCGAAAAATTATGATTTGACACCCCGTGAAGTTGATTTCCTCCGTCTTATATGCGACGGATACGACAACAGACAAATTGCCAGTGAGCTTTATCTTGCAGAGGGAACAGTAAGAAACGGAATATCCCGGCTTCTCGAAAAATTCAATCTGAAAGACAGAACCCAGCTGGCGGTATTTGCACTGAAAAACAATATCGTTTAAGAATTGTTATTTTTGATGTATTCCTCTATGGGAATAGTTTCGCCGTCGCCTTTTGTGGACAGATACGCATAATAGGTAAGAATGAATGAAGCATCTGACGAATCGATTTTGCCGTCGTTGTCAATATCGGCGGCGTATGTCTGTTCGGCTGTGAATCCGCTGGGCTGGTTGGTTGAAAGCCGTGAATATTCCACAAGTACGTCTGTAGCATCTGTAGCGTCTATTTTTCCGTCACCGCCTATATCGCCTTTTTGCAGGGAATTTTCTCCGATACGTATGAACAGGCTTTCCATTTCCGGAAGTCCGTCGTACTGTGAATCATTTCGCATAGCGATTTCAGATTCCTTGTTTATTCCGGCGTCTTCCACTTCCGAAAGAAAGTAGATTTCATACGTACCGTCCGGAATATCGGGCGATATTGTCATATCGAAAGTAACAAGGGGATAGTCGTCGGTATTTTCGCCGTAGGGTATCATTTCGGAACGGTCGTACAAATCAGTTACCTTGCACGTGTACGTAGCAACGTTAATATTTTCCTTTATGCTGAATGATGTTCCGGTGCGGTTCTGACCGTCTTTTTCGGTGTATGCGTGAGGTTCGGGAACAACTATATTATTGAGTTTTATATATTCGCTCCTGCACTTCCATTTCGGGGAAACAAACCAGCATTTTTTTGAATCATCACGGATAAATATATCTGCCGTAAGGGTGAATCCGTCGGTGATTGCGTTTCTGTCGATTACTGCTGTTCCGTCCGGTTCGATTGTCACGGCGGAATTTTCATGTGTTCTCATGTACACGAGCGGGATATAATCTTCGGCGTATGAATTTATTACCACCGGAGAAGATACAGCTGTGTACAGCAATACTGCTGATGAAATCAATGATATTGTTTTTTTCATGTTGTTCACTCCTTGATATTATCTGTCATTTTAAGTACGATTTCCGCCACACGTTTTGCAGCGATTTTTTCAAATTCGTCAAAGGACATAGCACCGTCATCGTCGGCATTGTCGGATATACAGCGGACGCTCACGAACGGGGTTTTGTTAAGATAGCACGCATGACCTACTGCAGCACTTTCCATATCGACGGCATACGGATTGAATTTCTCTTTGATTTCTGCTTTCAGACAGTTATCAGACACAAACGCTTCTCCCGATACAATACGTCCGCAGAACGAATTAACACCCATATCACTGCATACGTTTACGGCGTTTTTGATGAGTTTGTCGTCTGCTTTGAAGATTCCGCAGTACGGCGGATAGTCGTTAAGGAAATGCAAATCAAGGTCATGAGGCATAACCTCAGTAGATACAACCACATCGCATACCTTGACAATGCTGTCCATACCTCCGGCAACTCCGGTATTTATAATACAATCCGGATTGAAATTATCTATAAGCACCTGAGTGCAGAGAGCAGCGTTCACTTTTGCTATTCCACAGCAGACGTTTATGATACGGTTTCCGTGGTACATATTTTCATAGAAATCAAATCCGGATATATTTTTTATTCCGGCAGTTCCGAGGGTCAGGCGTATATCTTTTAGTTCTGACGGCATTGCACCGATGATTCCAATAGTTTTCATATTCTGAAAAGTCCTTTCGTATTGATGTAATAATTATATCATGTTTATTTCATATTGTCAAGCTGTTTCATATTTCTGAACTCGAAAACCGTCATGAATATTGCGACTACCGCTGAAAGCAGGTCGGCGATACAGCCGGTGTAGACTATTCCGTCAATTCCGAAGAATAACGGCAGAACAATCAGAATCGGTATAAAAAACAGTATCTGTCTTGTAAGCGACAGGAATATGCCTTTTATAGGTTTTCCGATTGATGTGAAGAATGTCGAGGAAATCGGCTGAATACAGTTAAGCCACGTGAAGAACAGGAATATCCGGAAGAATTTTATTCCGAAACTGAAATATGTTTCCGTACCTGTTCCGAACATTGAAAGTATCTGACGTGGGAAAGACTGGAAGCATATGAATGCAATTACCGAAATCACGGCACTTGTTGTCAGGGCGAGATTATACGACTGTTTTACTCTGCCGTAGTTTTTAGCTCCGTAGTTATAGCTTTGTATCGGCTGAGTTCCCTGAGCAAGACCGATTACAACAGAAAATACAATCATATTTACTTTCATTATGATTCCGGCAACTGCAATAGGTTCGCTGTCGCCGTATTCCGACAATGCACCGTAGTGTTTAAGCGAATTGTTGAGGACTATCTGAACTATCATAATTGCAAGCTGATTGAAACATGATGCCATTCCTATTGATGATATACGCTGTATTGTTTTCCACTGAGGTCTGAAATGTTCTGCGGTAAGTTTTACTGTTTTGAATTTCCGTATGTATACGATTACTATAACCGAAGATACAACCTGTCCTATTACAGTTGCAAGAGCCGCACCTTTCATTCCCCAGTCAAACACGAGAACAAAAAGAGCATCAAGTGCGGTGTTTATTAATGCTCCGGTGAGATTGCACGCCATTGTCATCTGAGGACTTCCGTCGGCTCTTATTATATGACCTCCGCCGGTGGTAAGTATCAGGAACGGAAATCCGAACGCAGATACAAATACATAATCCTTTGCATATGGCAGAATATCATCGGGTGAACCGAAAAGTTTCAGCAGGGGAGTAAGAAATGCGAAAGTTATGGCACTTATGAAAATTCCGCTGATAATCAGCATAGTGAATGCATTTCCGGCGAAATATCCGGCACGTTTGGTGTCGCCCCGTCCCATTGTCAGATTGAAGCACGAAGCACCTCCTATTCCCAGCAGAAGTGCAACGGCTATACAAAGCGTCGAGAACGGAAAAGCAACATTTGTGGCAGCATTGCCGTCCGTACCGACTCCCTGACCGATAAACAGCTGGTCTACAATATTGTACAGCGCACTTACAAGCATACCGATAATGCTCGGCACTGCAAATCTGACCATAAGTCTTGAGACGGGTTCCGTGGCAAGGGAATTTGATTGTTCTTTTTCTTCCATGATTTAAAAACTCCTTTTCTTTTTATTGTTTCTACATTATTATACATCATTTTTTATAAAATTGCAACCCCTTGACAAAATATACAAATAATGATATAATCTTTCAGTAAAAGCATTATTTATCCTCTTCCAGCAAGAAACCCCCCGCCTCTATAGGCGGGGGAGGATGTCACATTTCTGACAGATTCGGAAGCATATTTGTAATTTGCTATTGCAATCTGAAATAAAATATGGTATAATAATCAAAAAGTCAAAATGATATACCGGTCTGATTTTTAATTATTTGATTGAATAATATGTTATTGATTGTGCCGGATAATCCCCGAATTATGGAGGTATTTCTATATGTTGTCGGATATCGAAATCGCAAAAAATGCACATATGAAAAAAATAGAAGAAATTGCCGGAGAACTCGGCATAAGTGAGGATTATCTCGAACCATACGGTCACTATAAAGCAAAGGTTTCGGAAATCCTGTATTCAAAAACGGCTTTCAACAAGGACGGAAAACTTATACTCGTAACCGCTGTAAATCCCACTCCGGCAGGTGAGGGAAAGACAACCGTTAGCGTCGGACTTGCGGAAGCTATGGGAAGAATCGGAAAAAAAGCTGTCCTCGCACTCCGTGAACCGTCTCTCGGACCTGTTTTCGGAATCAAGGGAGGTGCGGCAGGAGGAGGATATGCTCAGGTTGTTCCTATGGAGGATATAAATCTTCATTTTACCGGTGATATGCACGCAATAACGTCGGCTAATAATCTTCTCTGTGCAATGATTGACAATCATATTCAGCAGGGAAATCAGCTTCGTATCGACCAGAGACGCATACTTTTCAAACGCTGTATGGATATGAATGACCGTGCACTCCGGAATATTGTAGTCGGACTTGGCGGAAAGATGAACGGCGTTCCACGTGAGGACGGATTTAATATTACTGTTGCTTCCGAAATTATGGCGATTCTCTGTCTTGCAACTGATTTGGGCAATCTCAAAAAACGTCTTGGTGATATTCTTGTTGCGTATAATCTTGACGGTGAACCGGTATTCGCACGTGAAATCGGCTGTACAGGTGCAATGACTGCACTTCTGAAAGATGCTCTCAAGCCTAATCTTGTGCAGACGATTGAAAATAATCCGGCATTTATTCACGGAGGGCCGTTTGCAAATATCGCTCACGGCTGTAATTCGGTACGTGCCACAAAACTTGCTCTTAAGCTCGGCGATTACTGTATAACAGAAGCCGGATTCGGTTCTGACCTTGGAGCTGAAAAGTTTTTTGATATAAAATGCAGATACGGCGGACTGACTCCGGCGTGTGTAGTTCTTGTAGCTACAGTGCGTGCGTTGAAATACAACGGCGGAGTTCCGAAAAATGAACTTGCAGAAGAAAATATTCCGGCACTGGAAAGAGGTATCGTGAATCTTCAGGCTCATATTGAGAATATGCACAAGTTCCATGTTCCGGTTGTGGTGGCGATTAATCGTTTCCATACCGATACAGATTCCGAACTCGATTTCGTGCGTAATTTCTGTAATGAAATGGGCGTGGAAGTTTCCATGTGCGAAGTGTTCGCAAAGGGTGGCGAGGGAGGAACAGACCTCGCCGAAAAGGTTTGCAGTACGGTTGAACTCTGTAACAGCGATTTCCGCCCTCTTTACAGAACAGAAATCACTATAAAAGAAAAAATAGAAACGCTTGCCCGTGAAATCTACCGTGCGGACGGAGTAATATATACTACTCAGGCAGAAAAGGCAATAAAGGAAATTGAAAGTATCGGTTTCGGAAATCTTCCGGTGTGTGTTGCAAAGACTCAGTATTCTCTTTCGGACGACCCGTCTCTTCTCGGAAAACCGGAGGGATTCAATATCACTGTACGTGATGCAAGAGTTTCCGCCGGAGCAGGATTTGTTGTAATATATACCGGTGATATACTCACAATGCCCGGTCTCCCGAAAGCTCCGTCGGCATTGAATATAGACTGCGACGACAACGGCAATATTACGGGATTGTTCTGATTATGAGAGTAGTTACAAAATCAGCAGAAGAAACAATGCAGATTGCCGAAAAACTCGGCAGGCTGCTTAAAGCCGGCGACATTATAGCATATACGGGTGGTCTCGGAGCAGGAAAAACCACGTTCACACGTGGTCTTGCGGTCGGTCTCGGACTTGAAGATGATGTCAGTTCCCCGACGTTTACCCTCGTTAATGAGTATTCCGGAAGAAACATAAATATATATCATTTTGATATGTACAGAATACAGACCGAGGAGGAACTCGAATCTTCCGGATTCTGGGACTACGATTTCGAGCATAATATAGCGGTTATAGAATGGTCGGAGAATATATCGGAGTTTCTTTCCGGAAACGTTATACGTATCAAAATAAATACGCTCGGCTTGAACGAACGTGAGATAATCATAGAGGAGGGCGGACGATTTGCTTCTGATTGGAATTGATACATCGGGCAGAACTGCTTCGGTATCGCTTCTCGATGCGGATACCGAGGTTTTCCTCGGCGAAAAAAGGGTCTATACAGAGAAAACCCATTCACAGGTGATTATGCCTATGGTGAAAGAACTTCTGGAACAGACCGGAAAATCAGTTCACGATATTAACTGTATAGCCGTGGCGAAAGGGCCGGGAAGCTATACCGGACTAAGAATAGGAATCGCAGCCGCAAAGGCTATGAGTTTTGCTCTTGACTGCAAATGCTGTGGGGTTTCGACACTCGCCGGACTTGCATATAATAATATTTCGTATCAGGGAACTATATGTTCCGTGATGAAAGCCCGTGCGAATCTTGTTTATACGGCAGTATATAAAAGCAATTGCTATGAACTTGATGTACTTATGCCGGAAAAGCTGATAAGCCGTGATGAACTCGCCGAGTTTCTTGCATTCAACGGCACGGAAGTTATGCTGTGCGGAGACGGAGCGTCAGACTTTTTCAGTGATTACCGCTCCCCGATGTTTATAATAGCACCTCCGCAGGGACGTTTGCAGAGTGCTTCAGGAGTATGTCTCGGTGCACTTCATCAGGAATTTGTTACGGCAGACGAACTTGAAGTCTCTTATCTGCAAAAAGTTCAGGCAGAAAAAATAAATGAAAGAAAATCAAAGGAGCAGATTAAATGATAGCAATAGGCTGTGACCACGCAGGCGTGGAAATGAAAAAAGCTGTAATATCGGCACTGACGGAAAAAGGATATGAACTTAAGGACATGGGAACAGACGGAGAGCCTTGCGATTATCCGGTGATAGCAAAGGCAGTATGCGAACTCATATTATCAGGAGAATGTGAAAAAGGTATTCTCATATGCGGTACAGGAATAGGCATGAGTATTTCTGCAAATAAATTCAAAGGAATACGTGCCGCTTTGTGTTCGGATTCGTTTTCGGCAAAATATACAAGACTTCACAATAATGCAAATGTAATGTGTATGGGCGCACGTACTCTCGGAAACGGTCTTGCCTGCGAACTTGCGGAAATATTTCTTTCCACAGGATTCGAGGGCGGACGGCATCAGCGTAGAATTGATATGATAGAATAATAATAACAGGAGTTGTTTTTATGGGAAATTTACATATTATAAACCACCCTCTCGTACAGCATAAAATATCACTGCTGAGAGACAAGAACACGGGTACAAAAGAGTTCAGGGAACTTGTATCGGAAATAGCAATGTTTATATGCTATGAGGCAACACGTGACCTTCCGCTTAAGGAAATCGAGATAGAAACTCCGGTAGCCGTAGCAAAAACAAAAGTAATTTCCGGACGTAAGCTGGCATTTGTTCCGATACTCCGTGCAGGTCTCGGAATGATTGACGGAGTTACCGCACTTGTTCCGGCTGCAAAAATAGGTCATATCGGAATATTCAGACAGCCGGAAACAAAGGAAGCTGTCAGATATTACTGCAAAATGCCCGATGATATTGCCGAACGTGATGTTATTATAGTTGACCCTATGCTTGCAACAGGACATTCGGCAGTTGAAGCAATCGACGAGTTAAAGAGAATCGGCGTAAAGAACATCAAGTTTATGTGTATTATCTGCTCTCCGGAGGGAATCGAAAAAGTACAGACATCTCACCCCGATGTTGATATATACACAGGCGTAATGGATAAGGGACTTAATGAGGATAAATTTATAGTTCCGGGCGTAGGCGATGCCGGCGACAGAATTTTCGGCACAAAATAAATTAATAATATAAAAAAGGAACGTGCAGAACGTTCCTTTTTTGTTGCTTATTCTATTGATTGATTATTTTGAGAATCTGTACCAACAGGCTGAAAATGTTTTTATTACTAATTTTCCTAAACTATGTAATCAGTCGCATCAATAATGAATAGATAAGAAACTATGTTATTTTTTATTACTCAAAAAATGCGAGTAAGTATATAATTGTCATACCAATAGAACAGAATGCAAACACTGCTGTTAATACGCCATAAGTCAGAACTGCATTCTTTACATGTTGTTTTGAAAGAGCAAATATTTTTGGATTGCTTTCAGGAAATATAACGGTAAGTATATTTCCTTTGTCTATTCTGAAATCACATGCACAAATCATTTTACTGTGTATCTGCTTCCCATCAACTGTATAGACTGCTTTGGCATATTTCCTGCTGAAATAAGTTCCGCCCGATGTGCTGAATGCCCAAATAATTTTTGCCCAACACTCGACATATGCATTTGCTTTGACATCGTGAAGAAATTGAAGTGCAAATTTTAAGCAGTATGCATTTTTCGCCCAAAGCAGCACAAAAAATATCGGAAGTATAATATCTTTCATTATGGTTATTTCTTAATTATTCAACTGATAATTTACTATATTGCGTCAAATGCTTTTTTCAGGTCATTAAGAATATCATCAATATTTTCAAGTCCCACAGAAAGACGTATCATTCCGCCGTTTATTCCGGCAGCGATGAGCTGTTCATCGGTAAGCTGTCTGTGAGTTGCACTTGCCGGGTGCAGAACGCAGGTTCTTATATCGGCAACATGAACCTCGTTTGAAGCAAGACTGAGGGAATCCATGAATTTTACAGCGGTATTCCGTCCGCCTTTTATCACAAATGAAATTACACCGCTTGCACCGTCGGGAAGATATTTTTTGCAGAGTTCATTATATGGACTGCTTGAAAGAGCAGGATAATTTACGGATTCGACTTTATCGTTTGATTCGAGATATTCTGCAACAGCCAAAGCGTTCGTGCAGTATTGTTTCATACGAACGGCGAGGGTTTCGAGTCCGAGATTAAGATAGAACGCAGATTGTGCGGCAGGATAACAGCCGAAATCACGCATAAGCTGCATACGGGCCTTGACAATATAGGCGGATTTTCCGTATGATTCAGTATACACGATACCGTGATAGCTTTCGTCGGGCTCTGTAAATTCGGGGAACTTTCCGTTAGCCCAGTTGAAATTTCCGGAATCAACAATAACTCCGCCGACCTGAACAGCGTGTCCGTCCATATATTTTGAAGTTGAGTGAATTACAATATCTGCACCGTATTCAATCGGACGGCAGAGTATCGGAGTAGGAAAAGTATTGTCCACAATAAGCGGAACATTATTTTCATGTGCTATTTTTGCGAATTTTTCTATATCAAACACGGTAAGTGCCGGATTGGCGATAGTTTCGCCGAAAACAGCTTTTGTATTCGGTTTGAATGCGTTTCTTATTTCTTCTTCCGAGGAATCGGGACTCACGAATATACATTCGATTCCCATTTTTTTGAATGTGACAGCAAAAAGATTTATAGTTCCGCCGTACACCGTAGTGGTGGAAATAAAGCTGTCACCGGCCTGCAGAATATTAAGCAGTGCGCACATAGTGGCAGCCTGTCCGCTTGATGTACACATTGCACCGATTCCGCCCTCGAGGTCGGCGATTTTTTCCTCGACCGCCATAACGGTCGGATTTTCAAACCGTGAATAAATCAGGCTTCTGGTCGGGTCATCAAATACAGCGGCGACGTCGTCGGTTGAATCATAGACATAAGTCGTACTCTGCACGATAGGAACAACTCTCGGCTCTGTATTTTTTGGTGTATAGCCGGAATGAAGACATTTTGTTTCAATATTCATAAAAAAATCCTCCTTATATTCAGTTCTTATTCCCGTGAGAACAAGCTCCTATTATTTTCTGTACTTTAGGAATACAAAATTCCAGTACAGCACAGTATTTATCAACGAAAGTAATTATATAAGTTTCTTTATATTTCGGAAGTGCAATTGTCATCGGAAACATATGTTTCTGAATAATATCACGTTCTTTGGGTGATATATCCGTAAGAAGTTCGGCGTTATGCAGAGCAACATCAGAATGATTTCTGCTGTGGCTCGGCTGACCTTTTATTTTGCCGGCATTATATTTTTTACGGTCATAGTAGAATAGGTCGTGGAGCAGTCCTGCTCTTGCAGCAGAACGTGCGTCAAGCTTTAAAAACCGGCAGATTTTATATCCGTAATACGAGACATTGAGGCAGTGCTGGAATCTTGTTGTCGAAATATGATGGGTGATATTTTTAAGTTTCTCAAGTTCCGGAGAATCAATAATATCGTCGATACAGCAATAAAAAACGCTGTGAGTGAGTTCCTTTTTTGAACAGATAGCTTTTAACATAAAAACCCCCATACTTATCGGAAAATGTTATAACAAATTCATTCCGATTCCACTGTTTTCATTATAACATACAACAATCAAAAATGCAATAGTTTTTTTTATTTTTCCAGTTTTTAAATTTGATGTTTTGTGTTTGTTAGATGAAAAATAAATTATATTTTAGTGAAGACCTTGACAAATAATAAAAGGTTGTGTACAATAGTAAGGTAAATACGGGAATTGATAGCCTGACAATTCCCGACAAAACAGATACGTTTCAGAAAGGATTTTTTAACATGAAAAATACTATGAAAAGAATTATTGCTGTATTTTCAGTGTTATGCATCGCTTCAATGAGTTTTGTATCATGTGCGAGTAAAGATACAGGTTGGGTTTCTGATTCTGATTCCGTCTCTCAGTCACAGGGAAAACCTACAATGAAATATCCGCTTGAAATAGGTTCAGCCGGCGGCGAAAACTCACTTATTCCGGTCGACCTTAATGCTCCCGACCCTGAATCTTCCGCAGACAGCACTTCCGGTTCAGATGAGAAAACTACAAAAGAACCGGCTACCGAACTCGTGAAAGTGACAGAGCCTGACGGACAACCGGCTACTGAGCTCGTGAAAGTAACAGAACCCGACGGACAGCCGGCTACTGATGATAACGGTGAGGAAAAAACCGAAATCGTTGAAGTCACCGAAGTTGTTACAGTGCCTGCCGAAAGCTCCGGAGATGATAATGATAATTCAGAACAGAGTAACGATAATCAGTCTTCCGGAAACAATAAAAGCTATGTTTCTGCCGAGGACGGACGTTATGCTATGTGGTTTGATATTTCAAAGGTCGAAAACTTCTACTTTGAAGGCGATATGCTTACAGTCCAGTTTAAAGTCAAGGAAAATATTCCCGACGGAGACTACGAAGTAAGAATATCTCCCAACATCTCCGATATTGACGGAAATATATTACATCCTGAAAAGAATATAAACGGCGTTATAAGAGTAAACAACGGAGAAATTGAAGCCGCTGATGTTTCAGGTGAGACAGGTCTCGTACTTTACGGCGATAGAATAAGCTGTAAACAGGGCGATACTGTAGATATGAATATCAATATCAAGAACAATTCAGGTCTTGCGGCTTTCTGTATCTGGTTCTACTTTGACAGCAATGCTCTTGAATTTTTGGGTGCAGGTGCGACAGGTGAATTTGAAGATATAGCACGTCAGACAGAAATCGGTTCAGGTACAGAGGAATAATCCGAAAGTCTGTAGAAACTGATTATTACAGCAAGTTTTTTATCCCTTTTGGAACACTGTTTTCCAAGAGGGATTTTTAAGGCAATAATCATAATTTCTATTGGCTTTCAGCTCCGGATAATCAATAATATCATCAATACAGCAGTAAAAAACGCTGTGGGTGAGTTCTATCTTTGAACAGATAGCTTTTAACATAGAACCCCCTATATCTATCAGAATATGTTATAACCAATTCATCCTGATTTCATCATGCACTTATTATAGCACACAATGATTAAAAATGCAATAGTTTTTTCTAATTTACCGGTTTTTTATTTATTCATGTTTTGTGTTTGTTAGATGAAAAATGAATTATATTTTAGTACAGACCTTGACAAATCGTGAAAGGTCGTGTATAATAGTATGGTAAATATGGGAGTTGATAGCCTGACAATTCCCGACAAAACAGACATATTTCAGAAAGGATTTTTTACATGAAAAATACTATGAAAAGAATTATTGCTGTATTTTCAGTGTTATGCATCGCTTCAATGAGCTTTGTATCATGCGCAAAAGATACTGGTTGGGTTTCGGATTCCGATTCCTCCTCTCAGACACAGGTAGAGGGAAAGCCTACAATGAAATATCCTCTTGAAATAGGAGCAGCTGCCAGCGGAAACAAGCTTACTCCGGGTGACCCTAATGCCGACCTTAATGCTCCCGACCCCGAATCTTCCGCAGACAGCAATTCCGGTTCAGATGAAAAAACTACAAAAGAACCAGCTACTGAACTCGTTAAAGTGACAGAACCCGACGGACAGCCGGTTACTGAACTCGTAAAGGTAACAGAACCTGACGGACAGCCCGCTACTGATGATAACGGTGAGGAAAAAACAGAAGTCGTTGAAGTTATTGAAGTCGTTGAAGTGCCTGCTGAAAATTCCGGAAATGATAACAATAATTCAGAACAGGGCAACGGTAATCAGTCTTCTGGAAATAATGAAAACTATGTTTCTGCCGAGGACGGTCGTTACGCTATGTGGCTTGATATTTCAAAGGACGAAAATTTCTACTTTGAAGGCGATATGCTTACAATTCAGTTCAAAGTCAAGGAAGATATTCCGGACGGAGACTACGAAGTAAGAATATCTCCCGACCTCTCTGATATTGCCGGAAATGTAGTACGTCCCGAAAAGATAATAAGCGGTGTTGTAAGAGTAAACAAAGGTGAAATTGAAGCCGTTGATGTTTCCGGTGAAAACGGTCTCGTATTCTACGGCGATAAGATAAGCTGTAAACAGGGCGATACTGTAGATATGAATATCAATATCAAGAACAATTCCGGTCTTGCCGCTTTCTGTATCTGGTTCTACTTTGACAGCAATGCACTTGAATTTTTAGGTGCAGGTGCAACAGGTGAGTTTGAAGAAATATCACGTCAGACAGAAATCGGTTCAGGTACGGAGGAATAATCCATAATTCTGTATAAACCGATTGTTATAACAGTTTTTTAATCCCTTTTGGAACATTTTTTTCCAAAAGGGATTTTTAAGGCAATAATCAGAATTTCTATTGACTTTCGGCTTTTTTTCTGATATAATACAATTGATTGTTAAGAACAATTCATAATAATAACGAAACGGAGGACGTTTTAAAGTGGCTAAAAAGAAACAAAAAACAAATACGCCCCAAAATCAGGAAAATGTATCCGCTGATGATATATATTCCGGCGTTGAAAAAAACGAAATCGAAAACAAAGGTATTCCGCCTGAAACAATCAGTGATATGAATGAAATTTCCGGAGATTCTCCGGAGAATATGCAGGAAACATTATCTGAATCCGCTGTTCCGCTGAAAAAATTCAAAGTCATAAAAGGTAAGATTTCGGCTTTCTTTAAAAGAACCGGTATCCCTGATATGGCTATGCTCAGGTTTATAGCGGTATTCTTTTTTGCGTCGGCAATAAATATCGATGTCTTGAAAGATAAGGAAATATGGGCTGTTTCAAAATGGCAGGATTTTATAGGCGAAGTACATTATATGCCTTCGGTTATAATAATGATATGCGGATTTATACTTCTTTCGGCAATTCATTATTTTATGCCGGAACGATACCGAATAACCGACCAGTCTTTCTCGATTGCAGCGGTCTTGTATTTTGATGTCGTACTTCTTTGGAAAGCAAATGATTTTAATCTGAGCCTCGGAGTTATGATAATATCCCTTATATTTATATATTATTCGTGGGGCAAGCTTAAATCCAAAAAACTGTACAACAGGATTCCGTGGTGGGTATGCGGATTATTTATACTTGTATCTGCAACGGCAGTGGCTGTGTTTATCGGCATAACAACTGTTTGCAAGCATCGCAATTTCGGTACAGCCTGTCATGATTTCGGACTTTTTGTTCAGATGTATCATTCTCTTGCGGATAACGGTACTGCTGTTACGACTTGTGAACGTGATACATTCATGTCACATTTTAAGATTCACGCATCATATATTTTCTATCTTCTTGTACCGGTATTCAAGTTATTTCCGGACGGAGAAACGCTTCTTATTGCACAGGGGGTTCTTGCAATGGGAGGAGCTGTTCCGATGTTCCTCATTGCAAAGAGACATAATATCAGAGGACTGTCGCTGATTTTTATATGTTTTGCCTATATATTCTGTAATGGTCTTATAGGCCCTTGCTATTATGAATTTCATGAAAACGCATTTCTTCCGACACTTTTAATGTGGCTTCTCTGGGCTGTTGACGGCAGAAAATATATTATGTTATATATCATGTCTGCCCTTGTCTGCATTGTCAAGGAAGATGCACCGCTGTATGTCGCCTGCGTTGCAATGTTTATGTTTTTTGAGAACAAGGGCGATAAAAAGCGTTTTAACTGTCTGATAATAACAGTGGTTTCGATGATATATATGTTCGTCATTACCAGCTGGCTTACCAAGAACGGCGACGGTCAGATGATGATGAGTACACGTTTCAATAATCTCATGATAGACAAAGAAGCAGGTCTTAAAGAAGTAATCAAGAATGTAATTATCGACCCGTCCTATTTCTTCAGTCTGTTTTTCCATGACGATACAAGAATATTCTTCTTCCAGGTAATGACACCGCTCCTGTTCATACCTTTCTTCACAAAGAAGATAAGACGTTTCCTGCTTATGATTCCATTTGTTATAATGAACCTTGTTATAGGTGCAGGGTATGGTTATGCGGCAAATATCGGATTCCAGTATATTTTCGGACCGGTTACACTTCTTCTGTATATGTGCATAATAAATATTGAGGATATGGGACAGCGTGGCAAGCAGGATATTCCGATAGCACTTGGTTCGGCTGCAATGATTCTTTCCATCGGAACTTATTCACACTACTGGGGCTATTATACGAGTTACAAGGACGGAGAAGATTATTTAGTAGCACTTGATACTGCTCTTGATGAAATTCCTAAAGATGCGGCAGTCGGTGCAGATGTATTTTCTATTCCTCATCTTGCCGACCATAAAGAATTGTATATCTTTGATAATAACGATTTCACGGAAGAGGGAATAATCACAACGCCTGAAAAATTTGACTTTATAGTTATTCCTATTCTTTCCGAATTTTATGATGTGCATAGTGCAGATATTGAAAACGGCGGATATACGTTATATAATCAGGTTGACGGCAGATACGCAATATATGTAAGTCCTGACTATAATATTTCTGAATAATTTTTGAATAAAAAACAGCACCGTAGTATTGCATTAATACTATGGTGCTTATTTTTTTAACCAGCCATTCTTGCCTTTATATAATCTTCAAGATAATCGATTGTTTTTTCAATTCCAAGGCGTGAGCTGTTGACTGTAAGGTCATAGAGACGTGAATCGCCCCAGTGAAGTTTTACGTGATAGTTGTGATAGCGTTTACGCTTCTTGTCTTTCTGTTCGATGAAGTTTTCGGCATCACGTTCGTTCATTTCGTAGAGTTTCATGATACGTTTTATTTTGGATTCCATGTCGCCTATGATAAACAGCGAACAGAGACAGTCAAAATCACGGAGTTTTGATTCGGAACAGCGTCCCACAACGACAAACGATTCACCGCTTTCGGCTTTTTTACGTATGAAATTGAACTGCATTTCTGCAATGTTATCCTCGATGGAATTGCTGAATCCACGTACACGCCGTGATGTGAGACGGGATTTTGGCGCTTCATCAAGTTTTTCTATTTCAGAAGCAGTCATGCCGGTTTTGTTTGCAATTTCCGTAATAAGATGACGGTCATAAATTGGAAGTTCAAAACGTTTTGCGAGTTCCTCAGCAATAACACGTCCTCCGCTTCCGAATTCTCTTCCGACTGAAATAATAATCTGTGACATTTTTGAACCCTCCTTTATTATAAGTAACGCATGAATATATAAGCTGTTGAAATGGCAAGAACAATAACAGTTGCAGGAGCGAGCTTTGCACAGTATTTTCCCCAGCTTACCGGATAGCCGTTTTTGGCTGCAACAGATGTGCCGACAACGTTTGCAGACGCTCCGATAGGTGTTGCAGAACCGCCTATATCCGTTCCGATTGAAAGTGTCCATGCAAGAGTATCAATCGGTACTCCGGTTGATACCGCAAGACTTTGGATAACAGGGACCATAGTGGCAGCAAACGGAATATTGTCAACAAATGCACTTGCAACTGCTGATACCCAAAGGATAATGGCAATCATGACATGAGCGTTTCCACCGCTTATATCGCCGATAAAGTCGGCTATGTATTCAAGTATTCCTGTTTCTTCAAGTCCGCCTACTACGACGAAAAGTCCTATGAAGAAAAGAACAGTTTTGTAATCTACTTTTTTAATGAGTTCGAGAGCATTTTTTCCGGCAGTTACAAGTGTTATCACGGCAATGAAAAGTCCGATTGTAGCAACTGTAAGATGTGTCATTGAGTGAGTAACAAGAAGAATTACAGCGAGTCCGAATATAACCGAGCTTATTATGAAATCTTTCTTGTTTGTGATAGCAGATGACGGTGACGGTAGCTTTGACATATCAATGGTTTCGTTTTCTTTCGGAGCAAGTTCTTTTTTGAATACCAGATAGAAGAATATTATGGTAAAGATAAGGCAGATACCGGCACATACTCCTGTATTTGAAAGAAAATCAAAGAATGAGAATCCAAGAGATGTACCTACTATTATATTCGGCGGGTCTCCGCACATTGTAGCCGAACCGCCTAAGTTCGCACAGAAGATTTCAGAAAGAATCATAGGAACAGGATTGAATTTAAGAAGCTGTGCGAGTTCGATAGTTACGGCGGCAAGGAAAAGGATTACCGTTATACTGTCTATGAACATAGAAAGTATAGCCGACATCAGCATGAATGTTATGAATATCGGGATAGTTCTGCATTTTACAAGGAATGCGATTTTCATGCAGAGCCAGCGGAAGAAACCGGCTTTCGCCATTCCCTCTACCATTACCATCATTCCTGCTATGAAGATAATAGTTGCCCAGTTGATTCCCTTGCTTTCGCTTTCGGTGACCTGATACCAGAAATCGGATTTTATGAAGTTTCCGAGAGCGAGGGTGTCCCAGACTGCTTTTCCGTTTCTCATGCAGATACCGAATACGACGATAAGCGTGAGCAGACCACAGCCCAGAGTTACGATGTGCCGTTCAATTTTATCGAGGACAATCATCAGGAACATTGCCACGAATATTATGACGGCAAAGATTTGTGCGGATAGCATATAATTACTCCCTTTCTTAAATATAGTTTTGCCAATTCTGTATTATATCACATTTTTCGGCAAAATTCAAGAAGTTTTGAATTTTTCTGAAAATTTGTGATTTTGTATCCGGAAACTATGATTCACGGGAAATTTTTGGTGATAATTCTGAAAAAATTATGCTTTGTGTGAACTGGCCACCACCTATGCTGTAAATGTGCTAAAAGGTGAGGGCTTCGTAAGAAGATTTATATTTGTTAAAACGTTTTTAGCCTGTTGGTACAGTTTCTTATATTTTTACCTCTGATACATCTATTTTGCCGTTCATGAGCTTAGGGAGCAAGGTATCACGGACAGCGGAAAGTCGTTGATTTTCTACTTTGTTGAATGTAGTCTTATTCATCAAACCACCAACAATTTTTTCAAATGCAAGTAATGTTTTAGTATCTGGTATTAAAATAACTGTTTTCTTTAAATCACCTTGAGTAATAAGAGGTTGCGTTGAACCACGGTTTATCGCTTTATAATCTATACATTGTAAAATTTGATAAATATATTCATAGTAATTGCTTTTTACAACAAGTGTATTATCTGAAGTCCAACATGGTGAACAAAATCTTTGAATTACTCCGTGAGTTCCGACTCTACCTGTTACAAGTATTTTTTCATTATGATTAAATTCATTTGTATATCCAATAACCGATGCAGCACCAACTAATGGAATACAAAATTCTTCTGTTCTTTCTACTTGCTTTATAAACGGTCTTTTACCACTGATAATATCTGCAATATCAGATAATATTCCTTTTTTCCAATCGTTAGGCATAACGCCCCCGAACGGCTCAAAATCCACAAACCAGCTTTTAAAAATAGCCTGTGCCTGCTCCTCAAGGTTTTTGTTCATGCGGTTATTGAGTTCTATTTTGTCGTCGAGTGCGGACAGTATGGAGGCTATGCGTTGTTGAGTAGCTATATCATAATTTGGAACAATATAAGACATTATCGCTGTTTTATCCCCTCGTGGCATTTTTGTTCCCTTTGACGTTGCCATTGCATATTCAAAAAAATCTTCAGTAGAAAGAATATAATATAAAAATTTTGAATTTATACCATCTTTTGCCCTAAGAACAAGCACATCATTGGAACAACCACCGTCTTTATTAGCATACCATATTTTCTTAAAATAAGGTCTAATGTTCGATATTAAAACATCATTTTTTTGATATATCTGAGTTTTCGATATAGTAGGTAATGTTGTTGCAGAAGTAATTCCTGCTTTATTGGGCAACATATTTTCAGTAGAAATATAATTTTCATTTGTCAAGTTTTTTACGGAAGTTTTGCCTTTAACGTAAACACATACATCTTGTAGAGTTATATCCATAGCCAATCACACACGTTTTGTGAACTCTCCCCAACCTATAGAGATGGGGGCTTCATAATAATATTTATCTTTAAGTTTCCACCTGAAAAATCAGGCAGTTATGCGTACAGACTTATTATACAACAATTTATTTAATTTGTCAATATATTTTTTCAGACAGCATTCATCACCCACTTTTGCTTCGCTTAGAAGTGTGGGTATTCTGCCGAGAACAGGATAAAAAACATGATATAAAAACGTCTCCGGATTTTTCCGGAGACGATATATTTATATGTCAGAAGCAGACCTGAAATTCATGTAATCCGCTTCTGACAGGGGAGAAAAGTAGATGGCTTATTATTTTACTCCGAAAAGGAGTTTGTCGTATGTCGGAAACGGCCAGTAATCCTCAGCCGTTACGGTTTCCGCCTTATCGGCAGCGGTACGGAGGGTATCCATTTTCGGAAGAATACTGTCACGTACAAACTCGGAAGCCTTGATAGTGTTGTCAATTGTTTTGAGTTCTGCAACAGCACCCTCAAGAGCATTTGCTGCCTCGTCCATTTCATCGGTGAGGTCTGAAAGCATTGTTATAAGGCGTTTTTCGTATTTGCAGGCAACAGAAACGACTCCGCACTTTGAAGCTACAGCCGAAGCAGTATCTGCTGTGAATCTTGAAACAGCCGGAATTATTTCTTTGCGTGCCATATCTATCATGGTGAGTGCTTCAATATTGACTGCCTTGATATAGTTTTCAAGCATTATATCACAGCGTGAATAAATTTCGGCTTCTGTGAATATTCCGTGAGACGTAAGCATATCAACGTTTTTCTTGTCGCAGATTTTCGGCATAGCATCGGCGGTTGTCTTGAGATTGAGCAGGCCACGCTTTTCGGCTTCTGCAATCCACGCATCGTCGTAGCCGTTGCCGTTGAATATTATTCTCTTGTGTTCCTTGATTGTTCTCCTGATGAGTTCGTGGAGAGCCGTGTTGAAGTCGTCGGCTTTTTCAAGTTCGTCGGCGAACTGTCTGAGAACTTCCGCAACGGCAGCATTAAGATGAATATTTGCACATGAAATACTGTTTGATGAGCCGAGCATACGGAATTCAAATTTATTTCCGGTGAAAGCAAACGGAGAAGTTCTGTTGCGGTCGGTTGTATCCTTGCGGAATTTTGGCAGAACATCAACGCCGAGTTGCATTCTTTCTTTTTTAGTTCCGCCGTAAGGTGTATCATTTTCTATTGCGTCCAGAACGGCAGTAAGTTCATCGCCGAGGAAAATCGAAATAACAGCCGGAGGAGCTTCATTTGCACCGAGTCTGTGGTCGTTTCCGGCTGTTGCAACCGAGAGACGGAGCAAATCCTGATAATCGTCAACAGCCTTTATTACAGCAGAGAGGAACAGCAGGAACTGTGCGTTTTCGTGCGGTGTATCTCCGGGAGAAAGCAGATTTACTCCGGTATCTGTTGAAATCGACCAGTTGTTGTGTTTTCCCGAACCGTTCACACCGGCAAAAGGTTTTTCATGAAGCAGGCATACAAGACCGTGTTTCTTGGCGACTTTCTGCATTACTTCCATGGTAAGCTGATTGTGGTCGGTAGCAATATTTGTAGTGCTGTATATCGGAGCAAGTTCGTGCTGTGCCGGAGCGACTTCGTTATGCTTTGTCTTTGCAAGGATTCCGAGTTTCCAGAGTTCTTTGTCGAGGTCAGCCATATATTCGGAAACTTTCTGCTTGATAGTGCCGAAATAATGGTCTTCCATTTCCTGACCTTTCGGAGGCATTGCACCGAAAAGCGTGCGTCCGCTCATGATAAGGTCTTTACGCTGTTCGTAGAGTTCGGCAGGAACGAGGAAATATTCCTGTTCAGGACCTACAGATGTTTTTACAACCTGAACTTTATCATTTCCGAAAAGTCTGAGTATACGTAAAGCCTGCCTGTTGATAGCGTCCATTGAACGGAGGAGAGGAACTTTTTTATCAAGAGCTTCTCCGGTATACGAACAGAAAGCAGTCGGAATATAAAGTGTGCCGTCTTTGATGAATGCGTATGATGTAGGGTCCCATGCCGTATATCCACGGGCTTCAAAAGTCGCACGGAGTCCGCCGGACGGGAACGATGAGGCATCGGGTTCGCCCTTTACGAGTTCTTTTCCGGAAAATTCCATAAGTACACGACCATCGGGAGACGGTGTTATAAAGCTGTCGTGTTTTTCGGCGGTCAGACCGGTGAGAGGCTGAAACCAATGCGTATAGTGTGTACAGCCCTTTTCGACTGCCCAGTCTTTCATTGCGGCTGCCACCGAATTTGCAACGGAAGAATCAAGAGGAGTTCCTTTGTCGATAGTTTCCTTTAGACTGTTATAAACCTTTTCGGGAAGACGAGCCTTCATAACTCTGTCGTCAAATACCATTGAGCCGAAGTAATCAGTAATTTTTTCCATCGTAAAATCTCTCCTTATGTATTAAAATTATTTATCCAGTGAAGCCCTGATAAAATCTGCAAAAAGTTTATGGGGCTTATTCGGGCGTGATTTAAATTCCGGGTGGAACTGCACACCGATGAACCATGGGTGATTCGGAACTTCCACGATTTCGACAAGTCTTTCGTCCGGTGAAAGTCCTGCGAGAACCATTCCGTTTTCTGACAAAATCTTTCTGTACTCGTTATTAAATTCATAGCGGTGGCGGTGGCGTTCGTATATGAGTTCCTTTCCGTAGATTTCACGGCATTTTGTATTTTCCGCAAGTTTGCACGGATAAAGTCCGAGACGCATTGTACCGCCTTTCTGTTCGACGTTTTTCTGTTCGTCCATGATGTGGATTACCGGTTCGGCAGTATCTGAAAATTCTGCCGAATATGCGGTAACGATACCGGCGGAATTTCTTGCAAATTCCACGACTGCCATCTGCATACCGAGACATATTCCGAAAAACGGAATATTATTCTCACGTGCATATTGTATGGAGCGTATCATTCCCTCGATTCCACGTTTTCCGAATCCGCCGGGAACAATTATTCCGTTACATTCTTTCAGAATATCACCGACGTTTTCCGCCGTGATATTTTCGGAATCTATCCATTTTATGCTGACAACGGCATCATTGACGATACCGCCGTGACGGAGTGCTTCCGCAACAGATAAATATGCGTCATGAAGTTCGACATATTTTCCGACAAGACCTATTGTTACTTTTTTGTGGGCGTTTTCTGTACGCCTTACCATCTCAGCCCATTCCGTGAGGTCGGGAGTCCGGTTCACGAGTCCGAGATGGTGGCATACAGAATCGGCAAGCCCCTCTTTTTCAAGCCACAGCGGAACTTCATAGAGCGAAGGTGCTGTGAGATTCTGTATAACGTCCTCTTTGCGTATATTGCAGAAAAGGGCGATTTTTTCACGCATATCAGCCGGAATTTCAATTTCGCTCCGGCACACGATTATATCAGGCTGTATTCCGATTGAAAGCAGTTCCTTTGTGGAATGCTGTGTCGGTTTTGATTTAAGTTCCTCAGAGCCGGCGATATACGGAACAAGCGTAACATGAATATACGTCACATTTGCCCGACCCTGTTCCGTTCCGACCTGACGTATTGCTTCAAGAAACGGCGTTGATTCAATATCGCCGACAGTACCGCCTATTTCGGTGATTACTATATCTGCACCGGTTTCTTTTGCCGCACTGTACACTTTATTTTTTATTTCGTTTGTGATATGCGGAATTACCTGAACCGTACCGCCGAGATAATCGCCACGGCGTTCCTTTGTGATTACATTCCAGTATATTTTTCCGGTTGTGACATTGGAATTTACAGTCAGATTTTCATCGACGAATCTTTCGTAATGACCCAAATCCAAATCGGTTTCCGCACCGTCGTCCGTGACGAATACTTCTCCGTGCTGATACGGCGACATTGTGCCGGGGTCAACATTAATATATGGGTCAAATTTCTGAATGGTTACCTTGTAACCTCTTTGTTTTAGCAGCCGCCCGAGTGATGCTGCGGTTATACCTTTGCCGAGTCCCGAAACAACTCCGCCGGTAACAAATATGAATTTTGTCTGCATCTGCTTTTCTCCCTTTAAAAATCAGTTTGATGCTCCCATAAGAATTTTGTTTTCTTCTTCCGAATCCTGCAAAGCCGCATAACCTTCCTCGCCGGTACGGATTTTAATAACGTTTTCAATGTCATAGATGAAAAGTTTTCCGTCTCCGTAGTTTCCAGTATAGAGCGAAGCACGTGCTGCATCTATAACACGGTCAACCGGAACTGCACATATTGCAATTTCAGCCTTTATTTTCGGCAGAAGATTCATTTCTATTTTAGCACCACGATAATATTTCTGTTTCTGACCTTTCTGCATACCACAGCCGAGAACGTTCGTGACAGTGATTCCAGTAATCTGTATGGATTCCATTGCCTGAATGAAATCCTGTAATTTCTGCTGTTTGAATACGGCAACGACTTTCGTCATTTTCGGAGTGCCGTCAACATTCGGAACTGAATAATTTTTTACTTCCACGGCTTCGTTTACAGGAACTTTCTGAACCGATTTCGCATCGTCCTTTGTGTAGCCCTGCATTGAAATATCGCCGAGTGACGGAGCAAAATCCGCATAAGAGCTGACGAGTCCGTGTTCTGTTATGTCAAGTCCGAGGATTTCCTCCTGTTCTGTCGCACGGAGACCGATAGTCTTTTTAATTACGAAAAATACTATTGTCATTGTGACTGCTGTCCATGTACCGACTGCCAGAATGCCCAGAAGCTGTTTTCCGAGAAGTTCAAACCCACCACCGTAGAAAAGACCTTTTCCGGCGATTCCGCTTGCTCCGCCTGCCTGAGCGATTGCAAATCCGGGAGCTTTATCTGTAGCGAAAAGACCTACCGCTATTGTTCCCCACAAGCCGTTCATCATGTGAACCGCAACAGCTCCCACGGGGTCATCAACATGAAGTACATAATCTAAGAACCATACGCCGAAGCATACAAGAAGTCCGGAAACAACGCCGACCATTATCGCACCGAAAGCGTCCATAACATCACAGCCTGCTGTGATTCCTACCAGACCGGCAAGGGAAGCGTTGAGACACATCGAAACATCAGGTTTGCCGTATTTGAGCCATGTAAACACCATGCACACAACTGTTGCTATAGCAGGAGCTATAGTTGTTGTAAGGAAGATTGAACCGAGCATTTCTGTTGTCTGGGAAGCGGCAGGGTTGAATCCGTACCAGCCGAACCAGAGAATAAACACGCCCAGTGCTCCGATTGTGAGATTATGACCGGGGATAGCGTTTACTTTTATTTCTCCGTTTTTTGTTTTGGTGAATTTTCCGATACGTGCCCCGAGTATTGAAGCACCTACAAGAGCCGAAATTCCGCCTACCATGTGAATTGCACATGAACCGGATAAATCATGAAATCCGAGCTGATAAAGCCAGCCGTCAGAGTTCCAAATCCAGTGTGCCTCAATCGGATATATCAGTGCGCTTATAACTCCGGAATATACGCAGTATGAAAGAAATTTTGTTCTTTCTGCCATAGCTCCGGAAACGATTGTAGCTGTCGTTGCACAGAAAACAAGGTTGAATATAAAATTGGAAAAATCAAAATTGTCGTATGATGTGAATATGTCGAAACCGGGTTTTCCGATAAGACCCATACAGTCCTCGCCGAGAAGAAGCCCGAATCCTATAAGTATGAACATCACTGTACCTATACAGAAGTCCATAAGATTTTTCATGATTATGTTTCCTGCATTCTTTGCCCGTGTGAATCCGGTTTCAACCATTGCGAATCCAGCCTGCATAAAGAACACCAGCGATACAGCTATCAAGAACCATACACCGAAAACCTTAGCACCGGCGACGCTTTCGATAACGTCTATAAGTTCCTGAGATATTTCTGCCATGATAATTACCTCCCTTGAATTGAGCACCTGTTCCGGAAACAAGTACAAAGGGGTATATGATATTCCGGAAAATTACAGCCACCGGAAATCATACACCCCATTGTGTATAATATTTATCTTTGTACAAAAATAAAAAAGGGAACTACAGAATGTTTTAACAATCCGCAGCGCCCTTGCTGTTTACAATGCTATTATATACTCTTTCCTCCGATTTGTCAACCCCTTTTTGCAATTTTTATGTTATGCACAGTTTCTTTTGGATAAATACGCAAAAAATAAGTGTATATTATACTAACCCGAATATATTTTCTGATAATCAGAGAGTAATATCACAATATTATTAAATATAATGAGTAAAAAATTGTTGAATATCAATGAATTATATTTCAGGTCTTGACATTTTTGTTATTGTGTGATAGAATGATACAGAACAAGGACGTTCATGACGGGCTTTTTGTCTGTTGCGGACGTTCTTTATTTTTTTGCTTATATGTAATGTTTCAGCAATGGGGCTGAACGGGGAGAGTTAAGCATAAAAATAAATAAAAAATGAGAGGTGTTACTGTAATGGACAATTTCAGAAAAGAAAATCCATTTGAAGGACAGGGGCTTTATCGTCCTCAGTTTGAACATGATAACTGCGGTATAGGTGCGGTTGTCAACATAAACGGCGAAAAGTCAAGGCGTGTTGTTCAGGACGCACTGACTATAGTCGAAAAGCTTGAACATCGTGCCGGAAAAGATGCGGAGGGAAAAACAGGCGACGGTGTAGGTATACTTTCACAGATACCGTGCGGTTTTTTCAGGGATAAAACTTCTGAACTTGGTTTCAGTATCGGAAATGACGGCGATTTCGGTATAGGAATGTTCTTTTTTCCGCAGAGTGAACTCAAACGCAATCAGGCTAAAAAAATGTTCGAGATAATCCTGAAAAAACAGGGAATGGAATTTCTCGGCTGGAGGGAAGTTCCGTCAAATCCGTCTGTACTCGGACAAAAAGCTGTTGACAGTATGCCGTTCATCATGCAGGGATTTGTAAAACGTCCCTATGACTGCGGAAAAGGTCTTGAATTTGACCGTAAACTATACATCGCAAGACGTATCTTTGAACAGGCAAACGAAAATACTTATGTATGTTCGTTGTCGAGCCGTACTATTGTATATAAAGGAATGTTCCTCGTTGATGAACTCAGAAAATTCTACAGCGATTTGCAGGACGATAATTTCATATCGGCAATTGCAATGGTTCACAGCCGTTTTTCCACGAATACACAGCCGAGCTGGCAGAAAGCTCACCCGAACCGGCTCATTGTTCACAACGGAGAAATCAACACTATCACCGGAAACGCCGATAAAATGCTGGCACGTGAAGAAACTGTCCACTGTGAAGCTTTCGGCGATGATATGAGCAAAATTCTTCCGGCTATCAATGTAAACGGTTCTGATTCCGCAAGACTTGACAATGCTCTTGAATTTATGGTGATGTCCGGAATGCCTCTGCCTCTTGCCGTGATGATTACGATTCCCGAACCGTGGAAGAACAACCGTACAATTTCTCAGGAAAAACACGATTTCTACCAGTATTACGCAACAATGATGGAACCATGGGACGGTCCGGCATCAATTCTGTTTTCCGATGGTGATGTTATGGGTGCTGTTCTTGACAGAAACGGTCTCCGTCCGTCAAGATACTGCCTTACTTCTGACGGATTTTTAGTTCTTTCATCTGAAACGGGCTGTATTGATATTCCGCCGGAAATGATTGTGAAAAAAGACCGTCTCCGTCCGGGAAAAATGCTTCTTGCCGATACAAAGCAGAAACGCCTTATTGATGATGACGAAATCAAAAGCAGTTATGCATCACGTCAGCCCTACGGCGAATGGCTTGACCGCAATCTTGTAAAGCTCAATGAACTTCATATTCCGAATAAGGGTGTTCAGTCATATACTCACGAGGAACTTGAAAAACTTCAGAAAGCATTCGGCTACAGCTATGAGGATATACGGACAAGTATTCTGCCTATGGCTGAAAACGGAGCAGAACCGATAGCTTCCATGGGTTCAGATATTCCGCTTCCTCCGCTTGACAGCGGGAATCCTCCGCTTTTCAATTATTTCCGGCAGTTGTTCGCACAGGTTACGAATCCGCCTTTTGATGCTATCCGTGAGGAAATCGTTACAGATACAAGCACATACATCGGCGAGGACGGAAATATTCTTGAGGAAAAACCCGAAAACTGTCATGTTCTCAAAGTTGAGAATCCTATTCTCACCAGTACAGATATGCTTAAAATCAAAAGCATGAAAGTTGACGGTCTGAAAACGGCTGTTATTCCGATTACTTATTATATAGGAACGTCCCTTGAACGTGCTATCGAACGTCTTTTCATAGATGCCGACAAAGCCTATCGGGACGGCGCAAATATACTTATTCTTTCTGACAGGGACGTTGACGAATACCGTGCTGCTATTCCGTCTCTTTTAGCGGTTGCGGCATTACAGCAGCATCTTGTATCGACCAAAAAGCGTACTGCCGTGGCGATTATCCTCGAAAGTGCAGAGCCGAGAGAAGTTCATCATTTTGCCACACTTTTAGGATACGGTGCGTGTGCTGTTAATCCGTATCTTGCACAGGCTACTATTCGTGACCTTATCAATACCGGTATGCTCGACAAGGATTTCTACGCTGCGGAAGCCGACTATAATAACGGAATACTTCACGGAATCGTAAAAATTGCGTCAAAAATGGGAATATCGACGATTCAGTCGTATCAGGGTTCAAAGCTGTTTGAAGCGGTCGGAATCTCCGCAGATGTTATTGACAGATATTTCCGTGGAACTGTAAGCCGTATCGGCGGCATCACTCTTAAAGATATAAGCAGACGCACGGAGAATCTGCATAATGCGGCATTCGACCCGCTCGGACTTCACGTAAACCGTGAACTTGAAAGCTCCGGAAGTCATAAGCTCCGTTCCGGAAAAAGTGACCACCTCTATACTCCGGAAACAATACATTTTCTACAGCAGGCGACAAGAACCGGAGATTATGAGATTTACAAAAAATATTCATCAGCTGTCAACCGTGAGGATAATGAACTCACGCTCAGAAGTCTCCTTGATTTCAGATTTGACGAAAACGGCGGAATCTCTCTTGATGAAGTCGAATCAGTTGAAAGTATATGCCACCGTTTCAAGACCGGCGCAATGTCATACGGTTCTATTTCTCAGGAAGCTCACGAATGTATGGCGGTTGCAATGAACAGTATCGGCGGAAAATCCAATTCCGGCGAGGGCGGAGAATCTCCGGAGAGACTGCGCTCAGACAGATGTTCCGCAATAAAGCAGGTTGCCTCCGGACGTTTCGGCGTTACAAGCGAATATCTTGTATCAGCAAAGGAGATACAGATAAAAATGGCTCAGGGTGCTAAGCCCGGTGAGGGCGGTCATCTTCCGGGCGGAAAGGTTTATCCGTGGATTGCAAAAACACGTCATTCAACGGCAGGAGTAGGACTTATTTCACCGCCTCCGCATCATGATATTTATTCAATCGAGGATTTGGCTCAGCTTATATACGACCTGAAAAATTCAAACAAGAACGCAAGAATTTCGGTTAAGCTCGTTTCGGAAGCAGGTGTCGGAACAGTTGCAGCCGGAGTTGCAAAGGCAGGCGCACAGGTTATTCTGATTTCCGGATATGACGGCGGAACAGGTGCAGCCCCGAGAAGTTCGATATATAACGCCGGTCTGCCTTGGGAAATCGGTCTTGCCGAAGCTCACCAGTCGCTTATAATGAACGGTCTCCGCACACGTGTTGTTATTGAAACAGACGGCAAACTCATGACCGGACGTGACGTTCTTGTTGCCGCACTTCTCGGAGCGGAGGAATACGGATTCGCAACAGCTCCGCTTGTAACTATGGGCTGTGTTATGATGAGGGTCTGCAATCTTGATACCTGTCCTATGGGAATAGCTACACAGAATCCGGAACTCAGAAAGCGTTTTCAGGGTAAACCGGAATATATCGTGAATTTCATGCACTTCGTCGCTCAGGAACTCAGGGAATACATGGCAAAACTTGGTATACGTACAGTTGACGAACTCATCGGACGTACAGACCTGCTCTATAAAAAATCGGAAAGCGGAAATATTGATTTTTCCGAAATTCTTTTCGGAAATTCAGGAACGGGACAGTGTTTCAATCCTGCCGATATTTACGATTTTGAACTTGAAAAAACGGTTGACGAAACTGTTCTGATTAAAGAATTTGAGTCCGCTCTCAGAAACAAAACAAAAAAGACAATCGAAATAAACGTTAAAAATACAGACCGTGCGTTCGGAACGCTTTTCGGTTCTGAAATTACCAGAAAATGGGGAGACCATGCAATTCCGGACGATACGTTTACCGTAAAGTGCCACGGAAGCGGTGGTCAGAGTTTCGGAGCATTCATTCCGAAAGGTCTCACGCTTGAACTTTCCGGAGACAGCAACGACTATTTCGGAAAAGGTCTTTCGGGAGGAAAACTTATACTTTATCCGCCGGAAAATTCAGGATTCAGAGCGGAGGACAATATCATTGCTGGAAACGTTGCTCTTTACGGTGCAACAAGCGGTAAGGCGTTCATAAACGGCATAGCAGGTGAAAGATTCTGCGTAAGAAATTCCGGAGCTGTTGCAGTCTGCGAGGGTACGGGCGACCATGGCTGTGAATATATGACAGGCGGGCGTGTTGTTATTCTCGGACGTACCGGCAAGAACTTCGCCGCCGGAATGTCAGGCGGAATTGCGTATGTTCTTGACGAGGACAGAAATCTGTACATGAAAATAAACAAATCTCTTGTATCGCTTGAATCCGTAACAAACAAATACGACATCATGGAACTTAAAAATATCATTCAGGAGCATTACAATGCCACAGGTTCAGAAAAAGCCGGAAGAATACTTGAAGATTTCGCAAGCTATATCGGAAGTTTCAAGAAGGTTCTTCCCCATGACTATGCAAAGATACAGAGTACAGTCGTTGCTCTTGAAGAAAAGGGAATGAGCAGTGAACAGGCTGAAATAGAAGCGTTCTATATTACGAAGAAGGAGGGCTGATTTATGGGAAAGCCTACAGGATTTCTTGAATTTGAAAGAAATGACAATACTGCGTTTCAGCCGTTGGAACGTATAAAGAATTACAACGAATTTCACGAACCGCTGACAGACAGGCAGAGAAAGGCTCAGGCGGCACGCTGTATGGACTGCGGAGTTCCGTTCTGTCAGAACGGTAAGGCAATAAACGGAATGATTTCGGGCTGTCCGCTTAACAATCTTATTCCGGAGTGGAATGATTTGCTTTATCATGACCATAAGGAGCAGGCACTGGAAAGACTTCTGATGACAAATAATTTTCCGGAATTTACATCAAGAGTTTGTCCAGCACTCTGCGAAAAATCCTGTACCTGCGGACTGAACGGCAGTCCGGTTACGGTAAAGGAAAACGAGAACGCAATTATAGAATATGGATTCAGAAGCGGTCTTATAAAACCCGAAATCCCGAAAGTCAGAAGCGGTAAGAAAATTTCTGTTATCGGTTCAGGACCGGCAGGACTTGCGGCAGCCGATACGCTTAATAAAAGAGGACACTTTGTTACTGTTTATGAGCGTTCAGACAGGGCAGGCGGACTTCTTATGTACGGAATCCCGAATATGAAGCTGGAAAAATCGGTCGTCAACCGCCGTATTGAAATCATGAAAGCAGAGGGCGTGAAGTTCGTCACTAATGCCGATGTAGGTCATAATATATCAGCCGGTGAGATACTCGGAAAATCAGATGCGGTAATTCTTGCCTGCGGTTCGTCTGAACCCCGTGATATAAAAGCGGAGGGCAGAGACGCTTCCGGAATATATTTTGCGGTCGATTTTCTCAAATCAACCACAAAAAGCCTGCTTGATTCCGCACTTGCCGACGATAACTATATATCAGCAGAGGGAAAAAATGTTGTCGTAATCGGCGGAGGAGATACCGGAAACGACTGCGTTGGTACTGTTGTAAGACACGGCTGTGCATCGGTTGTTCAGCTTGAAATGATGCCGAAACTTCCCGACGAACGTGCGGACAACAATCCTTGGCCGGAGTATCCCAGAATATGCAAGACAGATTACGGTCAGGAAGAAGCAGAAGCAGTATTCGGAAACGACCCGAGAAAATACTGTACAACTGTAAAGGAATTTATAAAAGACGACGGAAATAATCTTACAGCCGTAAAAACAGTACGTCTTGAATTTGTGAAAGATACCGAATCGGGCAGAATGGTTCCGAAAGAAATCGAGGGCAGTGAGGAAATTATAAGCTGTGAACTCTGTCTCATAGCCGCAGGATTTACAGGCGCACAGGCATACGTCGCTGAGGCTTTCGGCGTTGAACTGGACAGCAGAAACACTGTCAATACAGCAGGCGGAAAATTTTCCACAAATATCGAAAAGGTATTCACAGCGGGGGATATGCATATCGGTCAGTCGCTTGTCGTGCGTGCAATCCGTGAGGGCAGGGATTCAGCCCGTGAAACTGATGAATATCTTATGGGATACAGCAATCTGTAATTTTTGCGGACTGCTGAAAGGGGGAGAATTATGATTTATACGGAAAATGAGGTTCTGCAATATATTGATGAAAACGATGTGAAATTTGTAAAGCTTACGTTTTGTGACTTAAAGGGTTCACTTAAAAATATATCTGTTCTTTCGTCCGAAATGACAGCGGTTTTTGAACATGGTGTCAGGATTACGGCAAAAAAGATATTCGGGTTCGGAATGGCAGGCGGACGGGATTTGTATTTATATCCGGATTCTCAGACTATGCGTGTTCTGCCGTGGAGACCCCAGCACGGGCGTGTTATACGTATGTTCTGCTATATCAGATACGGTGACGGTACTCCGTTTGAAGGTGACGGAAGGTATTTTCTTAAACAGGCGGTAAAAACGGCACTCGGCAAGGGCTGGTGTTTCCGGTTCGGAACGTCGAGCGAATTTATGCTTTTCCGGAATGATGAAAGCGGTATGCCGACGAAGATTCCGCATGATTACGCAGGATATTGCGATACAGCTCCCGACGACAAGGGCGAAAATTTCCGCCGTGATGTATGTTTCACTCTTGAACAGATGGGCATACACCCCGTGTCTTCACGTCACGAAGCCGGTCACGGACAGCATGAAATAGATTTCAATGCATCGTCCGCACTTAAGGCCGCCGATACTTTTCTGAGTTTCAAATCCGCAGTAAAATCAATAGCCGAACAGCATGGCATACACGCAAGTTTCATGCCGAAGCCGTTTCGCAACGATTATGGAAACGGTATGCACATTGGCGTGAATGTTTTCCGTGACAGCGATTTTTTCAACAACGATACTGATTCCGACAACTCGGAAGCCGTTAAAATGTCTGCTGCCGGAATAATGAAATTTATCCGTGAATACACAGTGTTTACAAATTCAACTGTAAATTCGTACAGTCGTTTCGGTGAATTTTCACGCCCGAGATATATTACATGGTCGGACGAGGAGCAGGAACAGCTTGTCAAGCTTAATATAAATAACATTGATGAAGCTCCTGTTGTACTCCGTGCGCCTGACTGCGTATGCAATCCGTATTTTGTATTCGGACTTCTGATATATTCTGCAATGGAGGGAATTGAAAATAAGTTCGGAATGGCTGAAAAATTTGACCCCGATTGCAGATGTTATGAAACACTTCCGGAAAATCTTCTCGAAGCTGCTCAGACAGCAGAAAATTCGGAATTTCTGAAAAGATATGTTCCGCAGTGCGTAATTGATACAGTTGTGGAGAGCGCAAAATCTGAATGGAAAGAATATTCTTCGGAGTATGACAAAGAGCTGTATGAAGATAAAAAATATTTCTACAGTCTGTGACGGAGGTTCACTTTGGAAAATGTTATTGTAATTTCAAGCAGCAGTTCGGCGGCGGATATGCTTTCGGCTTTTATAAAAGAATCATTCAACTGTCAGGTTACAATAGCTGAAACGGCACAGCACGCCCGTGAGATACTCAGTACAAACCGTGGATTTGAACTTGTACTTATAAACAGTCCGCTTTCAGACGAAACCGGAATCGAACTGGCGGAATACGTTTCCGAAATAACCGCCGCAAGCTGTGTTGTACTTATAAAAAGCGATAGTTATGAAAAAGTCAGCTCAAGAGCTGACAGAAGCGATATTATACTTATGGCGAAGCCGTTTTCAAAACAGATTCTGTATCAGGTGATAAAAGCGGTCAATATTTCCATACGGCGTTCATATGCACTTTATGAGGAAACAGTAAGGCTTGAGCGTAAAATCGAGGATATAAAGCTAATAGACAAGGCTAAATTCCGGCTTATGCAGTACAGGAATATGACGGAAGATGAAGCACATTCATATATAGAACAGTATGCCATGAAGAACCGGAAGAAAAAAATAATTGTGGCATCTGAGATAATCGAAAGAATAGCAGAGCAGTATATGTAATTTGGGAGTCCTGAACTATGTTTAATGAAATTCATGAAGAATGCGGAGTTTTCGGCATTTATGAGGAAAAGACGGCAGATGTGGCATTAAGTACCTATTTCGGATTGTATGCCTTGCAGCACCGTGGTCAGGAAAGCTGCGGAATTGCGGTAAATGATGACGGCGTGTTCAGTCACAGACGTGCGGACGGTCTTGTCTCGGACGTTTTCAGCCGTGAGGAAATCGGACACCTCGGAAAAGGAAATTCTGCTGTAGGTCACGTGAGATACTCCACTTTCGGGGGTAAAAATCCGAATAATATACAGCCTCTTGTTATACGGCACGTCAAGGGAAATCTTGCACTTGTCCATAACGGAAATCTCATAAATGCCGCCGAACTCAGACGGGAATTTGAACTTTCCGGTGCAATATTTCACGGTACGTCCGATACGGAAGCAATCGCATATGCCATTGTGCGTGAACGTCTTAAATGTCATTCTACGGAAGAAGCCGTTGAGCGTGCAATGCCTGAAATAAAAGGTGCGTATTCGTGCATAATCATGACGGCACAGAAACTTATAGCATTCCGTGACCCTGACGGATTCCGACCGCTTTGTATCGGAAAGACGTCTGACGGTGCATACGTCACGGCATCGGAATCATGTGCGCTCGAAACGGTCGGAGCTGAATTTATACGTGATGTTGAAGCCGGTGAAATAGTTGTTTTCAGTGGCGGAGAAATTAAATCCATACGTACTCACGTAAAAAAGAAAAAAAGTATCTGTATTTTTGAATATATATATTTTGCACGTCCTGATTCCGTAATTGAAGGAATATCCGTTCACGGTGCGAGAGTGCGTGCCGGAAGAATACTTGCGGACTGCTGTCCTGTTGATGCTGATATAGTCATAGGCGTACCGGATTCCGGACTTGACGCTGCTCTCGGATATGCCGAAAAAAGCGGTATTCCGTATGGAATAGGATTTATAAAGAATAAATACATAGGCAGAAGCTTTATACAGCCCCAGCAGAATCAGCGTGAAAGTGCGGTAAAAATAAAACTCAATGCCGTCCGTGAAAGCGTTGCCGGAAAACGTGTAATCATGATAGATGATTCTATAGTGCGTGGTACTACAAGTGCAAGGATTATCAGACTTCTGCGTGAAGCAGGAGCGAAAGAAGTTCATGTCCGCATATCGTCACCGCCGTTTATCCATTCATGCTATTTCGGAACGGACATCGGAAGCGAGGAAAATCTCATAGCAAGCCGCTGCGGTTCGGAATCGGAAATTGCCGAGGCTATAGGTGCGGATTCGCTGGCATATCTTCCGGCGGACAAGCTCTGTAATCTCATTGACAGTGATGATTTCTGCAGAGGCTGTTTTTCCGGAAAATATCCTGTTGATGTTTCGGGGGCAAGCAGAAAAAATAAATTTGATGAAAAAATTCACGCATGAGCGCATATTCTGAAAAATTTTTATAGGGGAGATTTCTATGTGTACAATAATGGGTTATTTCGGTAAAACGGGCGGTATTGAATATGTTTCGGAGGGACTGGAAGCCACTGTTTCACGAGGTCCTGACGATTGCAGAATTATTGACCTTGATGACGGAGTTCTTGGATTCCAGAGACTTTCAATTATGGGACTTACTCCGGAGGGAATGCAGCCTTTTGAACTCGGCGGAAATTACGCCGTATGCAACGGAGAGATATACGGATTTCTTAAACAGCGTGAAGAACTTATAAAAAAGGGATATACTTTTAAAAGCGACAGCGACTGTGAAATACTTCTCCCGATGTATAAGGAATACGGTGCTGAAATGTTCAGCCGGCTTGATGCGGAATTTGCCTGTATAATCTATGATGCGGAAAGTCACGGATTTATAGCTGCCCGTGACCCAATCGGAATACGTCCGCTTTATTACGGAAAATCTGAGGACGGCTCGATGGTTTTCGCAAGCGAGGCAAAGAATCTCACAAAAATCTGCAAAAAAATAATGCCGTTTCCTCCGGGATATTATTACAAGGACGGTGAGTTTATCTGCTATTGTGATATAACAGATGTAAAAGAAATAATACATGATGATATTGAAACAGTATGCAGAAATATCCACGACAAGCTTGTGACCGGTATCGAAAAACGTCTTTCGGCAGATGCGGAAGTGGGATTCCTGCTGTCGGGCGGACTTGATTCATCTCTTGTATGTGCGGTTGCACAGCGTAAAAGCGATAAGCCGATAAGAACATTTGCTGTCGGCATGAATACCGACGCAATTGACCTCAAATACGCCAAACAGGTTGCGGATTATATCGGAAGTGAACACACCGAAATTATCATAACAAAAGATGATGTTATTGATTCTCTTGAAACAGTCATTCAGATTTTAGGTACATATGATATTACAACTATACGGGCAAGTATGGGAATGTATCTGTTATGCAAGGCAATCCATGAGCAGACCGATGTCAGGGTTCTTCTGACGGGTGAAATATCCGATGAGCTTTTCGGTTACAAGTATACCGATTTTGCACCGAATGCGGAGGAGTTCCAAAAAGAATCAGTTAAGCGTGTGCGTGAACTTCATATGTATGATGTACTTCGTGCAGACCGTTGTATATCTGTAAATTCTCTTGAAGCAAGAGTGCCTTTCGGCGACCTTGATTTCGTAAAATATGTCATGGCTGTTGACCCTGAAATGAAACTCAACAGATATAACAAAGGAAAATATCTGCTCCGCCATGCTTTTGAGGGCGATTATCTTCCGGCTGATATACTCTATCGTGAAAAGGCAGCGTTTTCTGATGCAGTAGGTCATTCTATGGTTGATTATCTTAAGATGTACGCCGAGGAACAGTACACTCAGTCAGAATTTGAGGAGAAATCAAAAAAATATACTCACGCCCGACCGTTTACAAAGGAATCACTTTTTTACCGTGAAATTTTTGAGAAACACTATTCCGGCAATTCGGAAATGGTAGTTGATTTCTGGATGCCGAACAAGGAATGGGACGGTTGCAATGTCAATGACCCGTCTGCACGTGTGCTTTCAAACTACGGAGAAAGCGGAGTATAATATTTCAGCAAAAATCCCCTGCATGGTGAAGTGAACACGCCTGTAGAAATAAAGGTTACCTGATGTTTCAGGTGGAAACTTAATTACCAATCTTCTTACGAAGCCCCCATATTTTTAAAGAATCCAATAAAAACAAGTCAAAATCCATTATGAATAAGACGAAAGAAAAAAAAATGTTGACTTTTTAGAAAAATATGATTATAATATAATTAGAGGTCAGGAGATAAAGGTAAGGATAGTAATTAAGCTCCTGCAAAAGCGAAATAATCCGGCAGACTTGTTGATTATCACCTGAATGTGTTTTATCAATATTAAAAGTTGCCGAAATCGGAAAGGATGGATTCTATGAAGGCTTCAAAAAGGAAACGTAGCTTGAAGAAAATATTGGCTTTTGTATCAGCATTGTCAATGTTTGGAAGCTTATCACAGGCAGTAGGTGTGTCTGAAATTCTTTCGTATAACATCATTTCAGCTGCTGCTGAAGAAGGTGAATCTGAAGAAACAACTACAAATGCTCCCGAAACAACAACAGGTGAATCCGGAGAAACAACAGGTGAATCCGGAAAAACAATGGCTTCAAATCAGCAGGAAACAGGTGATAATGGTTCGTCACTCCTGACTTATGAAAAAATAGATAATGACGGAAAGTTCAGCAAAATTAAAGTTGAAATTTCCAACCAGATGGATATTGCATTTGAAAATCCAATAGACTGTACTGTAAAAATTATCGACCAAGAAGGAAAAGACATACTTGGAACAAAAGAAGCTCCGGCTATTGTTACAGTCGGTAAAAACAAAAATGATTCCAACAGCATCATAACAGAAGATTATATTCCCAACGGCGGCTACATAGTAAGAGTTGAAGCTCCCGGTTTTAAAGCTTTTGAACAGGAAATAACAAATGTTCAGAATGTTGTATGTACTGTTAAAGTTACACTCGGATTCCAGAACGGTTATTCTTATACATATACGGATATGAAAGACAATAACGGCAATGTTATAACAAATCCGGACGGAGACGTTTTACGTGAAGAACGTAAAAACAACGGAGAACACCCCGGCGTTCTGGTTCATGGAGATATAAACGGTTCGGACGGAGACGAAAATCATAAGGCAATAGATATGACAGATGCAACAGAACTCGCCAAAGCTATTGACTTCCACCTCCGACTTTCAAAAGAAATAGATGCCGATATCCAGAAAGCCGCAAGTCTCAAGTCAGAATATGAGGCATTAAAAAACAAAGAGGACGCTGATGAAGAAGAAATAGCCGCCGCTAAACAGGCAATGGAAGAAGCTGTTGCAAAAGTTGAAGAAAAACAGTCTCCTTATCCCGTTTCAAAGTATGACCTTAACAATGACGGCGAAGTAAATATGTCCGATTTGGGATATATTACAAAAAGTCTTATCGATACAAAAGACTGGGAGACAGACGCAACACTCGAAACGGAAATATCTGAAAGATATTCGGCTTTTGTTCTTCAGGAAGCTGTTCAGCCGATGGAAGGCACAAAGGTTTCCGATGAAGGCTGTTCACTTGAAGATTTGATTAACCGTTCATCTGCCAATAAAAGTGAGAGCGGAGAGGACGGCGAAGGCGTAAAAGACAGCGAAAATAAAACTATGCAGCTCGTGCCGGAGGGCGGAGTAATTGACGACGAACACCCCGTAGGCTTTGATATGTCCGTTGCCGACGGCGTTAAAGGTTTCGATTTTGAAACAGACGGTGTTGAGGCTGGATTTATTGAATATGTAGACGTAGACGGCACAAATATTGATATTCCTTTCAGCATAGGTGAAGATTATCTTCCGGCTTTCATGTTTGACCTTGCAACTGGTGAATTTACGGGAAAAGAAAGCTCAATTGAAGCATCAATAAGCTCTGACGGTACAATTTCGGTTAACCTCGGAGGACAGACCGCTGTCAAGAAAATCAAACTCAAAATTACAAAGACAAAGAATGCAAACCTTGCCGAAATTGCGGAAGTTAAGATTCTTAACGACCTTGAGACAAGAATTCCGGAGCCGGAAATCGATTATCCTACAGAATTTTATCTCGAGCAGGATATGAGCCGGAGTGATTTGGAAGCCAAAATTAATTTGGCATGGAAGCCTCTTGTTAATGCAGGATTATATGAGTACGAAGTATCAACAAATCCGTCCACAAAAGCAGACGGAAGCTTTGGTTCAACAATTGCAAAAAAACAGATGACTGCAGATGAAACTGAGAAATCAACTGGCAAATACAAAGATGGTTATGTCGGATTTTCACTCTATTCGCAGGATTTGGATTACCTCATCAAAACAAATACAACTTACTATCTGCACGTCCGCTGTGTATCAGAGGATGGTAGTTATGCAAGCAAATGGTCAGATGTTCATTCGGTTTCTACCGTACCGACAAGTGCTCCCGAAAAAGTTGACTACCTTTCTGTTAAGGGAGGAACAAAAGCATTATACATTTCGTGGGGTGCGTGCAAGACAAACAGTGCTACCAGCTATAAACTCTATTACGCAAAAAAGAGTGAAGTCAATGAAAAGGGATATACATGTATTCCGCTTGGCAAGACAACAAGCTATACCCTTGTAGGTCTTGAAGACAAAACAGAGTACAATGTATATGTTGCAGGCTGCAATGAAAAGTACGGTGAAGGTGCAAGGTCTGATATTAAGTCCGGAGCAACAATCGTAACAATACCGGTTCAGATGCACAAATATGGTGCTATCAATATCGACGATGAAGGAAAGCTCGGAAGTACACACATCACAGATGTTTACAGAGCAGGCAACGGCGGTACTGTAGGCAATAAGGTCGATGAAGAAAATGCCAAAAAAGTAGCCGCTAAAGAAACAGGTGCAAAGCTTACAACATGGGCAACTGTTGACGGTGATATGGGCTCATATTACACGAAACAGTTCGGTACAGGAGACCCGCATAACAACGGCGGTTATCACGGTCCTAACAATGACAGTATCATATATGAATTCGACGCTGAATACGAAATAGGTTCTGTCGGTGTTGCCTATCCGTATACCAACAAAAAGATTCTTTATACATCTGTAGATTACTGGGATGAAAACGGCAAAAAGGGAACTATTGGCAGTCATTACGACTCTACGCTGTATTATGACGTAAATGGCAACGGCTACTATGTCGTTAAGTTACCGAGAAAAATCAATGCAAAGAAAATCAGAATCGGTTTTGATACAGGTAACAACGGTTCACATATCTCAGTGGCAGAAATGGCATTCTATAAGTACGACCCAATCAGAGATGAGATTATGGGTCTCTATACCGATGATTTCCACCTCGTTCTCAGAGATGATGTTACTCAGAAAACTATCGATGACCTCCGTAATCGAATTGAAACATCAGACGGCTGGGGAGAACCTCACCCCGAAAGAGACAGCCTGATTCGTGAACTCGATGCAGCCGAAAAGATACTCAAAAATTCCGGATATCTCAATCCGCCTGTAATAATTCATAACGAAATCACAACACATGAATATTCCGGAAGCTACAGCCGTAATTTCCAAGGACTTAATGCGTGGCAGCCTCTCGGTGTTACAGCCGGTGCGGGTACAGAAATAACAGTTTATGTAGGCTCTCCGCATGGAAATATGAAAAATATTGGTACGGTGACAGAGCTTAAACTCGTTGCCACACAGTATCATGCCGAATCGAACGGTGTGACAATACTTGATGAAAACAACTCACAGTTCCTTAAAATAGGAGAAAATAAAATCCGTATTCCGAGCACTGATTCAGGAGAAGCCGAGGGTGGCGGTTCGCTTTACATCTCAAACAAGAGCGGTATAGATTCAGCGATAGTTTATGCTGTACGAGTATCGGGAGGTTCACCGATTTCCGTCCTTGACCTCTACAACGTAAAAGACGATAACGAACGCTTCAACAAAGCTGCCGACTATATCGAGGCTCTTGAAAGACAGGTTGACGGTCTTGAGGCAGAACACGAATACGCTCACGCAAATGCAAAATTACCGAATACAGATGTACCGAATACAAAAATCGCTCTCGAGTATGATAAGAAGAACTGTATCGCAGGTGCAACAGAAATTCTCTGCGATAAGATGATGTATTCACTTCCGGCTGACCAGATACTCGCAGGTTTAGGACCGAGAACAGCTTCCGTTGAATCCCGTGCAGAAAAACTTCTTCAGTCTCTCGATGCAATGGAAAATATGATGAACCTTTTCTATCAGCATAAGGGCATAGTAAACTCAACACATAAAGATTCCAATCAGGCAAACATGGTACACAGAATCCCCGATAAACACCTTAATATCCGTTATCAGAGAATGTTTACAGGTGCGTTCATGTACGCAGCAGGAAACCACATCGGTATTGAGTGGGGTTCGGCTTCCGGTATGGTAAACTGTCCCGGTGTATCTTCCGATGAAAACGGAAAATATGAGGGAGGCAGTTACTTCGGCTGGGGTATTGCTCACGAAATCGGACACGATATCAACGATTCAAACTATGTACACGCCGAGGTTACAAACAACTATTTCGCACTTCTCGCTCAGGCACAGGATAAGAACGAGGGTTCAAGACTTAACTACAACAATATCTTCAAGAAAGTTTCTTCCGGTTCAAAGGGCAAGGCAGATAACGGAGTACAGCTTGGTATGTACTGGCAGCTCCACCTTGCTTATGACAAGGACTACAACTACAAGACATACAACACAAACGAAGAAATACTCAAAAATCTTTTCTATGCAAGAGTTGACACATATTCAAGACAGCCTTCAAGAGCTCCGAGTCCGTACGGTATACCACTCACACTCAGTGGTGATTCTGAACAGAAACTCATGCGTCTTGCATGTGCAGCAGCAGAAAAGAATGTTCTTGAATTCTTTGAGCGTTGGGGTATGACTCCTGATGAAACTACACGTAATTATGCACAGCAGTTCAGCAAAGAAAAACGTGCTATCATGTATGCAAACGAAGATTCACGAGTTTATGCAATGAACGGAGAAAGTCTGTTTACAGTTGACGAAAACGGCAATCCGGATTCAATAGTAATCGAAAATGTTGACGTAAAAGTCGGCGAGGGCGATAAAGCAAACAAGGTTACACTTTCAATCGATATCATTGATGCAATGCCGAAAGAAGAAATTCTCGGTTACGAAATCATGAGACGCACAATATCAAAGGGCGATTTGATTGAAACTCCTATAACATTTACAAAGGATACAACATTTGTAGATACAGTTACAGCTTATAACAACCGTACAGTATCATACAGAGTTACAGTTATTGACCAGTATCTCAACCGTTCTTATTCATATATCACAGATACGGTAAAAATCCATCACGACGGAAGCCTTGACAAGTCACACTGGAGCGTAAGCACAAGCAATCTTGCTACAGAAGCAGTTTATAATGATATAACAGACGGTCTTGCATGCTCACATACACTTGTTGACCTTTCTGCAGCAGTTATTGACAATAGCCTTACATCATGCTATGAACCTACTGTATCAAGCAACAAGGCAGAAATAATCCTTAACTTCAACCAGTCACTCGTGGTTACAGGAATGAAGTACACAGCCGGAAACAAAGACAATAAAACAGGTAATTACAAAATCTATGTAATGAACGAAACCGGCAACGGCTGGATTCAGGTATCAAGCGGAACATTCGCAGGAGACGAAACAGTTTACTTCTCCAACGCAGACGGAAAGTATATCAGCACTTACGACACAACAGCTGTAAAACTTGAAATCCTTAACCAGAACGGCAAGAAGATTTCAATTGCAGAACTCGATGTTCTCGGCGTAACAGGCGATAACGTTGACTTCCGCACAGCAAAAGACGGCGAAAAGGCAGAAGCGGCATTCGGTATTCTCACAGAAGATTACAAGTACGGCAAGGACGATGAAGATTACATTCCGGAAGGTTCACTGGTATTCACAGGTGCTTATAAGGGAAGCCCGTCCTACAATGCAGTTATTCTCTTCGATGAAAAGGGCGAAATTGTAGGAAGCACAGGCGTTGACGACGAAGGCGAATCCAATCAGATTATACTTGCAGATATTCCGAGCAGCGGAGAAATTTCAGATGTTTCCAACGGAACATGGATATACTGGATTGAACCGGATAAACTGGACGCAATGTACTGGCCTGAAAAGGTAAGAGCTGAACTCTACAGAGTAAACGATATCAAGCTTAATACAGGTCAGCGTATCGTAAGTGACTCGCTGTTTGAAAAACTGGAATCCAGAAGTAAGATAGCTCCTATCTCATTCAGCGGAGGACATATTCCGGGAATAACAACACAGCCTGCTACAGAATCCACAACAGCAGAATCTACAACAACGGAAACAGTAACAACTACTGCTGATACAGAATAATAACGACGACAAAATTAAAAAAACGATAATCCCGACATCATAACGGTTTATCAATAACAGAAATCCCGCTTGTTTACTCCGGTATTCAGGCGGGATTTTTTCATCTAATTTGCGGCAGGATACCCCGACTTCTATAAGTCGGGAAGGAATGCCGCTTCCTCCTTTCTCGTTGACAAAATAATATGCTATACTGTAATCAGACATAATTGTGAGAAAACCGTTACAGACAGAAAAGGCACTCACCAGTAACTTGAAAAGTTAAGATAGCAGGTTTTACTGTCTAACCGTACAGTATGTAAAATCTTAAGCGTAAAGACAAAAATCTTACTGTAAGGCTGGGAAGTATCAGTACCGCTTACAGTTGTATGCGAGTATATCTTGTATACAAGGGGCGTTGTCAGCCGTCCCACGATGTCGGGTCAGTCCGCTGTATCACAGTGTTTCAAAAAGGTAGGAGATTCTGAATCGTCTGCACTACCGGATACTGACAATCCCATACTTCTTAGCGAACGAAGTGAGCGAAAGTGGGGGTAGTTGACGAATTACAGTTCCGTCATAAAATCTGCATTCCCGATAATTTTGTGTTTTCATATCTGTTTTTTTATGGAAAATCACTTTTTTTGATAGTACAAAAACTCCAAAAATAATGATAAAATAAAATCAGAAAAAAAAAGACCTTAAAAATAAAGGTCAAAGTATTTTAGAAATAATTCTTACTTATCACAGGGGGTAGTAATTATGTTAAAAAAGGTTTTGGCAGGCGTTACAGCAATTTTAATGCTATTCTCATCATATCCTGCAATCAGAACAGTTTATGGTATAGGAAGTGGTAATGTCGTTACTGAGTCCTCTATGATGAGAAGTAATGTTACATTAGACGCCGAGACAGGAAAACTTGTAGTTAAGTCTCCAGGAGCATCAGAAGTGGATAAAGATAATCCTATTACTGCTCTTCGTATAACTCTTGAGTCTACAGAAAAATTTGGATTTAGTTTCGATACAGATGCTAAAGACAGATTTGGTTTATATGAGGTTTTCATGGGTGCTGAAAATAAAGATGCAAACATTGTCGTAATGAAAAAAGAAGGACAGTCCTTATTTGATAAAGACGGTTCAATATATATCGGAACAGTTACAAGTGGACGCAGCAAAGTTAAGGTTGAATATATTGAATATATTACCGGATACGGTGAATCTACTTTACTTGATTCTGTTAGAAGAATGCAGTCTGAACAGGATAAAGTAGGTGTATGCAATATCGATTGGAGTTATGTTACAACAGCTCCGCCGGCAACAACAACAACAACTGTTATTACACAAGCTCCGAGAGTCACAGTAAGCACAGCATCTGGTTCAACTACATCAAGATTACGTTCATCTACTACAACTACAACAAAAGCTACTACTACAAGTGGTACAACTACTACAAAAGCACCGGTAGAATTACCAAAAGCAACAACAACCACAACTTCAACTACTACAACATCTACTACAACAACTTCGACAACAACAACTACAACAACTGCAGAACC
>CAMWYX010000007.1 GCA_947178575.1 uncultured Ruminococcus sp. | reverse complement strand
AAACCGACTACAACAACTACTACATCAACAACAACGAAACCGACTACGACAACTACTATATCAACAACAACGAAGCCGACAACTTCAAAGACCAATTCTTCAACAACAATAAAGCCAACAACTTCAAAGACCAATTCTTCAACAACAACAAAGCCGACAACTTCAAAGACCAATTCTTCAACAACAACAAAGCCGACAACTTCAAAGACCAATTCTTCAACGACAAAACCGGCAACTTCAAAGACCGATTCTTCAACAACAATCAGTGCGGATTTATCGTCAACAACTACCAGAATTACTGCACCACCTGTGACAGCTCCGCCGATAACGGCTCCGCCTGCTACCGATTCAACACAGACTTCCACAGCTACGGCGAGCGAGCCGGAAGTCACTACAACAACTATAAAATATTATCTCGAAACTCCTATATACGGAATAGATGTTTCACAGTGGCAGGGTAATGTCGATTTCAATGCAGCCAAAGCAAGCGGATATGCCGATTTCGTAATTATAAAGGCTGGAAGCGGTACAAGTTTCGTTGACCCGTATTTCCACCAGAATATTCAAAGAGCTCAGGCAGCCGGTCTCGGTGTGGGAATATATTGGTATTCTTACGCACACAGTCCGGAACAGGCTCGCCTTGAAGCCGAAACCTGCTATAACACAATTAAAAATTACAGTTTCGATTATCCTGTTTATTTCGATTTTGAAGAACCAAGTGTAATAAATAACTATTCAACGGCATATCTTTCTTCCATGGTTGATACTTTCTGCAGTACCATGGAACAGAAAGGCTATTATACAGGACTTTATTCCAGTGCAAGCTGTCTCCAGTGGAATCTCTACCGCCATGTAGTCGAAAAATATGATATATGGGTTGCTCAGTATAATTCGGCTGTTACGGTGTTCGACGGTCAGTATGGAATATGGCAGTTCACCGGAAGCGGAAATGTCAGCGGAATATCGGCACTTGTTGACCGCAATATCTGCTATAAGAACTATCCCGCAATAATCGGCGTTAATCCAAAAGGCGGACAACCTCCGGTACATACATCAACTACTACAACTCTTATTCCTGCAAATGCAAAACGTGGATTTATTGTCGAGGATTCCACTACCACTGCAATCAACTGGTCAGAGTTTGACAGCGATACACACGATTACGCTATGCTCGCCATTGACGAAACTTCAGATATTGATGTTTTGGAGTATAATATAGATACGGCTCACGAGGCAGGTATAAAATGCGGTATTCTCTACCGTGCCGAGGATTCGGAAATAGAAAAAGTTCCGGAAAATCTTGTAAAACTCTATGAAATGCTCTCTGTAAGGACTCTCGAATATCCGATATACTACTGGTTCGATAAGGATATTTCAGAATACAATGTCAGTGAGGAACGGCTTTCGGCAAATGCCGCTGTTTTCTGTTCATATTTTGAAGGAAACGGCTATTATGTCGGAATCGCCGGTTATGACGAGACACTCAAGAACAGCATTGACAATAATTTGTTTGAAGCATATGACCTCTGGCTTTTCAATGAACAGGGAACGCCGGTTGACTATAAAGGCAGTTATGGTATGATAAGCATATGGGACGAGGAAATCGACGGATATGCACATTATGCTAAACTGAATTTCCCGAAAATAATTGAAAATGCACACCTTAACGGTTTTTGGGAATCTTAAAATTTATTTATCGATAACGCTGCACTTTCCGTGCGGCGTTATTTTTCAGAGTTGCAGAAAAAGATTTTCATTTGTATTCTGCATGAAAGGAAGCATTTATGGTTGAATTTATAATCGGTTCTTCCGGAACCGGCAAAACTACGGCAATGTTTGAACATATAAAAAAACGCTCGGAACTCGGCATATCTCAGATAATTCTTGTTCCGGAACAGTATTCCACGGAATTTGACAAGAAGCTCTATTTTCATATAGGTGCAAAGGCTTTCAATGAACTTCTTTCAATGACGTTCAGCAGTATTTCACGCCATCTTTTTCAGATTTACGGAGAACCCGACAGAAAAGGCGAATACGCTGACGACCTTGCACGGCTTATTATGATATATCAGGCTGTATCAGCAGCAAAATCAAATCCGAATCAGCTTTCGTTTTTTTCAAGAAGCTGTAATCAGACCGGATTTGCCGAGGAGGTACTCAAACTAATCAACGATATGAAAAGGTCAGGTATTTCCCCTCAGAAGCTTATGCAGAAAGCCGAATTTCTTACCGACCGCCTGAAAGATAAAACTTCCGATATTGCAGAAATATATTATGAATATGAATTTCTTATGGAAAAATACGGATTCAAGGATAATCTTGAAAATATACGGGAAGCCGCAAAAATCGCTAATTTTCAGGATTTTTTCAGTCGTAAGACCGTGTATTTTGATGAGTTTGAAAGCTTTACCGCCGACCAGACAGATATGATAAAAGTTATTCTCTCGTCGGCAGATGATGTTGTTATCACTCTCCGCACAGATGATGTCAATGCCGGTGATTTTACCCTCTTTGAAACAGTAAATTCTACGTACAGACAGATAGCGGAATTGTGCCGTGAGATGAATGTAAAATTCCGGATTACAAAACTTGAAACGAGCTACCGGTTCAAATCGCCTGATTTGAAATATCTCAGTGAAAGAGCAATGCGAAATGTGCCGGATTCTTCCGGAATTGCTCCGGAAGCAGATAATATCCGCATTTTTGAAGCTCATGATATGTATAATGAAGTCGAATACGTCTGTGCCGAAATAAAACGTCTGATATATGCCGACAAATCCCTGAAATACCGTGATATAGCCGTTATATCAAATAATATCGGAGAGTATGCAGATGTATTCAGAACCGCTTTATCGAGATATGAGATTCCGTATTTCATGAGTATCGAAAAACCTGTTAATCATACTGCTGTTATGGCGTTTTTCCTGTCGCTCCTTGATATTCTAAGTTCAAAGCGTTTCCGGAGCGAACAGATTTTCAGATTTATGAAATGCGGTCTGCTTGATGTTGATATTACAGATATTTCGATTCTTGAAAATTACTGCTATAAATGGGGAATCGACGGCAGAATGTGGAACGAAGAATTTACAGCCGTGGACGATAATCAGGAGATTTCCGAAAATATCAGAAAACAGATAATAATTCCCTTGATAAAGCTGAAAAGAAATCTGAAAAAAGATGTTTCCGCCGAAGAAATCAGCCGTATGCTCTATGAATATCTCGTTGAAAGTACGGCGGAACGTAATCTCGGAATACTTATGAACCGTCTTATAAAATCAGACCGTGACAGCGATGCCGCCGAACTTAAACGCCTGTGGAGCTGTCTTATGGATATTCTTGACAGTATAGCCTCTACTCTCGGGGAAAACAAAATTCCTTTCAGCGATATTGCTTCAATAATGCGTTCAATGATTGGCAGGATAACTTATTCTGTTCCGCCTCAGATGCTTGATTCCGTGACGGTAGCCTCCGCAAGAACTGCTCGTCTCAGCACTCCGAAAATTATTTTTGTCGTCGGAGCATCAGAGGGAGATTTCCCGAATCAGGTAAATCTGCACGGAATTTTTTCCGACGGCGATAAGCAGAAACTTTCAATTCAGGGAATTGATATTTCCCGTCCCGTTACAGACCTCATAGCCTCGGAACGGCTTATTGTCTATAAATCTCTTACTTCCGCCTCGGAAAAACTCTATCTGACTTATCCGCTCTCTGACCTTTCCGGACAGGCTAAATATCCGGCTCAGATAATCGAGCAGATAACTTCAATGTTCAGTACGGAAATTCTTATTACAGAAGATAGTATTTCCCCTGATTTCTATGCCGTGACTATGCCGGCGGCTTATTATCACTATATGCGTGACCGTGCGGAATGCTCCGTCGGAATATCTTCGATATACGAAACTATCATGTCCGATGATGAATACAGCAGGCGTATTGTTTCCGCAGTCAGCAAAAAAGATGAAGTTCACAATTATCATATAAGTACCGGAATTATGGAGAAACTCCGGAGTTTTAATCCGCTTTATCTTTCTCCTACAGCGGTTGAAAATTTCAACAGATGCCATTTCATGTATTTCTGTAATAGTTTTCTCAGACTGTATGTTCCGGAAAAAATAGACCTCGATATGCGTATTGCCGGCGAACTCACACACAGCTGTTTTTTTTCGATACTTGCATCACGTTCCAAAAAAGAATTTGAACAGCTTCCGTATGATAAACTCAGGGAGGAAATACAGTCTTCCGCCCGAAAATACCGTAAGGAAAAAATGGCAGGCGATTTCGGAAAAACGCCTCGTTTTGAACTCTTTTTCAATAAGCTCACTGAACGCCTTGAAAATGTATTTCTTCATATGCAGTATTCCCTTATGGCAGGTGAATTTTCGCCCGATTCGTTTGAACTCGATTTGCATAATTCAGTCCGCCTTAAATTCGGAGACGGTAAATTACTTAAGTTCGGGGGAGTGATTGACCGTGCCGATATATGGATTCACGGAGATGAAAAATATTTCCGTGTTGTGGATTATAAAAGCAGCGGAAAAGTAATAAACGAAAAAACTCTTGCAGGAGGACTTAATCTTCAGATGTTGCTGTATCTTTTCGCATCGGCTGAAAGAGGTTCAAAATATGACGGATTTATTCCGGCAGGCGTGCTTTACAATCCGGTTCAGATTTCTGATATTGAAGCCGAAGAAGCAAAAATATCCGGTTTCAACCAGACGGAAGTCGATTCACAGCTCCGGACAACAGGACTTCTTATTGATGTCAGATATGTTCTGGAAGCAATGGAAAATAAACTTGCCGGAAAATATATCCCCGTAAAAGTCAACAAGGACGGTACGCTCCGAAGCGGTTCGTCTGTTATTTCCGGCGACAGAATGGAACTCCTCAAGAGCTTTGTATATGAAAGTCTCAGGGAATCCGCCGAAGCTATGCACAGCGGAGATATTAACGCCGACCCGCTTATTGAAAGTAAAAAACTTCCGTGTGCATACTGTGCATACGGCAATATATGCGGAAACAGAATCAGAAAGATTTTCCATAAGCCCGATGAGGAAAAAATCAAAAAAGCAGCCGAAATACTTGGCAGAGAGGTGAAAAAATAATGGCGGTAAAATGGACAGAACATCAGAAAAATGCAATAAATGCACATGGAGCATCTTTTATTGTTTCGGCGGCGGCAGGAAGCGGTAAAACAGCCGTTCTTACAGAAAGACTTATCAGACTTATCTCAGAACCGGAATCCGGTGTGAGAGCAGACAGAATAATCGCCGTTACGTTTACAAATGATGCGGCGGCGGAACTCAAAAAGCGTCTTGATAAAAAACTCCGTGAAATGATTGAGATTAATCCCGATAATGCGTATCTTCTCAGACAGCAGGTTCTTTTACAGAATGCCAAAATTTCAACGATAAATTCATTCTGCTTTGAACTTCTCAGGGATAATATTACAAATCAGGGCATAACGTCGGGATTCGGGATTCTTGATGAAAACGACGAAGGCGTTATAAAATCTCAGGCTATGGACGAACTTCTTGACTTTTACAGCAATGAGGAATATGAAAAAATTTCTCAGCTATATGATAAGTTCTGCGTTAAAAATCAGAATCCGCTTATATCAGCAGTACAGACGGCAGATAAATTTCTTTCGTCTGTTGCGTTCAGCAGTAAATGGCTTGATAAGGCAGTAAGCGAATATCAGAAGCCATTTGAACAGTCAATATATTATGAGGCTCTTTTTGAAAATATTATAAAAAATCTGCAAACGGCTGTTAAGCTTGCTCAGGATAATTTATCGTCAGTCAGACATATTTTTCCGGATATGACGGTTCAGCAGGCTAAGGATTCGGAAACGCAGTCGGCGTGCGAACTGGAAAAAGCTGAACTCATGCTTAAAATAGCCGAATCACACCGCTTTCCCACCGATAATGAACGGACGGCAATTATCAAATTTGAAAGACTTATCACAGTAAATAAGAAAGTTCCGCACAATATGGCTCTGCGTGAGATTTTCAAGGCAAGACGTGATAAACTGAAAAATATACTTGTTTCCGCAGTAAACAGTCTTTCGTCCGCTAAAAGCGATTACGAGGAATCGGCATCGGCGACGGCTCTTTTGTGCGAAGCCGTTAAAAAATACCGTGAAATTATATGGGAAAAGAAATGTTCCAAAAATGCCGTAAGTTTCGATGACGGCGAACGTCTTGTACTGGAACTCCTTGCAGACTTTGACGAGGAAGGAAATATTATACAATCGGAAATCGCACGGCGTACAGCGGATTTCTATGATATTATCATGATTGACGAATATCAGGATTCCAACAACAAACAGGATATGATATTCAAGCTCTTGTCAAAAAATTACAGAAACGGAAGATATGGCACAAATGCTTTTCTTGTTGGAGATGTCAAGCAGTCGATTTATCGTTTCAGACTTGCAAATCCAAAGAATTTTATAAAAGTTATGGACTGTGCAGAACTCTATTCCGGAGAAACCACGGCAGAGAATCATTCAATACTGCTGAATAAAAATTTCCGCAGTTCAAGGGAAGTAATCGATTTTGTAAATTTTGTGTTCGGCGGAATAATGACCCGTGAGTGCGGTGATATTGACTATACAAAAGATGAAGAACTTTCTTTCGGTGCATCGCAGTATGATAAATATCCTGAAATAAACCGCCGTACACGTATAAATCTGATTAATACCGATGAAGATGAACCGGAGGACGAAAATAATCCCGAATCTGAAATATCCGAAAATATCGAGGCAGAAATAACAGCAGGAAAAATCGCCGATATGATAAAAAACGGCGTACCTGTTACAGAATCCGACGGCTCTGTACGTCCGTGTACTCCCAAGGATTTCTGTATTCTTGTACGTAAGAATAATTATACAAACATATATGTAAAGGCTCTGGAAAAGCACGGAATTTCCGCAAAAGGAAGCGACGAAAAAGGCTATCTCAAATCGCAGGAAATAGCCGTTCTCACTGATTTGCTCAGAATTATTGCAAATCCTTTGCAGGATATTCCTATGGCGGCGGTTATGGTATCGCCGATGTATCCTTTTAAAATCTCCGACCTTGCCTATATAAAAACTTTCGGCTGTAAAACTCCGCTTTTTACACTTCTTAAGCAGATTGTCGGCGGTGAATTTGAGGACTTTGATGTTTCTCTTGCAGAACAGTGCCGGCAGTTCATTGAATCCGTTGACAGATTCCGGATTAATTCGATAACCATGACTATCGGCGAACTTATAAATATGATTTACGATGAAACCGATTTCATTTCCGTAATGGAGCAGTATATCGACGGCGACAGAAAACGTGCAAATCTCAGAATTTTAATACAGTATGCCCGCAATTATGAATCTCTTGCGTCAGCCGACGGAAGCGGAGGTCTCAGCGGATTTATACGCCATATCGACCGTGTTATCGAGAAAGGCGACTATAATCAGGGCGGAGTATCGGCATCATCGGGCGATTATGTTATAGTCCAGACATTTCATAAATCGAAAGGTCTTGAATATCCATTCGTATTTATAGCGGAAACTTCAACCAGATTCAAGTTTGATTCAAACAATGTAATGTGCAGTGATGACGGCAGAATAGGATTTATACTTTATGATAAATCACTTGTAAGAAAATACAAGACTTTCCAGCAGATAATGCTCTGCAATGAGGGTCAGCGTGATTCCAGAAGCGAGGAAATGCGACTTTTATATGTCGGTCTTACAAGAGCAAGACAGCAGCTGTTTATAAATCTACGGTGCGGTGAAGAGGCTAAAAAGCGAATAAATTCACTTATCAGCGAGTGTATCGTGGACGGAAATAATATAGAAAATCTTGTATCAAAGGCGATTAGCTTTTCCGACTGGTTCTGGCTTTGCCTTATGATGCACTGCGATTTTCCGGAAATTGCGGAACTCGCCGGAATCGAATGCGGTTTCGGATTTCCGGCGTATGACTGCAATAGACAGATTTTCGATTTTAAATTGTGCAGAAATCCTGAAAAATCTGAACTTGCTGACGAAACAATGTCCTCTCCGCCTGCTGACCCGAAAATCGTCAGCGAACTCCGCAGTATCATCAACAGCACTTATGACAGAACACTTTCCGAAACTCCGGCAAAACTCAGCGTTACGGAAATATCAAAGAAGTTTTCAGAGGAAAAAGAATTTGATTTCCGCCTTAAACGCCCGAAATTTATAACAGGAAATGGAAAGCTGACCGGTGCGGAACGAGGTACGGCAATACATACTTTTTTCCAGTATTGTAATTTTGATAACGCCATAAAAGATACAAAGGCAGAAACAGAACGCCTCAGAACTGCCGGATTTCTCACATCGGCACAGGCTTCAAGTATCAGTTTCCGGAAAGTCCGTGCGTTTTTCAGAAGTCCGCTGTATTTCCGGATTAAAAATTCAATACGATACGAACGTGAAAAAAAATTCACCGTTGCGGCGAGGGAAATTGCGGTTTCAAATCCCGTTTTTGACCGCCTGAAAAAATCCGACAGCATGATAAAAGGAATCATTGACCTTATGTACGAGGAGCAGGACGGAATAGTCATAGTCGATTATAAATCCGACCGTGGAATTTCAGCCGAAGAACTCCGTGAACGCTATACAAGACAGCTCGAAATATATAAATCCGCTCTTGAACTCACTACCGGAAAAACAGTCAAAAGTCTTCTGCTCTATTCAATCGAACTGGAAAAAGAAATCGTTATCAGGTGAAAAATCAGTGAAATTATAACAAAAATATTGACAGATATTCGTCATAATGCTATAATAATTATTAGACGTTTTTGTTTTGACAGTTAAGAAATATTTGTAAGGGGGATTTTTTTCATGCTTCAACTGAAAGATGTCGTAAAAACTTACGGCACAGGCGATAATGCTGTAACTGCTCTTAACGGTGTCAGCATTGCGTTCCGTGAAAATGAGTTTGTGGCGATACTCGGTCATTCCGGCTGCGGAAAAACTACAATGCTCAATATTATCGGAGGTCTTGACCATTACACGTCGGGCGACCTCGTGATAAACGGCGTTTCCACAAAAAAATACAAAAGCCGTGACTGGGACGCTTACCGCAATCACTCGATAGGTTTTGTTTTTCAGAGCTATAACCTTATTCCGCACCAGACAGTTCTTTCAAATGTAGAACTCGCACTGACCATATCCGGCGTTTCAAAATCGGAAAGAAGAAAAAGAGCTAAGGAAGCCCTTGAAAAAGTCGGTCTTGGTCAGCAAATCAATAAGCGTCCGAGTCAGATGTCCGGCGGACAGATGCAGAGAGTCGCTATCGCCCGTGCACTTATAAATAACCCTGATATTCTCCTCGCCGATGAGCCTACCGGAGCTCTTGACAGTGAAACTTCTATTCAGGTTATGGAACTCCTTAAAGAAATTGCCAAGGATAAACTTGTTGTCATGGTAACTCATAATCCGGAACTCGCCGAGGATTACGCAAACCGTATAGTACGTGTAAAAGACGGAAATGTCGTCGATGACACAAATCCGTATACTCCGGAAAATCCCGAAGCCGAAAAAACAGAAAAGAAAAAAAGAGTTTCTATGTCTTTCGGTACAGCGTTATCGCTTTCAATGAACAATCTGATGACAAAGAAAGGACGCACGATTCTTACAGCTTTTGCCGGTTCTATCGGTATTATCGGAATTGCAACAATTCTTTCTCTTTCAACCGGAATAAATACATATATCAATGATATTCAGGAAGAAACGCTTTCGTCATATCCTTTGCAGATAACCCGTGAAAACGCCGATACTTCCGCAATTATGACCGCAATGATGGACAGTCGGAAAGAATATGAGGACAGAGTGTTTGAACAGGATAAACTCTATTCAAATACTATGATGTACGAAATGTTCAATAATATGAACTCCGTCGCAAAACAGATAAACAATATGAAGGATTTCAAGGCGTTTCTTGATAACAATGAAGAAATATCAGAACGCTCAACGGCTCTGGCATATTCGTATGATGTACCGATTAATATTTATACGGAAGACCCAAACGGCGATATTATAAAAGTAGATTTCATGGATTTGTACGCCGATGCTTTCGATATGGGTAACAGTTCGATGATGAGCAGTATGATGGGGAATGATATGGCTCGTGCCGAAATGTCAATGTTCGGATTTCAGGTTCTTGAGGAACTCCTTCCACGTGAGGACGGCACAGGCGTTAATGATATTGTTAAAGAACAATATGAAATAGTAAAAGGCGAATGGCCAGACAGCTATGACGAAGCTGTTGTGGTTCTCACGAAAAACAACGAGATTCCGGACTTTTTCCTCTATACAATGGGTCTTAAAGACCCTGCCGAATTTAAAGAACATATGAAATCCGTCATGAGTAATTCCGAAATTGAGGACTACGGCGAGACAGAATGGGATTTGGACGAACTGATGAACCGTAAATTCAAGATGATACTTCCGTTTGAGACATATCAGTATAATGATGGCGATACGTCGGCAAAAAATCTCATGGAGAACGAGACAGGAATGGATTATCTGTTCAAATCCGATGATGTGGGTACGGAAATAAAAATCGTCGGATTTGTACGCCCGAATGAAAATGTCAAGAATGCCATGATTAAGGGATATATCGGATATACTTCGGAACTCACACAATATGCCGTAAACAAAACAAATGACAGCGTTCTTGTAAAGGCTCAGGAATCTGATACCGAAAATGATTTGCTTACCGGTACAAAGTTCATGACAGATGATTATGTCGAACCTACCGACGAGGAAAAAGCCGAAACGGCTAAGGAATATATCGAATCCGCAGATGAAATCGAAAAGGCTAATATTTATCGTTTCGCAATGTCTCAGCCCGAACCGGAACAGCTTCAGGCACAGGTTGCGGAGGCTATGAAAGATTTCGACCGTGATAAATTCATGGAGCAGATAAAAACTCAGTATGCCGAAGAAATCGGTGTAAGTGCAGAGCAGATAGAATCCTATGCAGCGTCAATGTCCGACGAGGAAATACAGACGTTCGCACAGGAAGCCATAAAAACCCAGATTACAGAACAGTATTCGGCACAGGCACTCGCAAAACTTTCGGATAAGACAGATAAAGAACTCGCAAAGGCTCTTGAAAAAGCAAAAATTTCGCCATATGTATATTCGCTTATCTTTGATGAATATACTCCGGAACAGGTTTCCGATTATTCTCACGAGGATAATATGAAGAAACTCGGAAAAGCCAGTCTTGATGACCCGTCATCTATCAGCATATTTGCCCGTACTTTCGAGGATAAGGACGCTATATCCGATATTATCGCCGATTACAACGAACAGCAGGAAGAAAAAAATGTCATTCATTATACCGATGTTGTCGCACTGCTGATGTCGTCAATCACAAGTATCATAAGCGGTATTTCTTATCTTCTTATCGCATTTGTCGGAATCTCGCTTGTAGTATCATCAATAATGATAGGCATAATCACGTATATTTCAGTTCTGGAGCGTACCCGTGAAATCGGTATTCTGCGAGCTATCGGAGCTTCAAAGCATGACGTTTCCACGGTATTCAATGCAGAAACCCTGCTTGTCGGACTTTGTGCAGGACTTATCGGAATCGGCTGTACCATGCTTCTGAATATCCCGATAAATCTGATAATTCACAGTGTTACAAGTCTCGACACGCTGTATTCGAGTTTACCGCCGGTTGGCGGAATCATACTTGTATGTATAAGTATGTTCCTGACATTTATCGCAGGACTTATTCCGTCAAGCGTCGCATCAAAGAAAGACCCTGTTGAGGCACTCAGAACAGAATAATATTATAATACAAAAAATCCCTTTGAATCTTATGACTCAGAGGGATTTTTATCCTCTTCCAGCAAGAAACCCCCGCCTCTATAGGCGGGGGAGGATGTCACTTGTTATATTATTTATTATTCGGCGGAAAGCTTTTTATATGTTTTTTCCGTGAATTTTTCGGCATACACCAGAAAACGCTTATGTGTTCCTTTTCCGATTTCTCCGTGAGTATCGTATGCAGTGACTTCAAATGTAAATTCACGGCCATTTACGGATTTCAGAACTGCCTCCGCTGTCACCGTCATTCCCTGCGGAGTTGCGGAAGTGTGTTTTATGTTCATTTCCGTTCCTACGGTTGTTTCGCCGTTATCGAGATAATCCGAAAGGCAGCTGCACGAAGCTTTTTCCATAAGTGCAACCATTGCAGGAGTTGCAAATACTTTCAGGCTTCCGCTTTCCATGGTTACAGCAAGATTATTTTCCGATACTTCAACAGAAGAAGTACCTTTGATGTTTATTGTTATATCCCTCATATAATCACTCCTCGTCTCTGCTTGCTTCCAGAACTTCATCGGGAATCGGACACGGCGACATCACATCGCCTATAACACGGTCGTATGTCAGAATATCGAGTTCCTCATTGTCCGGAGTTCCGTCATTGTATGCCGTTGAATATACCGGAATCTTTTTCATAAAATCGTCCATACTTTCAATAAATGCGTCGTGCGGAGCTTTTATAATATCGGCAAGAATATAAGGAACATAGAAGAATGAGAATTTCTCTTCCGGAACACATGAAAAATCTGCACCATAATTGCTCCAGATGAAATATGTCTGCTCATAGAGCTTACTGCAATTTTCTCCTGTTATGTTCAGCTGATTGTATACGCTTGTTTCGCCACGGAGTGACGGGAAGTGGTCTCCTACAAAGAACACGAGTGTAGGCTCATCAAGTTCTCTGAGTTCGTCGAGAAATTCTGTGATACATTCGTTTGTATGCTTAACCCATGAAAGATAGTTTCCGAATTCATCATCGGGATTTTCGCCTTGGTCATAGGGCTGATGATTCTGCATGGTGGTCGTGTGTATGTACATTGGCTCGTCAGTTGTTTTTACAAGTTCAAGAAGCTGATTGAATACTGTTTTGTCGTCGACATATGTTCCGTAATGTTCAACCGGTACGGTGAAATCGGTTACGTTGTCAATATCGTCGTGGAATATCATTGTATCGAAACCAAATTCGCTGTAGATTCTTGAACGGCTGTAAAATGAACTGATATACGGGTGAACATAGGCTGTTTTATATCCCCAGCTTTTGTAATACTGTGCAAATGCAGGCTGTTCACGTTCTGCAAGGTCACGCTGAGGCATATTCGGCGTATTGAGTCCACGCACAGGAAGTCCGAAAAGAAGTTCAAATTCCGAACGGACTGTATAGCTTGCGTACGTCGGAGTTATTGCTGTACCGCTTACGCCCTCGGAGCAGGCTTTGTCGAATCCGGCGTAGTATGAATCGTCAATATCAAGCTGGTCGAATGCACGGAAATCGGCATAGGATTCGCTCATCACAACAATAACGTTGGGTTTTTCGCCGTTGTTGAAGTAACGATTGTTTTCAAGCGGAACATCTGTAATTTTATCGACATATTCCTCACTGTAATTAACCGGTTCAACGAGACGGTTTTCATAGCTTTCCGAAGCTGTTTCCACGAGGAAAGCAAGGAAGCTGTTGTTGTCAAATTTTTCGTTAAGAAGTATTGCATTGTCGGCGGAAGTTGTATCAACCTTGAAAAAGCTGTAAATCGGCATATAAACGCCCGGCATAACCACCATGCACATACAGAACGAAATACACGTGGCAGCGGTTATGAACCTTTTTATCGGTTTATGCTTAGAGAGTTTAGGGTTCAGATGGAACACCACAAGTGCAAAAGCCAGAACAATCAGGCAGTAAATTATAAGCCTTGGCGTTATTTTTATGTATGCGAAAGATTTCAGGCTTTTAACGCTCTTGAAAAGTTTCATATCTGAAAGTATAAGATGATTTCCGTTGGTATTGAATTTAAAAAGTTCCGTAATACTCAAAGCCATGTATATCAGGCTCTGCACTGCGACAGCTATCCACCCTTTCCGGAAAATAGAAAGCATAAGTATAAATGCTACTCCTGCGGCTAAAAAGTTAAAAATCAGAACTGACGGACGTTCGACGGCAAATTCAAGGAATGCACCGACTTGTTTGAACTGGTTTATTTCCGCCATACAGCATATGAAAATCGGGAACAGAAAAAGAAGAATGTACCCGATATTCCGGTGTTTTTCGCTGTTTTCCTCACGCTTCTGATTGTAGGTTTCAACACGGTCAAGGAAGGATTTGAATTTTGTTTTGATTATCTCTGTCATAAAAAAATACCTCCATAAAAATTATTATCCTTCGGATTATGTCTCCGCACATATTAATATATCATATGAAAATAAAACTTTCAATAGGATTTTTTTATTTTCACAGTTTTGTCACTATTTTCGTTATTTTGGTAATAGTGTACGTATACTGACACAAAAATTTATGCACTATATATAATGAAATGAACGGAAAATTATGTTATAATGATTATAAAATATAAAGTCAGGAGGTGATTTATTATGAAAAAAGCACTTGTCACAGGCGGTTCGGGAGGTATCGGACAGGCAGTATGTGCAGAACTCGCCCGAAACGGATTTCATGTGTTTGTCGGATATTCGAGTTCTGCGGAAAAAGCACATAATATAGCCGGAAATATCGGCGGTGAGGCTGTAAAGCTCAACATCACCGATAAAAATGATATTCTTGACGCTGTTCAGCAAATCGGCAGAATCGATGTTCTTGTGAATAATGCCGGAATATCCGAAATTGAACTTTTTACTTCAATTCCGGCTGAAAGAGCAACGGAGATAATTAATGTAAATCTCATAGGTGCGATGAACTGCTCAAGAGCATTTCTGCCGGCTATGATACATCAGAAATCAGGGTGTATAATAAATATATCGTCAATGTGGGGACAGATTGGTGCATCTTGCGAGGTGGATTATTCCGCATCAAAAGCCGGTCTGATAGGGTTTACAAAGGCTCTTGCAAAAGAAACAGCCCCGTCGGGAATACGTGTGAACTGCGTAGCTCCCGGATTTATTATGACGGAAATGAACAGCAGATTTTCCGGCGAAGAACTCGAACTTATACGAAGTGAAATACCGCTCGGAATTTTCGGCGAACCCCGTCACGTTGCGGATTCCGTGATGTTTCTTGCCTCCGGAAAGGCAGAATATATTACAGGTCAGATTCTTGCAGTAAACGGCGGAATGGTTATATAATTTGATTTATGTTTGTACAGAAAGGGAAAAAAATATGTCTGAAAATAAAAATCCATTGAATAAAATATCTTATAATTCACCGGTTATTCTTACATACGCACTGATATGCCTTATTGCTCTTGTTGTTAATTTTATCACCGGAGACAGGCTTAACAATCTTCTGCTTGTCGCACGCCCTCACGCCTCGCTTCTCAATCCGCTGACTTATCTCAGGTCGATTCTGTATATATTCGGGCATTCCGGACTTAAACATTTCACATCAAATATGATGCTTTTCCTGCTTGTCGGTCCGGTCGCCGAAGAACGCTATGGAAGTCAGAATCTCATACTCATGATAGGAACTACCGCAATTATTACAGCCGTTATCAACGGATTATTCTTCACTCACGGAATTATCGGAGCAAGCGGAATCGTCTTTATGCTGATTATTCTCAGCTCTTTCGCAAACGCCGAAAAAGGAAAAATTCCGCTTTCTCTTATCTTAGTGGCAATATGCTATCTCGGAACTGAAATATTCAACGGAATATTTACCAAAGATAATATTTCCCAGTTCGCACATATTGCCGGCGGTGTTATGGGTATAATATGGGGTCTGATTATGCAGAACCGTAAATCTTCTGTATAATTAATTATTTTTAATTTATCTCAAACCGCTTGACTTTTTTGGAAATGTATGCTATAATATCATGGTATCGTGTTGAGCGATACTGTTATCCTTGCCCGCAGTAGGTTGTCGGGCTAAATCCAGAAGGAGGTGTGCTAAATGGCAAAAGTATCCGCTAAATATGAAGTAATGGTTGTGTTCAGCCTTAAGAACGGCGAAGAACCTATGAAGGCTCTTATTCAGAAGTTCAAGGAAAGAATTGAACGCCATGCCGAGGCTGTTGAAGTCAATGAGGATTGGGGTAAGCGTAAGCTTGCATATCCTATCGAGGACGAAACCGAGGGCTACTACGTAATCTATACGTTCCAGTCTGCTCCCGATTATCCTGCCGACCTCTCAAGACGTCTTAATATCGCTGACGGCGTTCTTCGCTCAATGGTTACAGTTGTTGAATAATCCGTTTTTCATTATCAGGGAGGTTGTCAGATGAACAAAGTTATTTTAATGGGCAGACTTACTGCCGACCCAGTGCTTAATCAGACACAGAGCGGTATATCTTCATGCAGATTTACTGTTGCTGTGAACCGCAGATTCAAAAACGACAAGGGCGTATATGATGCGGATTTTATCAGCTGTGTCGCATGGAGACAGACTGCTGAATTTGTTTCCCGCTATTTCCACAAAGGAAATATGATTTGCGTTGAAGGTACTCTCAGAACCGGTAGCTATCAGGATAGAAATCACCCTGATGTCACACATTATACAATGGACGTTCAGGTTGATAATGCTGAGTTCACAGGCTCTAAGGCTGAATCCGGAAATGGTCAGCAGGGCGGTTACAACGGCGGTCAGAATACCTATGGCGGAGGTCAGCAGAATAACTATTATCAGGCATCTCCTCAGCAGCCGGCATCACCGGCTCCTAATAATGACAGTATGTCTTACGGAAACAGCTCGGATTTCGAGGAAATCCTCAGCGACGGCGACGTACCATTTTAATCAGGTCTGAATCATTATTACGAAAGGAGAATTGTCATGGAAAGAGAAAGAAATTCACGTTCCTCAAAGAAACCACGCAAAAAGGTTTGTATGTTCTGTGTTGACAGAATTGAGAGAATCGATTATAAGGACCTTGCTAAGCTCAGAAAATGCATGACCGAAAGAGCTAAGATTCTTCCGAGACGTGTTACAGGTACTTGTGCATTTCATCAGCGTGAACTTACAGTTGCTGTAAAGAAGGCAAGACAGATTGCACTTCTTCCTTATGTAAGTGATTGATATAATTTCTAAGGGAGACTGAAAAGTCTCCCTTTTGTAATAAGAATCTGTCTGTAAATGCTTTTACGGCATCTGAAAAAGCATTTACACCGGAGTTACTGTCGGTAGGTGCTTACTGCTAATTCCTCGTTCCGGCGGAATAAAAGCGATATGCACCATACAGCTGATATTGCTACGAGAATGTATACGGCTCTCGCTGCAAAGCTTCCTGCACCGCCTAAAATCCATGCCACGAGGTCAAGCTCAAATATGCCGACCAGTCCCCAGTTTATTCCTCCGATAATCAGAAGAATAAGTGCAATTTTGTCCCACACAGGTGAACACCTCTTTTCGAGCGTTGTTCTAACGCCTGTAAATATTATTGCATATTAATCCGCAGTTATTCATGAAATTTATTGCAGAAAATAAAAAACGCTCCCGAAGGAGCGTTCAGTGTGTGGGAGTGTTTAATTACTTAACAATGTATTTGTCGATTTCTGCCATGAACTCCTCGGCATCATCGGTGTGAGCGTTGAGTTCAATCGGTCTTGAAAGGTCAAGGCTGAAAATACCCATGATAGATTTTGCATCAACTGCGTATCTTCCTGATACGAGGTCAATGTCAAAATCGTACTTCATAACAATATCCACGAAGTTCTTTACATCATTGATAGCATGAAGTGAAATCGTGGTTTTGGTCATAGTCATTACCTCCTGATAATGTTCCGTGTGTGGTGGTTTTTTCTTGTTTATTTCTTTTTCGTGCGGCTTTTCCCGTTCCGCAGATATATGATACCACGAAAAAAAGCCGGTGTCAAGAGTTTTCAGACAAATTCGTCAATTTGGTATATTTATATTACGTGTTGTTTCAGACTTTTTAGGAATAAGGGATAATTATTTATCATGCACAAAAATACGTATCTGAATTTGTGCAGTTTCCACAGGTAAACAAAATTGTAAATTTGTAACATCGAGGTGAAATATGTATAATGTATGCTTTATAACTTTCGGGTGCAAGGTAAGCCAGTATGAAACTGATTTTATCGCAAACTGTTTTGAATCCGCAGGTTTTTCTGTTTCAGATGAAAATAATGCAGATGTTTTTGTGGTAAATTCGTGTACTGTCACGGGAAGCGGAGACAGCAAATCACTTTATAAAGTCCGCAAACTCCGCAGGGATTATCCCGATTCTGTAATAGTCCTGACAGGCTGTCTTCCGCAGGCATCGCCGGAAATTGCCGGAAAATGTATGGAAGCAGATATAATAACAGGTACAAAAGAACGTGAAAAACTCCCCCAACTCGTTTTGCAGATAATCGGGGACAAAAACCGAATAGTAAATATTTCGGAATATACTTCACATGATTTGTATGAGGATATTTCCTGCAAATCTACCACAAAAACAAGGGCGTTCCTTAAAATTCAGGACGGCTGCAACTGTTTCTGTTCGTATTGTATTATTCCATATGCACGTGGTCGGTGCAGAAGCAAACCCTTGGATTCGCTGATACACGAAGCCGAAAAAATCGCCGAATCCGGTCATAAGGAAATCGTGCTTGTCGGTATAAATCTTGCATTTTACGGTCGGGAATACGGTCTCCGCCTCGTTGATGCCGTCGAAGCCTGCTGTAAAATAAACGGTATTGAACGTGTCCGTCTCAGTTCTCTTGAACCCGAAATGATTTCCGATGAAGATTTGCTCCGACTTTCACATCTTCCGAAATTCTGCCCGCAGTTCCACTTGTCACTCCAGAGCGGAAGCCGTCAGACTTTGAAGAAAATGAACAGAAAGTATAATCCCGAAGAATATATGGCTCTTGTTAAAATAATACGTGATATTTTCCCCGATGCCTCTTTTACTACCGACGTTATGGTCGGATTTCCGCAGGAAACAGAAGCGGAATTTGCAGAATCAATGGCTTTTGTCGAAAAAGTCGGATTTTCAAAAATCCATGTGTTCCAGTATTCTCCGAGAAACGGTACTCCAGCTTCAAAGATGAAAAATCAGGTTCCAAAAAACATAAAGTCCGAACGTGCCCGACGTATGAAAAAACTCGGCGAAAAATTACAGAAAATCTATATGAAAAATCTCGTCGGAAAAACAGTTCCCGTACTTTTTGAGCGTGAAAATTCCACGGAATTTCATCAGGGTCATGCTCCGGATTATACGCTTATAAAAATTTTACGTGAAAATTCAAAAAAAAGTTTGCGTAATCAGATTTTTTATGTTATAATAGAAGAAAGCCATGACGATTACTGTCTTGGCAGAATAATTGATAAGAATGGAGATAGATAATTTATGTCTGTATTCAGAATCTACTCAGAAAAAAAACCTGAATTTGCTGTTGAAGCTCAGTCTGTACTCAGCGACATTAAAACAGCTCTCAGACTTAATGTTGACAGTATCAGGGTTCTTAACCGGTACGATGCCGACAGACTTTCCGAAGAGGATTTCAAGGCTGCTGTAAATACTGTTTTTTCAGAGCCTGCTGTCGATGTGGTATATGATAAGCTCCCTGAACTCAAAGAGGGAGAACGTGTTTTCGCCGTTGAATACCTCCCCGGACAGTTCGACCAGCGTGCCGACAGCTGTGAACAGTGTATTCAGATTCTCCGGCAAGGTGAAAGATGCCGTGTGAGAAATGCCCGTGTCTACATAGTAAGCGGAAATATCACCGATAAGGAATTTGAAAGACTTAAATCATATATCATAAATCCCGTGGAAAGCCGTGAAGCATCTCTCGATACCGTTGATACTCTTGATACAAATTACGAAATTCCGGCAACAGTTGCAACTCTTGAGGGATTTATAAATCTCAATGAAAACGGACTCCATGCATTTGTTGATAAATTCGGTCTCGCTATGGATTACGACGATATTAAATTCTGTCAGAATTATTTCCGGAATACGGAACACCGTGACCCCACTATCACGGAAATACGTATGATAGATACATACTGGTCTGACCATTGCCGTCATACTACATTCCTGACAAATATCGATAACGTCAGCATAGTTACGCCGTATATTCAGGATACTTACGATATGTATATAAATGTCCGCAAGGAACTCGGCAGAACGGACAAGCCTGTCACTCTTATGGATTTGGGTACAATCGCCGCCAAAAAACTCAAGGCAGACGGTCTTATGCCCGACCTCGACGAAAGTGAGGAAATTAATGCCTGCTCTGTAAAGATAAAAGTCGATATTGACGGAGAGTTTGAGGACTGGATTCTCATGTTCAAGAACGAGACCCACAATCACCCCACGGAAATCGAGCCTTTCGGCGGTGCGGCTACCTGTCTCGGCGGAGCTATCCGTGACCCGCTTTCTGGACGTTCATACGTCTATCAGGCTATGCGTGTTACCGGTGCGGCAAATCCGCTTGTTCCCGTTGAAGATACTATCGCCGGAAAACTTCCGCAGAGAAAAATTACCGTCGGAGCTGCAAACGGCTACAGCTCGTACGGAAATCAGATTGGTCTTGCTACAGGTCACGTTTCCGAAGTGTATCACCCCGGATATGTTGCCAAGCGTATGGAAATAGGTGCTGTTCTTGGTGCTGCTCCGGCTGAAAATATCCGCCGTGAACGTCCCGAAGCCGGAGATGTTGTTATACTTCTCGGCGGAAAGACCGGTCGTGACGGCTGCGGAGGTGCTACAGGCTCTTCAAAGTCACATACTCTTGAATCACTCGAAAACTGCGGTGCGGAAGTTCAGAAAGGAAATCCTCCGGAGGAAAGAAAACTCCAGAGACTCTTCCGCAATCCCGAAGTCACACGCATGATTAAACGCTGTAACGATTTCGGTGCAGGCGGTGTTTCTGTTGCTATCGGCGAACTCACAGACGGTCTTATTATCAACCTGAATGCCGTTCCGAAAAAGTATGACGGTCTTGACGGCACGGAAATAGCTATATCCGAATCGCAGGAACGTATGGCTGTTGTTATCGCTCCCGAAGATGTCGATAAGTTCATGGAAGAAGCCAAAAAGGAAAATCTTGAAGCTACTCTCGTTGCCGATGTCGTTGACGAGCCTCGCCTTAAAATGAACTGGAACGGAAAAACTATTGTAAGTCTCAGCCGTGATTTTCTTAATTCAAACGGTGCGCCGAAACATACAAATATATCGGTCGATAATCCGAACATCACATCAGATGAAAGAATTTCCGATAACGCCGAAGAATGGATAAACCTTATGGGAAGCCTGAATGTATGTTCACAGAAAGGTCTTATCGAAAAGTTCGATTCGACTATCGGGGCAGGTACTGTTCTTATGCCTTTCGGCGGTGTATATCAGATGACCCCCTCGCAGGCTATGGCGGCAAAGATTCCGGTTCTTAAAGGAGAAACAAATACCTGTTCGCTTATGGGCTGGGGCTATAATCCGGATATATCTTCAAAAAGTCCGTATCACGGTGCAATGCTCGCTGTTGTGGAATCAATCGCCAAAATTGTTGCCGCCGGCGGAACATATAAAAAATGCTGGCTGACTTTCCAGGAATACTTCGAGCGTACAAAAAATGACCCTAAACGCTGGGGCAAACCTATGGCAGCTCTCCTCGGGGCTTTCCGTGCACAGCTTGAGCTCGGCTGTGGTTCTATAGGCGGTAAGGATTCCATGTCCGGTACTTTTGAGGATATTGATGTACCGCCAACGCTTGTATCTTTTGCCGTATCTACAGCAAAGGCTGACAAGATAGTTTCCACCGAATTTAAAAAAGCCGGAAACAAGGTAATATATATCGCTCCCGATTATGATGAAAACGGTCTCCCTGTTTTTGACAGTGTAAAATCCGTATTTGATAAGGTCGAGGAAATAGTGGCATCAGGCAGAGCCTCTTCCGTATGGACTGTAGGTTACGGCGGTGTTGCTGAGGGTATCACTAAAATGTGCTTCGGAAACAAGCTCGGATTTGAGTTCACGGAAAAAGTTCCGGAGTCTGTACTTTATAAGCCCTGCTACGGTTCGTTTATAATCGAAATAAACGGTGAGACTTCCGACGACGAAAATGTTATCGGAAAAGTTATCAAAGAATACGTCATTCGTACACGGAACTATATCGTAAGCCTTGACAGTCTCCAGCGGACATGGGAGGGCAAACTCGAACCCGTATTCCCGTGCAGAATAAAGACAACCGATACCACACCCACAACATTCAGCTACAAAAGAAGCATAAGCATTTCGTCGGCTGAAAAATTTGCGTCTCCTCGTGTTCTTATTCCGGTATTCCCCGGAACTAACTGCGAATACGATACAGCAAGAGCCTTTGAAAAAGCCGGAGGAATCGCCGAAACTGTAGTTATCCGCAATCTCTCGGCAGGAGATATTGAGGAATCAGTTGACTATTTCGAGCAGGCAATAAAGCAGTCACAGATAATCATGATTCCCGGCGGTTTCAGCGGCGGCGACGAACCGGAGGGAAGCGGAAAGTTTATTACAGCATTTTTCCGCAATCCGAAAATAAAAGATGCCGTTCATGAACTCCTGAAAAACCGTGACGGTCTTATGCTCGGAATATGCAACGGTTTTCAGGCACTTGTCAAGCTCGGACTTGTTCCTTACGGCGAAATCGTCGATATGGACAGCGATTCGCCTACGCTGACATTCAATACAATTCATCGTCATCAGTCAATGATGGTAAATACCAGAATCGCTTCAAACAAGAGCCCTTGGCTTTACGGAACAGAAGTCGGCGATATTCACTGCGTTCCGATTTCGCACGGCGAGGGACGTTTTGTAGCTCCGGCGAGTCTTATTCAGAAACTTGCTTCCAACGGACAGATAGCCACACAGTATGTCGACCTCTACGGCAATCCGACTATGGATATACGCTATAATCCGAATACGTCAATCGACGCTATCGAGGGAATAACCTCGCCGGACGGCCGTGTCCTCGGAAAAATGGGTCATTCAGAGCGTAAGGGAAGCTATATCTGCAAAAACGTCGACGGAAACAAAGACCAGAAAATCTTTGAAAGCGGTATAGCATACTTCAAATAAATCAGGAATCTGATTCCCCGATATAATAAAAAACCGAGACTTTATGCTTTGAAATCAAAGCCGGTCTCGGTTTTTTTAATGTTGACAAAATATAATAATCTGTGATATAATATATGTGTTCACAGCGTAAATATCAACAGGAGGAAAAATATATGCCGAATTATAATAACAGCGGAAATCCGGAATTTCTTAATGAATATCTCGTCCATATAAAAGTGGTTAAAATGCTTTCCGAAAGAACAGTTGAGGAATATTATCTCGATACAAGACTTTTTCTTAAATATATCCGGCATATGAACAACGGTACGGCAGATGATATCGACGATGAAAATATATCCGGAATGACTGTCGATGAAATAAGAAAGATTACAGTTTCCGATATATATAATTTTATATTCTATTCCGCCGATGAACGTGGAAACGCCGAACGTGCCCGTTACAGGAAAGTTTCAGCTTTGCGGAGTTTTTTCGGCTATATGACAAAGGTTACACATAATCTTGAAATCGACCCTGCAAAGGATATAGAAATTCCGTCGCCTAAAAAAAGTCTTCCTAAATTTCTTTCGCTTGACGAAAGCAGACGGCTTCTTGATTCCGCCGATAATGATGAATGTGTTCGGGATTATTGTATACTTACTCTTTTTCTTAACTGCGGAATGCGTCTAAGTGAACTCGTCCGGATTGATATTGCTCATATTGATTTCAATGAAAACTGCATGAAAGTACTCGGAAAGGGAAATAAAGAACGTATGATTTATCTGAATAATGCGTGCGTAGATTCTCTTAAACGCTATCTTGAAATACGGCTTTCAAATGAAAAGGCTTCCGGTGAACCGGCACTTTTTATCAGCAGGCAGAATAAACGCATTTCTAAAAGACGTGTTCAGCAGATAGTGGATTATTTTGTAGAAAAATCAGGTCTTGACGGAAAAGGTATAACAACTCATAAGCTCCGGCATACCGCAGCTACACTTATGTATCAGTACGGTGGTGCAGATATGCTTACTCTGAAAGAAGTTCTCGGACATGAAAATATAAACACTACCGAAATATATGTTCATCTTGCTGACGAAAGCGTCCGCAATGCTGTTGAAAACAATCCGCTTGCAGATATTACAAGAAAAAAATAGAACCTGTATTCACGGAAACTTCGTGTGTTTCCTGTGAATACAAGTCCGTGAATTACGTATCATATGGATATGTAAAGATAATTCAGTGCTTTTGCGTAAAGAGCATTCGGCTGGACTTTGTCTGAAATAAGCATTTCCGCAAAATCCACTGCATCTTCAATATCCCGTGAGAAATCGGGAATGGATTCTTTTATTTTCCGGCGTGAATCTTCAATTTCGATACCATATGTTATTATATCGTTTCCGTCATATATAATTCGTCCAACTGTAACTCTGTACGATATACGATTATCGCCGAAAACTTCCATATATACAGTTCTGTCAAATACCTCTCGTTTTATCTTCCTTACAAGTCCGAACATTTCAACATCTCCTTATCCGGTTTTTATTATTTTTATAATTATAGCATATCCCGAATAGGCTGTAAAGGAGTGAAATATGGGACTTTCTGTCGATATATTGTAATTTTGAAAGAATCAGTCAAGACCGTTAATCTGTGTGTATATTCGTTGCATCTGTAAATCTGTTTCGGCTATTCTTTCGGCACACTGGCGGAGTTCCTCGGAGATTTCCGGAGTTATTGCCGCAGAGGGTTTATATTTGAGCTGATGTTCAAGGCTCGCCCAGAAATCCATAGCTATTGTGCGGATTTGTATTTCTACAGGTGCATATGTCTTGTGAGTAGAAAGATGTACCGGAACATTAAGAATAAGATGATAGCTTCTGTAACCGCTTGGCTTAGGATTTTTTATATAATCTTTCTGCTTTATGACAACAAAGTCATCACGGCGTGAAAGCATTTCCGCAAGAATATAAATATCGCTGATATAATAGCACGTTACACGTATTCCGGCTATATCAAGCAGATTTTTCTTTGCATTTTCAGGAGTTACGGAAAGTCCTTTTTTTATGAGTTTGTTCATTATGGAGTCGGCGGATTTAAGTCTGCTCTCGATGTTGTGTATCGGATTACGCTGAAATTTTATGTTGAACTCGTTGTCAAGAATGCCCAGATAAGTTTTGACTACTTCTATTGCGGATTCATAGAGATGTGCAAGCTGTATAAATTCCATGAAAGCCTGAGAAATTTTTTCCTGAGCAGTAGGTCCCTGCTGTATGACAGCCGGAAGCTGTTGAATATTTTCAATATAAAAATCTAAATCAGCCATGATAAACCCTTTCTTTGATAAATTTTGATAATTTAAAATTACAGCTGTTCATAATAAAATAAACGCTGTACAATACTTTGAAAATTATAATATGATTTAATATTAACAGGAAGTTTATTTCCTGAAAATGAGGTGAAAATTTTGGATTATAACGTTAAGAATAATGACGTGATAGTCAGCGAGCCGGATTTGGATTTGGACGAGACTCTCGACTGCGGTCAGGCTTTCCGCTGGAAAAAAATCAAAAGCGATTTTGAAAAAACGTATACCGGCTGTTTTTTCAATAATCAGCTTACGGTTTCACAGATTGGAAAAGGCAGATTTATATTTCATGATACTACCGAAAGCGATTTTGTTTCCACGTGGATTGACTATTTTGATTTCAATACGGATTACGGCGAAATTAAACGGCAGTTCTCACAGGACGAAACACTTGCGAAAGCCTGCCAATTCGCCGGCGGAATACGTCTTCTCCGTCAGAACAGCTGGGAATGTCTTATATCGTTCATAATATCGCAGAATAACAATATCCCCCGTATTAAGGGAATTATTGACCGTCTCTGCGGAAAGTTCGACGGCAGATTTCCGACTCCCGAACAAATGGCAGGCGAAACTGTTGAGAGTCTCGAATATCTGCGGAGCGGATTCCGTGCGAAATATCTTTGCGATGCCGTGGATTGTGTCAGTTCCGGAAAGATAAATCTCTCCGATATAGCCAGAATGCCTATTTCCGAAGCTCAGGCGGAACTGCGGAAAATAAAGGGCGTAGGTCCTAAAGTCGCCGACTGCGTTCTGCTTTTCGGTATGCACAGAACAGAAGCATTTCCGATAGATGTCTGGATTAAACGTGTGCTTGAAAAGTATTATCCTAACGGATTTCCGGAATTTGCATCGGAAAACGCAGGCATAGCACAGCAGTATCTTTTTCATTATATACGCAGTATAGCTGAATAAATACACATCACAAACCAATAATAACCGTAAACAGCGGAGGTTATTTATGGTTAAAGGTGTAAACAGACATGTTATTGAAATAAACAATACAGACAGCGTATATTTTGAAAAAGCAGTGTTCTATCTCAAGCCGGGGGTGAAAATTCTTCCGGCTGAAATATCAGAGCGTGAAATCAACCGTATTTCCGCACAGTTCGGAATACAGAAAAAAAGACTCAGAGCCGGAAAACGTCTGATATATTCAGGAATAATTCTGATTCTGCTGATTACAGCAATAATATTCTTTATGTGAACTCTCCGCCACCTACGCTCGTAAACTCGCTGAGAGGCGGGGTATTCTGCCGAGAACAGGATAAAAGCCTGTCCGAAGATACCGAACAGGCTTTTAGTCGTGTTTTTTCCTGTGCTTTTTAAATTTTCTGATTACGGATTCTTTTACGGCAATTTTAATTTGACACGTTTTGTCACAGCAGTTGGCACAGTTAAGAGTTCTGTTAGAGCCGTACCAGAATCTTTCAGGGTGATTTATCCACAGCCATTCCCAGCGGATTATAACTGCTGTACCCATGAAAAAAAGTGTCCAGCTGTAAAAAGATTTTATAAAAAGCATCGGGGTGAACATAAAAAAATGTCCCCAGTCATAAATCCGGCAGTTAACACAGCATCTGTCTTTCTGTCCGAACGTCTGGAACGGACAGAATATCAGTATGCATATATAGTCACACACGAAGAAAAATCCCGTAAGAAGCAGAAGTTCCGGTTTGCCTATAATCCGGAAAAAGAATAACAATCCGACTACTGCACTTCCGGCGAGCCAGCAGAGCATACATCGCCACGCTTTTATATTTTCGTTATGAACGAATTTAAGAAGTTCGTTGTGTGAGTAATTCGGAACAGGTGCGAATTGTCCGGAACAGCTTTTTTTAGCTCCCATTGATAATATTTTTGTGGGAAAAAGATGCAGAATCATAAGTCCCATGAATATTGTCCACATTATGTGCATGAAATTAAATCCGTCTTTTACCGGAGCGGTAGTATATTCATAAAATTGGTTTTTGTCTTTTATATACAGCCGTAGCATTATTCCAAAAACTGTGATTCTTGCCGTAAATTTCACAAGATAGGCGACAAGTTTCGGCGTTGGATTAAGTCTGTTGATTTTCATGAAATCACGTCCATAATTACAGAGATTTGTTTTATAAATTAAATATTTATGTAAACAAATCAGTTCAGTATATCTTATTATAACATTTTGACCGCAGTTTGTCAAATACTTTGGTGAATTTTACGAATTTTTCTGTTGTGAAAAATTTCTGTAGACAAAAATCCGTTTTTATGCTACAATGTTTATGGCAGTGGATTATACTATAAAATTCTATTGCAATACTGAAAAGAAAGGAATTTTTTTATGGCAGAATTAAAATTTGAAATCAAACAGCACATCGGCACTCTTTCGGAGAACGCCAAGGGCTGGGCAAAGGAACTCAATATGGTAAGCTGGGGCGAACACGAAGCTAAATATGATATTCGTGAGTGGTCTCCCGACCATGCAAGAATGAGCAAGGGTATCACATTTACTGTTGATGAGCTTGCCTCCCTCAAAGAACTGCTCGACGGTATGGGTCTTGACAGTTTTGAATAATTAAAAATCCGTCGGAATCTTATCCGGCGGATTTGTTTTTTTGATTTTCTCAGTCACGACACGATACGCTTATATTATATCACAAAATCAAAAAAATTACAATACTTTATATTAATTTTCGGAATGATATACAATCAGAATCACGATTTGCTGTTCAATTCGCTGAAATTAATAAAAAATCATAAGAAATTTGAAAAATACTATTGACTTTTAATAAGAAATGTGGTATTATATAATCAAGGAAAAGGAGTAAGAAGTTTATAGGATAACATTCTTATTCAAGCGGAATTTACTTGGTCTGAGATTTTTCTCGATGTAAATTATTTTCAGCGGAAAGGTGAGTGAGTCCGATGGATAGTTCTGTCGAATCACGGCTCGAAGTCTGCGAGGGTGCAGTGTAATCAGATTTTTTAGTGAGAATATAGGTCATGCGACTTGTTCCGTTTATTGAAAGTGAAGAAAGTATAATCTGATTGTAATGCCAGCGTATTGCCGTATAACTCAAAAGACTTCAGTTTTTTCCCGTTCAGAATTGCGGAGATACAGGATTATCTTGATTGTGACGGGAGTCTTTATATAATTTTGATGTAAAGGTTGAGTCCAATGAGAAACTGATTTTTTGTTCGTTGTTTAGTCCGGATATCGGATAATCTGAATTATGAGGTACAGACCGATGGAAATTATAAATCGTTAATCTGATTGATTTCACCGAAGGAATGTGATACGGATGAAGATTGAACAACTGCCGGAATAATAATCCGAAAAGATAGTTCCGGTATATTATAGCCAAGTGATAAATTCTTTTTACAATTTAATAAAAATCATCCCCCGACATTGTTCGGGGGTTTTGATTTCTCCACGGATTAAATGTTTTCAGGAAAAAATTTTCTCAGACTATTGACAAACCAGATTTCAGATGATATAATATTATCAGTTAAATGCTATGACGGAGAGAAGTAATGTCGGATTTCGTTTTCAGAGAGTACGGAATGGTGCGAGCCGTGTATCAGAGCCGATATGAATAACACTCCCGAGCAGTGAACCCAAACGGATTTTCCGGAGTAGGGGAAACGTTTTCCGCACGTTACAGCGGATAAGAGTGACCGCTTTTTATTATTTCTCAGAGAGCGGTAATTCAGGTGGTACCACGGGTGTTTTCTCCCGTCCTGTTCAGGGACGGGAGTTTTTTTATTTTCCCCAAGTTCCCTGATTGAAAATTTATTCTGAAAGGAAGATTTCTATGAAACATATTGATGTCAAGGAAATTGTCACATCAAAAAAATATGTGGGCAGTGAAGTTACTGTATGCGGTTGGGTGCGTACCTCACGCAATTCCAAAAGCGTGGCTTTCGTCGAACTCAATGACGGCACATCACTGAAAAATATTCAGATAGTTGTCGAAAAAGGTGACGGCGATTTCAAAGAACCCCGTGTCGGTATGTCCCTTAAAGTTGTCGGAAACGTTGTCGAGGGAAGAAATAATACCGTCGAAATAAATACAGTTCCGGAAAATATTACGGTTCTCGGCGATTGCCCCACGGATTATCCGCTCCAGAAAAAAGGTCACAGCCTTGAATTTCTCAGAAGTATGCCCCACCTCAGAAGCCGTACAAATACTTTCAATGCCGTATGGCGTGTGCGTTCCGTTCTTGCGGCCGCACTTCACAGATATTTCCAGAATCATAATTATGTGTATATCAATACTCCGCTCATTACCGGAAGCGACTGCGAGGGAGCAGGCGAGATGTTCCAGGTAACGACAAACGGCTATACAACAGAGTTCAGAAACGAAGAGGAATATTACGCAAATGACTTTTTCGGCAGAAAAGCAGGTCTTTCAGTTTCGGGTCAGCTTGAGGGCGAAATGGCTGCAACCGCTATGGGAAAAATATATACTTTCGGTCCGAGTTTCCGTGCCGAAAACAGCAACACTCCAAAACATCTTGCCGAGTTCTGGCACATTGAGCCGGAAGTCGCTTTCGCAGAACTTGACGATGTAATTGAAATCGCTGAGGATATGCTGAAATACGTCATCGGTCAGCTCCTTGAACTCTGTCCCGATGAAATCAAATTTTTCGACGCTCATTTTGAAAAGGGTCTCAAATCACGCCTTGAAGAACTTATTTCACATGATTTCGGAAGAGTGACATATACCGAAGCTATCGAACTCCTGAAAAACTCCGGCGAAAATTTTGTTTATCCCGTTGAATGGGGCTGTGATTTGCAGACCGAACACGAACGCTATATCTCCGAAAAAGTCTTTAAGAAAGCCGTTTTCGTTACCGATTATCCTAAAGAAATAAAATCTTTCTATATGAAACAGAATCCGGACGGAAAAACAGTTGCTGCTGTTGACCTTCTTGTTCCCGGAGTCGGCGAAATTATCGGCGGAAGTGAACGTGAAGCCGATTATGATAAACTCGTTTCGGCTATGCAGGAGCGTGGAATGAATCTCGACCTCTACTCCGACTATCTCGACCTCAGAAAATTCGGTTCAGTACCTCACGGCGGATTCGGTCTCGGTTTTGAACGTCTTATCATGTACACAACAGGTATGGCAAATATCCGTGATGTTATTCTTTATCCGAGAACAGTCGGCAGTATACGGTAAATAATATCCGGATTTTTTGTGATTCCGATTATATATTTTTTGAAAGGAAAGTGATAGTTATGTCAAAAGGACTTTATATTCCGGAGGGCTATAAATCGGCTCTTACTCTCAGAGAAACACAGCACGCTATCAAATATATCAAGGATATTTTTCAGCAGGCTTTGTCGTTTGCACTTACTCTTGACCGTGTTTCCGCTCCTCTTATCGTAAAAAAAGGAAGCGGAATCAATGACGACCTCAACGGCGTTGAGCGTAAAGTCGATTTCACCATAAAGGAAATCGACGGCGAGGGAGAAGTCGTTCAGTCACTTGCAAAATGGAAACGTATGGCACTTTATCGCTACGGCTATAAAGCAGGAGAGGGCATATATACCGATATGAACGCTATACGCCGTGATGATGATACCGATAACACTCATTCGATTTTCGTCGACCAGTGGGACTGGGAAAAAGTTATAACACGTGAACAGAGAAATATCGATTTTCTCAAGGATACCGTGCGTTCTGTAGTCAAGGCAATCGCCTATACAAAAAGAAAAGTAGGTCTCCGCTATCCCGATATTTCCGGAACAATATGCGAAGAACCATATTTCATCACAACTCAGGAACTTGAAGACAGATACCCCGACAAGACAAATCATGAGCGTGAACGCCTTATCACTATGGAACATAAAACAGTGTTCCTCATGGGTATCGGCGGAAAGCTCGCAAGCGGTGAAAAACATGACGGCAGAGCTCCGGATTACGATGACTGGGCACTGAACGGCGATATTCTGATATGGGACAATGTTCTTGATGATTCGCTGGAAGTTTCATCAATGGGAATCCGTGTTGATTCGGATTCGCTTAAAAAACAGCTCGCCGAATGCAACGCCGAAGACAGAATGCAGTACGATTATCACAAGATGATAGCAAACGGCACACTTCCGCTTACTATCGGAGGCGGTATCGGTCAGTCAAGACTTTGTATGCTTCTTCTGAATAAAGCACATATCGGCGAAGTGCAGTCGTCTATCTGGAGTGATGACATGATACGTCAGTGCAGTGAACACGGAATCACACTTCTTTGATTTGTCTGATTTATTAAAAAATCCCTCGTCTGTAAATCCACAGGCGAGGGATAATTATTTTAAACCAGATATTTTCCGGCTTCTTTTATAAGTTTTATATCGACAAGTGCATCGATAAGAGTTCCGGTTTCGATGTATTCTTCGGAAAAAATTTTCCCTTCATTGCGTATACGGCTTATGAACGCCGTATTTTCGTATGGAACTATAAGTTTCATTCTCTTTGCAGTTTCCGGAAGATTTTTCATGACACATTCAAGAAGTCTGCTGAATCCGTTTCCGTTAAGTGCGGATATGATAACATTGTTATCGTCCTCAAACACAGAGTCAATATTTTCCACAGCGTCGGCTTTATTCATGACATTTATAACCGGAATGCCGTCACAGCCGAGTTCAGAGAGAAGCTTTACAGTCACTTCCGCCTGCTGTTCACGTTCCGGAGACGAAATATCCTGAACATTCAGGATAATATCAGCCGATGACGCTTCTTCAAGAGTGGATTTGAAAGCCTCAACAAGATTATGCGGAAGACGGCGTATTAATCCTACCGTATCGATAAGCATTACACTTCTGCCGTCGGGAAGTTCGATTGAACGTGAAGTTATATCAAGAGTTGCAAAAAGCTTGTTTTCCGCAAGAACTCCGGCATCTGTAAGGGCATTCATAAGCGTGGATTTTCCGACGTTTGTATATCCTACGATAGCGGCACACAATATGCCGTCCTTTTTCCGGCGTGAACGTGAAAAGTCACGGTGTTTCTTGAGTTCTGCGAGTTCGTTTTCGAGATATGAAATTCTTTTGCGTATATGGCGTTTATCTGTTTCGAGTTTAGTTTCGCCCGGACCTCTTGTGCCGATTCCGCCACCGAGACGGGACAACGATGTTCCCATACCAGTGAGCCGTGGAAGTCTGTATTTCTGCTGTGCGAGTTCTACCTGAAGTTTTCCCTCTCTGGTTCTTGCTCTCTGAGCGAAAATATCGAGTATCAGCGTAGTTCGGTCAATAACACGCACTTCGAGAATATCCTCGATATTGCGTACCTGAACTCCTGTGAGTTCGTGGTCGAATATCACTATTTCCGCACCGAGAACATCAAGCTGTTCCTTGATTTCTTCAAGTCTGCCTGTTCCCATGCAGGTTGCTGAATCATACGAATTTTTGTGCTGGATTACTTCTCCGACGATTTCCGCACCGGCGGATTCGGCGAGTTCCGCAAGTTCTGCAATAGATACTTCAGAATCAAATTCTCCTGTATCAACACAGGCGAGAACAGCTTTAACCGGCTGTTCTGATGTTTGTATTTCGTACATAATATCACTCGTTTCCGCTGTCTAATTTCAGGTGGGGCGTTCCGTTTTCGTCGTATTCGTATATATCGGTATGTTTTTCACCGTCAACCGATATGACATATGTTTCGGTCTTTCGTATTGTATGAAGCACATCGCCGTCCCACTGATAATATATATACCGCTCTATCATCGTATCGCTCATATCCTGAGTGAGAATCTTATCATCAGAAATTGTCATTATCTGCCCGATAGCGGAAAGATATCTGTTTTTCTGAAATTCATTGCTTTCAGGAAGATAACAGTAATATTCACCGTAATTCCTTTCGTTTTCAAAAGGAATAAAAATATCCTTGAATCCGTCGCAGTTGAAATCATCAATGATTATATAATCCGCCTTCGGATTGTAATGACATTCAACAGTTGTGACAAACTGATTATTGATATAAAGTTCCACAGATGTGCCGTTGAGTGAGTAGCTGAACGCTGTCGATTCAGCTGAGACCGCTCCGGAATCCGCATTTACCATTTCAACTTCCGGATACGCTACCGATGAAAAAATTGTGAAGTTTTCGGTTTTTATGTATTCGGACGGATTTCTTTCCTGTCCGCACCCTGTAACTGCAAGGGCGGTACATACAAGACTAATAATCAAAAAAATTTTCTTCATTTATTTTTCGCCGGCACTTTCGGCAAGCCTTTTTATTTCGGCGGGAGTGAAAACATATTTTTTTCCGCAGAAATGGCATGAAACTTCAGTGTTCTTTCCCTCTGCGACAATAGAATCGAGTTCCTGTCTGCCGATGCTTATCAGGACTTTTTCTGTCCGCTGACGACTGCAATCGCATTTGTATTTCGGGGAAGATTTATCAAGCTCATTCGGTTCAAGACCGTCAAGAAGCATATTTGCTATTTCTTCCGTAGTCACTCCGTCTGCAAGAAGTGCAGAGACCGGTCGCATTTCTGCGATATTTTTTTCAATCCGGTCAATACATTTTTCATCTGCAAACGGGAGAAGCTGTACAAGGAATCCGCCTGCCGATTTCACGGAAAGGTCTGTATCGACAAGAACTCCCAGCGCACATACAGTCGGTATCTGTTCGCTTGTAGCGTAGTAGCTTGCGACATCTTCGGCAATTTCTCCCGAAACAAGCGGAATAACACCGACATAAGGCTCACGCATACCCAAATCCTTGATAACGGAAAGAGTTCCGTTTTTTCCTACAGCTCCGGAAACATCAAGCTTTCCCGAACTGTTGAGCGGAATTTCAACCACCGGATTTGAAACACAACTCTTTACATTTCCCATAGAATCTGCCACGGCAACAAGCTGACCTGTCAAGCCGTCCGCATCTATCCGAAGTGTAATACTGCTTTCATCGCCTTTGAGTAAGTAGCCCATAAGCGATGCCGCTATAGTAAGTCTGCCGAGTCCGGCGGTAACTACAGCTGAAGTTCTGTGAATTTTTTCGATTTCCGAAACAATATCGCCGGCATCTATGACAGCCGCAAAAGCTGAACCGTCCGCAGAAATCGCCCTGTATAAATTACCCATAAAATTATCCTTTCATAATCTGACCGCTGTTTATGCACCTCACGGCATATACTATCCGCTGTGAATCCGGAGCAGGCGGAAGAAAAGTATCATCGCCGTATTTCCCGAGAATCTCAAATCCCGAACGTGTCAGAATATTCTCAATATCTTTCTCACTGTATGCCTTTTCGGAAAATCTGTCCGATGTCCGTGAATACAATCCGTTTTCTTCACGCTCAAAAAATTCGAGATTCATTTTTACTTCGTCTGTTTCGGGAACGAGGGTATTTTCCCATATACAGTACAGATTATCCGTTTCATAGGTGAATGTGTTGTTCGCAAGTATGTATCTGTGTTTATAAAGAGTGTTCACGTCGAATATAAACAGTGCGTCCGGTTCGGAAAAAAGTGCAACATTGCGGAACACCTTTTCCACATCGCCAAGACTGCCGAGATGATTTATACTGTCAAGGGCGCACACGGTAACATCGACAGAACCGAACATATCAAGTTTCCGCATATCCTGACAAAGATACTGAATATCAAGACCGCTGTCGAATTTTTTATCCAGTGCGATTCCGAGCATTTCCTCCGAATTGTCAACGCCGATTACATCATAACCTTTTCCGGCGAAAATTTCTGATATACTTCCCGTACCGCAGGCGAGGTCAAGCAGAATATTTCCGCTTGTTTTTCTGAATTTTGCTATGATACTGCTGAAATATTCCCCACGCCGGTTATAGTCGATATTGGAAGTAAGCTCATCATAATATCTTGCAAAAACGCTGTAACCTGACATATTTCACCTCAGTATCCATTCTATTCCTATTTCCTGTGAGCCGACTACTTCATAAACGTCGTTGAATATAAGTATTTCCCGTCTGATAATAGTTTCCTCACCGTCGGGATATTCGTAGTAATCGACATATACATTCCACAGTTCGCTTTCCGAATCATTTATGCGGAACTGTTTTTTACGGCTTATCGGAACAAGTTTTCCGTCTTCATTCCAGCCGTATATTTTTGTATCGTATTCATAATCATTTTTTGTTACGGTGAATATAAGAGTATGATTTTCCTCATCGGTTTCGGCGTATCCTGTTATATCCGATATTTCCTCCCATTCTTCAAATGTACCTGTTTCCGGTTTATAGCGTCTGAAAACTCCGGAGGTATTGATTTCGGTTATTTCCTGCGGTATAAAGATATCTGGATTTCCGTCAAAATCAAAGTCGTTTATTATTATACGTGTCTGCGGTTCGGTTTTTCCCTCTGCGTAAGCGTTCAGCATAGCGGACGTATCTATTTCAATGGTCTGTATCACGATATTTTCACGTATTATTTCTACTCCGTTTTCAACGACACAGCACGTGAAGTCATCGTTTGAAACTATCGCCGGATTGTCCCCCTGTTCCGTTGTTACCGGAGCTGTAGTTGTTGTAATGTTTGCTGTAGTAGTGGTGTATGTTGATTCCGTGGTTTTTGTAGTGGTAGAGTTTGTTGTTGATGATGTTCGTGCAGATGTGGTTGTCTGCGGGACTTGTACTGCCGGAACATTCGTCACAACGTTCTGATTTGGTGCAGGTACAACATTTTTGTCAGGAACGGCGGTACGTACTGCCATGGTTGAATAAATTCCCGTCCTCGTTACGAGACTTCCGGAACCAGTTCTTCTTGCAGTTGTCACAGCGTGAACAGAAGCGGATTTAGTTCCGGCGGATATATCTGTAGTGTTATGATGAATATAACTGGGATTTTCAATTATAACATCATTACGTGCATCGACTTCAACCGGTTTCATGCCTCCGCTCACTTCAACGGAATCAATATGTCCGCAGCCGCTCAGAACAGCAAGGCAAAGAGCAAGGATAATAGCAGTTTTTTTCATAAATTATACACCTCATGATTTTGTCACGGTCAATGAGAATCTGTTTTCAGCAAAACAGGCGACCTCAGCCGCCTGTTGCTGTGATAGGTAATATTATCATACCTTAATTATTTTCTTTGAGCTTACAGCATTTTTTATATTTTTTTCCGCTTCCGCACGGGCAGGGGTCATTGTCGCCGATTTTCTGTGATACAGCCTGTTCGGAGAAACTTCCGTCACCTGCACCGGCATTAGGAGCATCGGGTTTTGCTACCTGTTCTCTTTCCGGAGCTTCATTCTGTCGCAGTCTGACAGTAAGGAGAGCCCGTACAGTCTCTTCACGTATGGATTCAACCATAGCATCGAACATTTCAAATCCCTCGTATCTGTATTCGATAACGGGATTTTTCTGACCGTATGACCGCAGACCGATACCTTTTTTGAGTTCTTCCATATCGTCAATATGCGACATCCATTTTGTATCAACGACTTTGAGGAGAATAACACGTTCAACTTCACGGATAATTTCGCTTCCGTACATATCTTCTTTAGCCTGATATATTTCACCGCATTTTTCGTTGAGTGCGGAAATTATTTCTTCACGGGAAACTGATTTGAGTTCGTCCTCTGTAAATTCGAGGTCGCCCTCATCTGTAAGCCAGCCGAGGAAATATTCTTTAAGACCGATGATATTCCAGTTTTCACGTTCGTCCTCATCGGCGAGATAAGTGTTTACGGTAGCGGTGATAAGTTCCTCCATCATCTTGAGAATATCTTTGTGGAGGTCTTCGCCGTCAAGAACCTGTGAACGCTGATTGTAGATAATTTCACGCTGAGTATTCATAACATCGTCATAGTTGAGAACGTTCTTTCTTATACTGAAATTACGTCCCTCGACTTTTTTCTGTGATGATTCGATAATACGTGAAAGTGCACGTGATTCAATAGGCATAGTTTCTTCGACGTTGAGCATTCTCATGACGTTTTCAAGGCGGTCGCCTGCAAATATACGCATAAGGTCATCTTCAACGGAGAGGAAGAAACAGCTTTCACCCTCGTCGCCCTGACGGCCGGAACGTCCACGGAGCTGATTATCAATACGGCGTGACTCATGGCGTTCTGTACCGAGAATATAAAGACCTCCGACCTCACGAACCTGTGCGGCTTTTTCCTTTACTTCGGCATTATATTTGTTATAAAGTTCCTGATAAAGTTTACGTGCGTTGATAACTTCCGGATTATCTGTATCTGCAAATCCGATTGCTTCGGAGATTATATCTTCGGGGATTTCACGTTTTCTGAGTTCGGCACGTGCAAGAAATTCAGCGTTTCCGCCGAGCATAATATCAGTACCACGACCTGCCATATTTGTTGCGATAGTAACCGCACCGAATTTTCCTGCCTGAGCAACTATTTCGGCTTCTTTTGCGTGATGTTTCGCATTGAGGACTTCATGCTTTACGCCCTTTCGCTTGAGCATTGCGGAAAGAAGCTCTGACTTTTCAATAGAAACAGTACCGACAAGGATAGGCTGTCCTTTATCGTGACATTCGATGATTTTATTAATAATAGCCGAATATTTTCCTTTTTCGGAACTGTATACCTGGTCGTTATGGTCGACACGTATAACAGGCTTATTTGTAGGAATAGCGATGACATCGAGTTTATATATTTCCTTGAATTCGTCTTCCTCGGTCATTGCAGTACCGGTCATTCCGGAAAGTTTGTTGTAAAGGCGGAAGAAATTCTGGAATGTAATTGTGGCAAGGGTTTTTGATTCGCTTTTTATCTTAACGCCCTCTTTTGCCTCGATAGCCTGATGGAGACCGTCATTGAAACGTCTTCCGAGCATAAGACGACCTGTGAACTCGTCAACAATAACGATTTCTCCCTCCTGAACAACGTAGTCTATTTCGTTTTTCATAACGCCGTTGGCTTTAATCGCCTGATTGATATGGTGCAGAAGAGTTATGTTTTCGGGGTCCATGAGATTTTCAACACGGAAAGCCTCTTCGGCTTTTTTTACTCCTCGCTGTGTGATTGTAGCGGTTTTGGCTTTTTCATCGATGATATAGTCGGCTGTTTCACTGATAGAATCCTGGTCAGCCTTATCGTCTATTTCCACAACGGTTGTAGGAGTAAGCATTTTTGCGAATCTGTCGGCAATAGAATAAAGGTCTGTTGACTTATCGCCCTTTCCCGATATAATAAGAGGAGTACGGGCTTCATCAATAAGAATTGAATCGACCTCATCGACGATAGCGAAATTAGGTTCACGCTGAACACGCTGTTCCTTGTGAGTTACCATATTGTCACGCAGGTAGTCGAAACCGAGTTCGTTATTTGTTGCGTATGTAACATCGCAGTTATATGCGGCACGTCTCTGGTCATTGTTGAGACCGTGGAGAATACAGCCGACAGTAAGACCGAGCCAGCGGAGAACTTTTCCCATTTCTTCCGCCTGAGTCTTTGCGAGGTAGTCGTTTACGGTAACGACGTGTACGCCTTTTCCGGAAAGTGCGTTAAGATAGGACGCAACACAGGCAACGAGAGTTTTACCTTCACCGGTTTTCATTTCGGCGATACGTCCCTGATGAAGAACGATAGCGCCTATTATCTGAACCGGATAGGGTTTCTTTTCGAGAACACGCCAAGCACCCTCACGGACAGTTGCGAGGGCTTCCGGGAGAATATCGTCAAGAGTTTCACCGCTTTCAAGTCTGTCCTTAAATTCCTGTGTTTTTGCTTTAAGGTCTGAATCTGAAAGATTTCCGTATTCTTCTTCGAGTGCCAGAACTTTATTTTTTATAGGTTCAATGCGTTTAAGTTCTCTGTTGGAATAAGCGTTTGCACCGAATATATTTTTAAACAGTCCCATTTGTCTGATACCGCCTTTACGTAATATAGTTATACATATTTTATATTGTACTACAAAAACAGAATTTTGTCAAGTACGAAAAAATGTAAATTTATAATTTGTCATTATATGGAATTTATATAGGATTTTTGATTTTAAATTTACTCTTCGCCGGGGAGTTTTCCGTGTTCCTGATAGTAGCAGAAATCGGAATATGCGTGGTCTATAAAGCGATACATAGCGGAAATATAGTCATCATTGAACGGGACGAACAGATACGCCTCGTCGGCAAATTCATCGCAGTTATATTTTTCCGTTCCGAAATATGCTTCAGCCATTTTGTCAACGTCACTGGGATAGCTTGGCGGTGGACAGTAGAAATCGTAATAAAATTCTGCAAAAGCCTGTCCTTCTTCGGTGAGTATATCTTTGGTGAGTTCTCCGCCGAGCTGATTTATAAAAAATTTACGTATATCGTATTTGCCGGAAAGAATCTGTTTTATATCATCGTCAAAAAATTCAGCGAAATCATCTGTAATAAAATTGTGTTCGATGTTCCAGCGCAGATATGCCGAGATATGATTAGAGGCATTTATATCAGATATATCAAGTTCTTTTGCTTCTATTTTCCACGAATGGTCGGCGAAAGAATCTATAATATTTCTGAAATCTTCTCTGATAAACGGACGGCGGTCAATATCGACCACAGACGAAAAATCTTCCCACATATTAAGAAGAGTTTTTGCTCCGTGAAGACTTTTAAATTCAAGTTCGCTGTTGTAAATTGGCAGTATCTGATAGAAATTTACTTCGTCATCATCATTTATTTTGCAGATGTGCGATTCTTCTCCGAAATCACAATTTACAATCATAGCGGCGGAAAGTTCGGTATTATCAGCAAACGGATTATTATACTCAATCGTATGACCCCAGCCGAGCCATGCATTTTCACTTATCGGAAGATGTGCCAGATGGTTCAGCAGATTGAGAGGCCAGAAATGTTCGGGTTCGTCGCCGTCGATTTTCCATGAAGGAGGCAGGCATATTACGAGTTCGGCACGTTCCAGTTTTTCCTCTTTGAGATGTTCGGGAACGTTCATGATATGTGCACCCATTCCGACGGTTACAAGCGTATAGAAACGGCGTTCAGGGGTCGGGGACACAATATGTATATTCACTTTTATATCTTCATATTCTTTCTGTGTGAAAACGCCGTTTACTTCTCCGATATTTTTTTCGATATGTTTAAGGATTTCTCTTTCCTGTTCTTCTGTATAGGTTTCAAGCGGTTTTGTTTTTGATGATTTTTTCTTAGGCATATTTAATCTCCTTTTTGTCGGTTATCTATGAGTTTTTCGAGAATCCGTATAATTAAGCTGTTCTGTTCAAGGATTTTTTCCAGCAGTTCGTTATTTCTTTTTATTTGTTCGATGATTTCATTTTCGGGATTGTTATGCTTTAAATCCGGCGTATTCTTTTTAAGAAGTTTTTCAACGATGTTGCGGAAACTTGAAAATTTAAGAATATTCATTTCACGGACCGTGTTGTTGCAACTTATGAAATCGTACATGAAACAGTCATAAGCATTGAGAAAGTCAAGGCATTCCGCTGAATCAAAAACAGATTTTCCGCTGTCTATTGTATATTTTTTCCTCAAATCCTGAATCTTTCTGATAAAATTTTTTGTTGTATTTTTTATTTTATCGGAACTCATAACAATACTTAATGCATTGCGGTGACAGTCTGTTTTATTGTTTCCGTTTATGTCGAGTGCAGTCACAATCATCGCAGAATCGGCTATATTTCCGAGAAACGGAATAATCACGGAATTGGGATTCAGCTTATCCGAATTGAAATCCGTATGCTCTATTATTGCGGAAGCCCGTTCAGTCTGTTCAGCGATATTTTTTACGAGTTCTTCTTTTGTAAGATACATCATTTTGCAGACTCCAGACTATATATTATATCCATGATTTCGGCAGGGGAGTCAACAATAAATTCAGCACCCTCTTTTTCGAGTTCCTCACGGTTACGGAATCCCCATGTACAGCCGATTGAGTGAATACCTGCATTTTTCGCTGTCTGAATATCAACGTTGCTGTCGCCAATCATTACAACAGAATCGTTGAAGTCAGGATATTTTGCGATTATCTCGTTTATTATGGCAGGGTCGGGCTTTTTCGGGCGTTCACCGCAGTTTCCGAGAACTGTAATATTACTGTATATATCCGGAATAAGTGTTCCGACTATTTTTACCGCAACATCATGAGGCTTATTTGTCGCAACAGCCACGGGTATGCCGTGTGTAAAAATATCGTGTATTAATTTTCCTATGCCGTTATAGAGTTCCGTATTATCGAGATAATGCCGGTCATAGTATTCTTTGAAAACTGCAAGAAGTTTATCCGTATCTTCTTTTTTATCATCGGGCAGGGCACAGTGACAGAGGATTTTTGCACCGTTTCCGACCATCTGCTTATAACTTTCCGTCGGGTGCTGTGGATATTTCAGCTGTTTCAGACCATAATTCACAGCATTTGCCAAATCGGTTATGGAATTTACAAGAGTTCCGTCCAAATCGAAAATTACTATCATAATATCACCTCAGATTCTTGTTGCAAGAAGTGCTGAATATTTTTTCCGGAAATCCTCAAATCTGTCTTCGTCAATTGCATCACGGATTTTTTCAGCGAGCGTATTGTAAAAATAAAGATTATGCTGTACCGCAAGCCGTCCGGCGAGCTGTTCATTCGCCTTGAATAAGTGGCGGATATATGCACGGCTGAAATTTCTGCACGTCGGGCAGTCGCATTGTTCATCAACGGGACGGGGGTCTGTTTCATAGCATTTGTTTCCGAGGTGCATTATTCCGCTCCACGTGAACACGGTAGCATGGCGTGCGTTTCTGCTGGGCATAACGCAGTCGAACATATCTACTCCACGGGCGACAGCTTCAATAATATTTGACGGCGTACCTACTCCCATAAGATAGCGAGGCTTATTGACAGGCATATAAGGCTCTACAACGTCGATAATCCGGTACATTTCCTCTGTTGATTCTCCGACGGCAAGACCTCCTATTGCGTAGCCGTCGAGGTCGAGTTCCGCAATCTGTTCCATATGTCTTATGCGTAAATCGTCATATGTCGAACCCTGATTTATTCCGAAAAGCATCTGATTTTTATTTATTGTATCGTGCAGACTGTTGAGGCGTGTCATTTCCTCTTTACAGCGGTAAAGCCAGCGGAGAGTGCGCTCGATTGATTTTTCGGCGTATTCGTGAGTTGAAGGATTTTCTACGCATTCATCAAATGCCATTGCAATAGTCGAACCGAGATTCGATTGAATCTGCATACTTTCTTCCGGTCCCATGAATATTCTTCTGCCGTCGATATGACTTGCGAAATATACTCCCTCTTCCTTTATTTTGCGGAGTTTTGCGAGGGAAAATACCTGAAATCCTCCGCTGTCGGTAAGTATGGGCTTATCCCAGTTCATGAATTTATGAAGTCCGCCCATTTCTTTGATTATTTTATCTCCGGGGCGAAGGTGCAGGTGATAGGTGTTGCATAATTCCACCTGAGTTCTGAGCTCTTTGAGGTCAACCGAAGATATTCCGCCCTTTATGGCGGCGGCAGTTCCGACGTTCATGAAACAAGGGGTCTGAAAAGTTCCGTGAACCGTTTCAACTTTCCCCCGTCTTGCTTTGTTGTTTTTTTTGATTAATGTATACATAAAATCTCCTTGAACCGGCACAATCCGGATACGCAAAAACACCGGACAGGCTATAATAATAGTTTCCGGTTATATTATAACATATTCTGATTGATTTTCCAATAGGAAAAATAAAATTTATCCGAAATTATATAATGTGTCGTTTTCGGGAGTTCTGACCTCGTGTTTTTCGTAATATCCTATAAGATTATTATTTTCGTCACGCAGAGCAATCATGTATACATCTTTGTTTTCTTTAGGGTTGTGGAATGTGAATATCCTGTTGTTTTCAGGCGATTTGCCGAACCATTCAACAACATCTCTGATTTTTTCGTTTGAATCGGAATTATGGCAGTCGAATATTGATTTGCCGATAAGTTCCGCACCGCCTCTTTTAGCGTATCTCTGTATTGCCGTTGGGTTCATGTAGAGTATTTCATGGGAAATACTGCATACTACAACGGGCATGATGTCACTGTCAACAATGCTTTTGAAATATACTGATAAATTCATAATTAAAAACTCCTTTCAAATCAGACCGGAATATATCCGGTTTTTCGGTTATATACCGTCAATATCCCGTCTTATTGCTGTTTCGATAAGAGAACCGTTTTCGTCAAAGGCTAAGTAAGCAAAAACAGCAGTGTGAAACGGACTATAAAATTCTCCCAATTCAATGAATATGGCTTTTTTTCCGACAATCCGGCACTTCGCACATTCTGAACCGTTCAGCATTGTATCTGTATCTGCAAAACCGGCACTTCCGGCAGAATCATTTATTCTGAGTCCGTGTTCAATATCTGTTATTTCTATTGTCCATTTGTTTTTGTCAATGATTTCAACTGTATCTTCCCAGTTTGTTCCGACCGGTATTTTCCACATTATATGATTTTTAACAGATTTATCTGAAAGTACAATCGGAAAGAAAATCCATAACAGCAGATATATCAAAGCAGATATAATAATTATGGAAGCACTTGTCAGACAAAAACGTTTGCCAGATTTTAATATGTTTGACATTTGAAACTCCTTTCAGTTGTCAGAAATAAAGTAAATACAGACGGTATCGAATATTACCGGAACTAAATCGGAATATATCCGGTATTTTCGATTATATACTGTCCCTCCGGTGACAATATCCACTCAATCAGAGGAAGTATATTTTTATTGTTATTATTTTTATTATAAACAGCGTAAAATTTATCTGATATCGGATAACTTCCGTCTGCAATATGTTCCTTATCGGGATAAATGCCGTCTACGGACAGCATTCTGATATTTCCATTATTTACTACATCTTCGGCATAGTACCGGAATGAAAATCCTATAGGACTTCCGAGAAATCCGAGGGGATTCTTTTTTATTTCAGTGCCGTTCATAAACGAAAGCATAGCGGTCTGGCTTCCGCTTCCCGAATTGCGTGTAAGTGCGTTTATCGGAATATTTTTTCCGCCAAGTTCAGACCAGTTTTTATATTTTCCGCTGTATATTCCCCGTATCTGTTCAGATGTGAGATTTTCGACCGGATTTCCGTTGTTTACAAGAAATACAAACGCATCATATCCTATAGGAACAAATTCAAGTTCTACGCTGTTGTCGGAAGCGTACTGAAGTTGTTCCAGTGAGGGTTCTGCACATATGATAATATCAGCATCTCCGTCAACTATTGCCTTGTATGCGGTTCTGGTATTACGCATCTGCAATCTGCTTTCAGCTGTGAAGTCAGTTCCGTCAAAATCAACGGAATTTTCGGGATATACGCTGTTGACGAATGCGGAAAAAACAGGATAGAGTGCTGCTGCTCCGTCTATTACCGGAATATCTTCCGAAATTCTGAAATCAGATGATACATTGACAATTCCGGAATCCTTATCAAACGGAAGATATTTATCAAGTTCGATTGATTTTGCTTTCATGCTTTCGCTTTGGTCGGGAATACACGGCTTTGTGCATATATTGAATATTGCCATATCAAATGCTGAAAATCCCAAAACGACAGCAGCAAGAACAGCAATCTGTTTCGTAATTTTTTTCATGAATTTCCTACCTCCCATTAGCGATAAATGAGATTATTGAGCATTCACGATACATCATGACAGTACAGACAACGAGAATAACTGTTGATATACAGCCTAAAGCTGTTACCAGAACAAGAAGTCTCCGGAATAATTTATCGTTCATATCCGTTTCTCCCTACATAGATTGCATAGCTATTGAAAGCATTATCATAAGTGCGACAAATGACAGTACAAGAATACCAAATATCACCGCTGATATAACAAGCGGCAGACGGCGTTTTTTCCGGAGTTCTGAATCTGTTTTCGGAACTTTTGCAAATCTAACAACTGATATGATTAACCATATAAGGCTTGCTGCCGGAATCCCGAACATTATGACGTATCCCAATATCACGGTTATAATATCACCAATATCCATAATTAAAACTCCTTTCAGTTGCCAAAAATAAGGGAAATACAGACGGCATCGAATATTATCGGAATTGCATATGACAAAACCATAAGCACAACGGCGGATATTTTTAATTCACCATATAAATCCGTGGAATTTCTATGAGAAATATTCGCAAAAATCAAAGAGAGAATCCCGATAAAAACTGCCGGAATACTGAAAAGACCTATTCCTATTGCACAGCCAATTCCCACAAGAATATCAAGCAGAATACTTCCGGACGAAGATGACATTCCTATGCTTAAATATATGAATGTCAGAACACCGGCAACTATATTTATTGCCGAAATAATACGGCTGATTATATATGCGGTTTTCATAGCAGACTCCTTAAATATATGTATATGACAAATAAAACCGGAACTGCAAGTATCATATCCGCAGTTACTGTAAGTATAGTATAGGAGACTGTTTTTGTATTGTAGTTATTTTCATAGATGAATCCGGCAATACCGGCAAGGAAAAACACAATAATCGCCGGAAGTACAAACGGGTGAGTAATAAGAAAGTTCGGGGATTGTTCCCTGTGCGGTGAACTCATGAGAAAGGGCAGATTTTTTGAAAACCAGTCATGCGAAATTCCATATGCCACTCCGAAAAGAACTTCTTTTGCAAGCTGAATAACGGTCAGAATAAAATAAATCTTGACAATAATTCTGTTCGTTCTGTGACTGCACATGATGTTTAATATATTTTTCATGCCTGCACCTCCTGAAAAATCTTTCTGAAATAATTATATCAGATTTCATAGATTTTCCAAGATGTTATTTGTCACTTGATATGTGACAAATATAATTGTTTTCAGAGAATGCACATGGAATCACCGAAGCTGAAAAATCTGTATTTTTCCTCGACTGCGGTTCTGTAGGCGTTCATGGTGTTGTCATATCCCATAAACGCCGAGACAAGCATAATCAGCGTGCTTTCCGGAAGATGAAAATTTGTTATCAGTCCGTCGATACACTTGAATTTATACGACGGATATATAAATATATCTGTGTATCCCTCATGTTCGGCGATTTCGTCATAGAAAGTCGCAACGCTTTCAAGAGTTCTGCACGTTGTTGTTCCGACTGCAATAACACGTCCGCCGTCTGCTTTGGTTTTGTTTATCAAATCGGCGGTTTCTTTCGGCAGATAATAGTGTTCGCTGTGCATTTTGTGATTTAATACGTTGTCTTCTTTTACGGGTCGGAATGTTCCAAGTCCGACATGAAGCGTTACAAATGCGGTATTCACGCCCATCTCTCTTATTTCGTCAAGCATTTCCGACGTGAAATGAAGTCCTGCCGTCGGTGCGGCTGCCGAACCGAGTTCGTTTGAATATACCGTCTGATAGCGTTCTTTGTTTTCCAGTTTTTCCTTGATATACGGCGGAAGCGGCATCTGTCCCACATCTTCGAGAGCAGTAAAGAAATTTCCGTCGCATTCAAATTTTACTATTCTGTTTCCGTCCGGTCTGACTTCAACGACTTCCGCAATAAGTCTCCCACCGCCGAAAGAAAATTTAGTTCCGGTTTTAGCCTTTTTCCCAGGACGGCAGATTATTTCCCACAGCTTGTCTCCTTTCTGTTCAAGCAGAAGAAATTCGATAAAAGTTCCGTTGCCGATTTTTTCGCCGTAAAGTCTCGCCGGAATAACTCTCGAATCATTCATTACAAGCAAATCACCCTTTTTAAGATGACTGCATAAATTATAGAAATGGTCGTGCGAGATTGTACCGGTGTTCCTGTCAACACACATCATACGTGATGAGTTGCGTGGTTCGACGGGGGTCTGTGCTATGAGTTCCTCGGGCAAATCGTAATAAAAATCTGACTTAAGCAATTCCATAAAATTATACTCCTTAAAAAATTTTCAAAAACTATTGACAGAATCGGAATAAAGTGATATTATAGTTAACAGGTAGAGGTGCGGTTGAGATTAGTAGCCCTGCGGAGGATAACCAATCCCGTGAAGCATGGAGAAAGGCAATACCGCCGAGGAATAATGTGTGGTGAACATTGTTCCGGCTGTGGGTTCAACAGGCTTACGGCTGTCATCATGGTTGTGATGGAGAGCTATCGGCATGACAATACCGCCAGTACTTCTATTATAACTCATGATGAACCGGTTTGCAACCGGTTTTATTAATTTCTGAAAATTTTTTTATAAGGAGTAATCACATGAAAAATTATAACGTCGGAATTATAGGCGCAACCGGAATGGTTGGACAGCGTTTTGCAACTCTTCTGGAGAATCACCCGTGGTTTACTGTAAAGGTTCTCGCAGCATCGCCGAGAAGTGCCGGTCAGACCTACGAGGAAGCCGCCGGAAACCGCTGGAAAATGGAAGCCCCTATGCCCGAATCAATGAAGAATATGATTCTCATGGACGCAACCGCCGATATTGAAAAAATTGCATCGGAGGTTGATTTCTGTTTCTGTGCAGTCGATATGAAAAAAGACGAAATAAAGGCTCTTGAAGAAGCCTACGCAAAGGCTGAATGCCCGATTGTTTCAAACAATTCCGCTCACAGATTCACACCCGACGTTCCTATGATAGTTCCGGAAATAAATCCCGAACACCTCGAAATAATCGAAGCACAGAAAAAACGCCTCGGAACTAAAAGGGGATTTATTGCCGTAAAGTCAAACTGTTCAATTCAGAGCTATGTTCCGGCACTTCACCCGCTCAAGAATTTCGGTCTTGAAAGCGTTCTGGCGTGTACGTATCAGGCAATATCCGGAGCAGGCAAAAACTTTGAAACATGGCCGGAAATGGTCGACAATCTTATTCCGTATATCGGCGGAGAAGAAGAAAAATCAGAACAGGAACCCCTTAAAGTATGGGGAAAAATCGTCGGAGACGAAATTGTCAAGGCTGAATCTCCGGCAATAACAACTCAGTGTCTCCGTGTTCCGGTTTCGGACGGTCACACAGCTGCTGTATTCGTAAGATTCGAGCATAAGCCGTCAAAGGAAGCTATTCTCCGGTTGTGGGCTGATTTCAAGGGCGTTCCGCAGGAACTTGAACTTCCGAGTGCTCCGAAGCAGTTTATCCACTATTTCGAGGAGGATAACCGTCCGCAGGCAAAACTTGACCGCAATCTCGAAAACGGAATGGCTGTATCCGTGGGTCGTCTCCGTGAAGATACTCAGTATGATTATAAATTCGTATGCCTTTCACACAATACCCTTAGAGGCGCAGCAGGCGGCGGAGTTCTTTTAGCTGAACTTCTCGCAGCAAAGGGATATTTTGATTGATGGATATTGAGATAAAACCCACTTCACCCGACGAAACCGGCACAGCGTATTCACTTACAAAAGAACTCATGAAACATCACAACGCACTTGATATTTTTACCATGACACCGGAACGGTTCAGGGAACTTGTTTCGTCGGGGGCTGTGCTTAGTTTCATGGCTTATGAAAATAATCAGCCCGTGGGAGTTATGAATATTTTCTATAAGTATACAACTTTTTCCGGAAGAAAAATTCTGTATATCGAAGATTTGTACGTCCGTGAGAAATACAGAGGGTTCGGCGTGGGAAGAAAACTGCTTGACAAGGCAAGGGAAACAGCTGTTTCCAATGACTGCGAGCAGATAGAACTTAAATGTGCCGTATGGAACAGCAGTTCAGCCGGATTTTATGAGTCTTACGGTCTGAAACCTGAAAATGAATGGCAGGTCTATACATTGGCTAAAGATTTTTTTAACCGCTAAAGGAGTTTTTATCATGAAAAATACTATTTTTACAGGTTCGGCTATTGCCATTATAACGCCTATGAATGCCGACGGTTCGATTAATTATGATGTTCTCGGCGAAATGATAGATTCACAGATTGAAAACGGAACTGACGCAATTGTTATATGCGGAACTACCGGCGAAGCTTCAACAATGACGGACGAGGAACATCTTGAATGTATCAGGTTCGCAGTTGAACGCACGGCGAAAAGAGTTCCGGTTATTGCCGGAACAGGAAGCAATGACACTTCATACGCCGTAAAGCTTTCAAAGGAAGCTGAAGAACTCGGAGCAGATGCACTTCTGCTTGTTACTCCGTATTATAACAAAACCACTCAGAAAGGTCTTATTGCTCACTTCACGGCTGTTGCAGATGCGGTTAATATCCCGATAGTTCTGTACAATATCCCCGGCAGAACCGGCATGAATATGGAAGTTGCAACTGTAAAAAAACTCGCCGAACACCGTAATATCTGTGCTGTAAAGGAGGCAAGCGGAAACATCAGCTATGCCGCAAAACTTATCGCAGAATGCGGTGATATGCTCGATGTCTACAGCGGAAACGATGATATGATAGTTCCGCTTATGTCACTGGGAGCAAAAGGCGTTATTTCCGTGCTTTCACATGTTCTGCCGAAAGAAACCCATGATATGGTTCAGTATTGCCTTGACAACAATTTTGCGGAGGCTACAAAATTACAGATTGAATACCTTGATTTAATCAATAATCTGTTTATCGAGGTGAATCCTGTTCCGGTAAAGGAAGCCGTAAATATGATGGGCGTGAATGCCGGTTCATGCAGACTTCCTCTGTGCGATATGACCGACGAGCATAAGGCTGTACTCCGTGCGTCACTTGAAAAGCATGGTCTGATTAAATAATGAACTGCAAATTATGCGGATATTATTACAGCTCTCATGAACAAGGCAATACCTGTCAGCATTGCGGCGGAAACCGTGAGGGACTGCATAAAACAAGACTCATGACAGTATCAAAAATTATTGCTCTGATAGCTGTTTTTGTACCTGTTTTTTTCCAAATTTCCACTATTGATTTCAAATATGAATATCTTCTGGCTGCCGATGTTATTGATTCCCGTGAAGGTCATTCGGGTGTTGGTTCGGTCTTGGATTTGGTATGGGTGGTTTTACCTTTTGTATTTCTTTTTACCATTTCTGCACTTTTCAGGGTGAAAAGATGTAATTTCGGACTTTATCTTGTCTCGGCAGTTCTGATTTTTCCGTTTGCGGTGTTCTTTCTCTTGAATAGCAAAATATTTATATATTTTGTTTCGTGGGTATTGTTTACCCTTTCGGCAATAATCGCAAAAACTGACAGGAAAAAACAAATCAAAGAATATAAAAAAGAACTCGTAAAAACAGAGGAGTGTTAAAATGACTAATATTGCTATATGCGGTGCTAACGGAAAAATGGGAAAAACCATTTACAATTGCGTTAAGGACCGTGACGACTGCAAAGTTATTGCAGGTATAGATTTATATACCGAACAGTATGCGGATTTCCCGATTGTTGCAAATCCTGCCGGACTGCCGGTTAAACCCGATGTTATTATAGATTTTTCAAATCCGGCTTCTCTTGACGGACTTCTTGAATATTGTCTCTCAACGGGTACTCCGATTGTTGTTGCATCTACGGGCTACAGCGATGAGCAGATTTCGCAGATAAAATCCGCCTCCGAACAGATTCCGGTATTTTTCACGTTCAATATGTCTCTCGGAATCAATCTTCTTGTACAGCTTGCAAAAAAAGCGGCGGAAGTTCTGGGCGACAGATTCGATATTGAAATCGTGGAAAAGCACCACAATCAGAAACTCGATGCACCGAGCGGAACAGCTATCATGCTTGCAAATGCTCTGAATGAAACTCTTGATAATTCAAAGCATTACGTCTATGACCGTCATTCACGCCGTCAGAAGCGTGAGAAATCCGAAATCGGAATGCACGCTATCAGAGGCGGTACTATTGTCGGCGAACACGATGTGATTTTTGCCGGAAATGATGAAGTAATCACGCTTTCACATTCAGCCGCATCAAAGACGGTATTTGCCGAGGGTTCGGTTAAAGCGGCGATTTTCCTGAAAGATAAACCGGCAGGTCTCTACGATATGCAGATGTTGATATAAGGAGCGTTAAAATTATGAACAAATACAGAATCGGTATTGCAGGTTACGGAAATCTCGGAAAGGGCGTTGAGCTTGCAATCGCACAGAATGACGATATGGAACTGGTCGGAATCTTCACACGCCGTGACCCGTCAGCAGTGAAAACAATCACCGGTGCGGAAGTCTACAGCATGAACTCCGCCGGAAGCATGGCTGATAAAATTGATGTTATGATTATCTGCGGAGGAAGTGCCACGGATTTGCCGGAACAGACTCCGGAACTCGTTAAAACTTTCAACGTTATCGACAGTTTCGATACTCATGCACGTATTCCGGAACATTTCGCAAACGTTGACAAATCGGCAAAGGAAAGCGGTCATCTTGCTATGATTTCCCTCGGCTGGGACCCGGGTCTTTTCTCGCTTAACAGACTGTACGCCGAATCAATCCTCCCCGACGGAAAAAGCTATACTTTCTGGGGAAAGGGTGTAAGTCAGGGACATTCCGATGCAATCAGACGCATTGACGGCGTAAAAAGAGGAATCCAGTATACAGTTCCGGTTGAATCCGCAATGGAAGCGGTACGCTCCGGAAGTCAGCCGGAACTCACTACACGTCAGAAACATCTCCGTGAATGCTGGGTTGTTGCCGAAGAGGGTGCAGACCTCGCAAAGATTGAGGAATCAATCAAAACCATGAAGAATTATTTTGACGAATACGACACAACCGTTAATTTTATTTCCGAAGAAGAATTTGACAGGGTTCACAACAGAATGAATCACGGCGGATTCGTCATGAGAAGCGGATTTACAGGAGAGGGCGGAAAAACTCATCAGATGATTGAATATTCGCTGAAACTCGATTCAAATCCGGAATTTACCGCAAGCGTTCTGATTTGCTATGCAAGGGCATTGTGCAGATTAAAGGCGGAGGGTGCTACAGGCTGTAAGACCGCTTTTGATGTTGCACCGGCTTATCTTTCTCCGCTAAGTGCCGAGGAATTAAGGGCAAAAATGCTTTGATTACTTATGATAAATAAAATTAATTGCATAGTGTTATCTTTATTTTTGATTCTGATGACAGGCTGTGCAGATAAAGTTTCTGAAAGCAGTTCAGATAATTCAAAAGTTGTTTTTGTTGATATTGATGTTGATACGGAAAAAATTCCGGAGATTGTTTTCATGAAATATACATTGTACAATAAATACGCAAGCGGAAATGAAGGCTATGAAGTTCAGTTCACAGACAGGGACGGCGATATTTACTGTATTCAGGATATTTCCGGAGATTCATATTATAGTATAACGCAGATATATGACGATTTCAGAGCAGACAGGCTTGAAGATAAAAAAACCGGCAAATCGTGTGACAAATCAGAAATTGATGAGAATTTCGGCAGACTTTGCGAAGTGTGTTCAGACAAGGATTATGAAATAGTAAAGTCTGATTTTATGCCTGATGTTGAATATGATTCTGTTGCATGGTATGGTTGTTACTATGATAAGGACGGAGAGTTCAGAGTTATTACACTTCATAAGAGCGAGGGCGAAAGTCTTAACAGTAACAGCGAAACCGCAAACGGAATCTACAGCTGGTTTGACGGAATACTGAAAAGCTGAAAAATAACAGAGGAATCAGGAGCAAAAATGCTGTGATGAAAAAATTCGGAAAGTTTTTAAGATATACGGGTATTATTCTGATATTATCTGAAATTCTGTATGTTATAAGAACCGCAATTGATATATATATTACTATGTCAAGATATGGCTCTGCAAGTGGTATAGGTATTATCGGCGGTGCTGATTCGCCTACTGCTGTTTATCTTTTAAAAAATTTAGGTTTTTTTGACATGGTTGTATTTATCGTGGGAATTGTCTGTATAATTATTTCGGCGATAATTCTTCACGAGAAGAAACAAAAATAAAAGAATAATCACCTTTTTCCGTGTTATAATAACACTGAAAGAGGTGATTTTTTATGGTTGAACAGGATACAATCAGACTTCTGCGTGAATGTGATTCCGGCGTAAAAATGGGAATTTCCGCAATTGATGAGGTTATGGAATACGCTCATAGTCCGGAACTGCGTGAATTTTTGCAGGACAGCTCCAGAGAAAACGAGAAGCTGAAAAACGATTTGCAGGAAGTTCTTGCGGATTATCACGACAACGGCAAAGAACCGAATCCGATTGCTTCGGGAATGTCTTGGATAAAGACCAATTTCAAGCTGAAAATGGACGAATCCGACAGCACAATCGCTGAACTTATGACAGACGGGTGCAATATGGGAATAAAATCCCTGACACGTTATCTGAATGAGTATCAGGCGGCGGATAAACGGTCAAAAGATATAGCAAAACGTCTTATAAAAGCAGAGGAAAAACTTTCGCAGAACATGAGGCAGTTTTTATAGAATTAAAAAAAGCAGTCCTTTTTACGGGACTGCTTTTTATTAAGATTCAATCAGGATATTATTCTCACAGACTGCTGTGGAATGTACGTGAAATTACATCGTCCTGCTGTTCCTTTGTGAGCTTTACGAAGTTTACGGCATAGCCGGAAACTCTTACAGTAAGCTGAGGGTACTTTTCAGGGTGAGCCTGAGCGTCGAGAAGTGTTTCCTTTGTGAAAACATTTACATTAAGATGATGACCGCCTTTTTCAACATATCCGTCGAGAAGTTCGATAAGATTGTCAACCTGTTTCTGATTACTCATAAAAAATTCCTCCTAATCTTCATCGTCGTCTATTGCGTCTTCGGTGGGCTGACAGCACGCACCTTTATTTCCGCAATAGTCTGTACTGTTTACAATATCAACCTTTACTCCGGATTCATCGTCGCCGGACTTGATATTAACGTGACCGCTTCCGCCAGCCATAAGCTGGTCAATCAGGTCTGCGAGCTGTTCCGGATTGTTAGGGATTTCCATTATTCCTGTTCCTTTCTCATTGCATCGATGTCGATATCGCCGACGAACACCTGCATATCCTTGCCGAGTGCATCAGGAATAATTGAGAACGTATTTGAAATACCGTCCTGAGCATGGCGGAACGGAAGTTTTGCAACTGAAGAAAGTGAAGCTGCTGCGCCGTGAGTATCTCTGCCGTGCATCGGATTTGCACCCGGAGCAAGCGGAACGCCCATCTTACGGCCGTCCGGAGTGTTTCCGGTCTTTTTACCGTAAACAACGTTTGAAGTGATAGTCAGAATCGACATTGTAGGAACGCCGTCACGGTATGTATGATGTTTACGTACACAGTCCATAAACTTGCGTACAACTGTAACAGCAATATCATCGACACGGTCGTCGTTGTTGCCGTATTTCGGGAAATCTCCCTCGATTTCGTAATCTGTTACGATTCCGTTTTCGTCACGGATAACCTTTACCTTAGCGTACTTGATAGCTGAAAGTGAATCGGCAACAACAGAAAGTCCTGCGATACCGGTAGCAAAGTAACGCTTTACATCACGGTCATGGAGAGCCATCTGAAGTTTCTCATAGCAGTACTTGTCGTGCATATAGTGGATTACGTTAAGCGTATTGACATAAAGTCCGGCGAGCCATTCCATCATAGCCTCGTACTTGTCCCATACATCGTCGAAGTCGAGGTAATCGCCCTCAACAGGTCTGAACTTAGGACCTACCTGAACTTTCATTCTTTCGTCAACACCGCCGTTGATAGCGTAGAGGAGACATTTTGCGAGGTTTGCACGAGCTCCGAAGAACTGCATTTCCTTGCCGACTCTCATTGATGATACACAGCAGGCGATAGCGTAGTCGTCACCGTGGATAACACGCATCATATCGTCATTCTCGTACTGGATTGAAGAAGTCTTGATAGACATCTTAGCACAGTATTCCTTGAAGTTTCTCGGGAGACGCTGAGACCAGAGAACAGTCATGTTCGGTTCGGGAGCAGTGCCGAGGTTTTCAAGAGTATGGAGATAACGGAAACTGTTCTTGGTAACAAGATGGTTGCCGTTAACGTCAACACCGCCGATAGATTCTGTAATCCAGGTCGGGTCGCCGGAGAACAGCTGATTATATTCGGGAGTACGTGCGAACTTGACAATACGCAGTTTCATGATGAAGTGGTCGATAATTTCCTGAGCCTCTTCTTCCGTGAGGATTCCTTTGTCGAGGTCACGCTGGATATAAATATCGAGGAATGTTGAAGTACGTCCGAGGGACATAGCAGCGCCGTTCTGTTCCTTTACAGCAGCGAGATAGCCGAAATAGAGCCACTGCACGGCTTCCTTGGCGTTTGCGGCAGGGCGTGAGATGTCGAATCCGTAGATATTTCCGAGTTCTTTGAGTTCTTCAAGGGCACGTACCTGTTCAGCGAGTTCTTCACGGAGACGGATATTCTTTGAAGTCATACGCACGAGAGAAGTTTCAATCTGATGTTTCTTGTCGGCAATAAGAATGTCTATACCGTAGAGGGCGACACGTCTGTAGTCGCCGATTATACGGCCTCTGCCGTAAGCATCGGGGAGACCGGTGATAATAGCGGATTTACGAGCCATTCTCATTTCGGGAGTATAGGCATCGAAAACGCCCTGATTGTGGGTTTTTCTGTATTTTGTGAATATTTTCACTACTTCGGGGTCGACCTTATAGCCGTACTGGTCGCAGGCATTCTGAGCCATACGGATTCCGCCGAAAGGCTGGAGGGAGCGTTTGAAAGGCTTATCGGTCTGGAGACCTACTATTTTTTCGAGGTCTTTATTGAGGTAACCTGCTTCGTGGGAAGTGATTGTGGAGACGATTTTTGTGTCCATATCGAGAACACCGCCGGCCTCACGTTCCTGACGTGAGAGTTCCATAACCTGTTCCCAGAGTTTTTTGGTAGCCTCTGTAGGAGGTGCGAGAAAGCTTTCGTCCCCGTCATACGGAGTGTAGTTCTTCTTGATGAAGTCGCCGACATTGACGGAGGTATTGCTCCAGCGGCCGTGTGCGAAGCCTTCCCATTCATTTGGATATTCCTTAATAAAGTGAAGCATCATATCAGATCCAATCTATATAAATTTCCGGATATATTATAACACATTGTCCAAACAATGTCAAGTCCTTAAATGAATATAAATAAATCTAATTTTAAAAATTTGATGTATTTGTTTATGTACTAATTATAAAATGAGCAAAACAATTTATTATATAATTTTTAGTTCATTCGTATATTAAAATCAACGTCGCCGTCAATGCCGTCTATATTTCCGTATGCGCTTGCCTGCCACAAGTCAAAATCGCCCTGATAGTCTGTTTCGTCCACGTAATGGGCAAGCCATACGGGTCGGTTGTTTTTGTTTGTCCAGAAATCATTGAGAAAATTCTTACTGCTGTAGAGCATTCCGGAGTAACCGTTTTTTTCGAGTTCATCGCAGAAATATTCAAAGAGTTCGTTGAGGTCGTGGATATTCATGCCATATATCTGAAAATTTTCCCACGTCTCCCAGTCGAATGCGATTGGAAAATCAAGTTCTCTGCCGTCGAGCTGATTTACAATCCAGCGAGCCTGTTCACGGATTAAATCTTCTGTTGCCGCACTGGTGTAGAAATATACTCCGATGTCGAGACCGGATTCTGAAGCTTTGGTGATATTGTTGCTGTAATAGTCGTCCATGCTGATATTACCGGAATTATTTCCGTATCCCATACGTATTATTGCAAATTCACAGCCCTGTTTCTTTACTTTTTCGTAATCGACATATGTCTGCCATGTGGAAACATCGATTCCGTAGCTGACATTTTCATAGTTATGATTTTCAATAAAATCCTTGAATGATACACGGGTGTTATCGTCCTGCGGAGACGGTTTTTCATGAACCACAAGAATATCCATATTCCAGCTTGTGCTGTTGCCGGAATTATCCGTAACTGTGACGGTTATCGGGTAACTTCCGACCTTTGAAGTATCCACATCGCCGGAATATGTCAGTTCCGGAGAACGGTCGTAATTATCAGCATATCCTATCAGATTGCTGAGGTTAAATGGTTCATTTACAATTGTATACGGATTCCAGCCACTGTTGAGTACAACCGGAGCTGTTGTATCAGATACAATATATTCTACTTTCTTTTTATATGGTTCGCCCTCGTATTCAAATTCAACGACGGTTGATTTTTCGCCTGTTTCCGAAGTATCTATCTTTTTATGCGGATTTGTTATATCCGTGTTTGTATCGGAAATCAGTTCGGCGATTGTCATATCGGAATAGACTTCGATATTTTCCGGAACATCAAGTATTACCGATTCCGGAGGTTTATCCGATGCTTTTTTCTTTTCCGTGGTGACCGGCGGAGCGGAAGTTGTTTCCGATTCTGTTGTTTTTTCGGATTTTTCCAGTTTTGCAGATTGTGTAGTCGTTGTTGATTTTTCCGATGATATATTATTCACAGCGGACAAATCTATATAATCATTATCACGTCCGACTGTCTGACCGCACGATGCAAGCGAAAATAATCCGATAGATATAAGTAATAATTTTTTCATAATTCTCCTGTTTTTGTTCCCTATATGTTATATATTTATATTTACATTAAAAATAAATATGCCTGAAAATATATTTTTATTTTTTTAACAATCTGCTTATCATGACACGTCTGCAATCATTTTCGAGACGGTCATCGAGCGGTCTGAGAGTTACAGATGAGCCGTTTTGTCTTTCAAGGCAGTATTTTATGATATAATCCGATATTTCGGGATTTTTTGCAAGGCAGGGTCCGTGCATATACGTAGCTATGACATTTTTTTCAAAGTATCCCTCATGAGTTCCGCCGGTGCAGTTTCCGTGACCGCAAAGAACGCTTCCGAGCGGAGTTTTTACATTGCGTGTCTGTCCTCCGTGATTTTCAAATCCTACTATATCGACGGTTTTTCCGGTAAATTCTGTGCGTAATACAATATTTCCGATACAGCGTTTACGGCGGTTCGGTTCTGCTTCCGTGTAGTAGCCGAACAATCCAAGACCGGAAATTTTGTTTCCGTCGGCATCGAGATAATATTTTCCGAGAAGCTGATAGCCTCCGCAAATCAGGAAGAGAAAAGTTCCGTTTTTATATGCCGATTCTATGCCGTCTCTGCATTTCTGAAGATTTTCGGAGATATGCTGTTGTTCGAGGTCTGCACCTCCGCCTATGTATATCAAATCATATGAAGAAAAATCCGGCATAGGAGAATCAACCGAATATTTATCGATTATGCATTCGATACCACGCATTTTACATCGATAGCCGATTATTTCCATATTTCCGCCGTCGCCGTAGAGGTCAAGCATATCGGCATACATATGAAGAATTTTTATTTTATTCATGACTGCCTCCGTTTTCTGTGATATAGCGTTTAAGAGCTGTTCTTGTGGGCTGAACTGCGGTATAGTTTGCAATGACGAATTTTCTTCCCGATGTTTTAGCGAGTTCGTTTACTGCGGTATCGAGTTCTGGACAGACAGTTATTTTTTCTGCCGGATAGCCGGAGCATTTTATACGCACGGCTATGTCATATGCTCTTGTTCCGGAAGTCACAACACGTGTTACACGTTCAAAGATACTGAAATTTATATCCCATATCCACGATACGTCAAGACCGTCGGCTACATTGTCATTGAGGACGAACAGGAGTTCTTTTTCGCCGTGCATTTCGTTCATCACACGGAGCGTCATATTTGCGCCTACCGGATTTTTGGCAAGGTTAAGAGTTGTTTTTCTGTCGCCGAGCATGAATGTTTCCATACGTCCGTTGTTTACGGTATAATGAGAAATAACATTATCGGTGATTTTCGGTTCGATGCCGTAAAGTTTTGCAGTTCCGGCGACGGCTGTCATATTATACACATTATAGATACTGCTGAGTACCGGCGAATATTCATGGCGGTCGGCGGTGAAAACAGGCTTTTCGAGGTCTATATTACACGCTGTGATATACGGCTTGTAGTTTCCGAATCCGCATTCCGTACATGTGAATTTTCCGATATGGGAATACTGATAATAATCATATTTCAGCGGATTCCCGCAGAACGGACAGAAACGTCCCTCCGAGGCTTCAAAGATTGTATCTGTAGCGAATTTATAGGGTTCTGCATTGAAATATCTTACGTTCTTGTTTTCAGGATTTGCTCTGCCAAGACGTGCTGTGTTAGGGTCGTCGCCGTTTAGTATAAGATTGCCGTCAAACGTCTTGCAGAACGAATTTATTTTCTGAATAAGCGTTTCCATTTCGCCGTTGCGGTCGAGCTGGTCACGGAAGAAGTTAAGCACCACAAGCGTTTCGAGTTTCAGCTGTGAATATACAACCGGAACATGACTTTCATCTGTTTCGAGTATAAGATAATCGGCATCTACCTTGCCGGAACTGTCACAGTAGCGGAGCAGGAGCGAACATATACCGGTATCGAGATTGTTTCCCTCTCTGTTGATTATGATTTTTTTCCCGCTCTGCTCGAAAAGCTGTGCTATGCAGTTTGTGACGGAAGTTTTTCCGTTCGTTCCGGTGACCGCAATTATCGGGCAGTCGATTTTGAACATCTTACAGCATTTTCCTTTGGTGAGATGCCACAGTATTATCCCAGGGAGATTTCCTGCATTGCGTCTGCAAAGTTTCAGAAGCTTAACTATTATTCTTCCTGTCAGAATCAATAATCTATCCAATTTTTCTACTCCTTATATTCTGCAATTTTCCTGTATTGAAATAATTTCCGTCCACTGTCTGAGTTTCGGGAGTTCGTTTATTATTCTGTCTGTTTCGGCGGAGAGCTGTCTCTGCCAGTGATAGGAATCGAGAAATCCGAAATTTATCCGGAATTCGTCTGAAAGTCTGCCGAGCAGATGTTTAAATTCTCTGTGATGAGCAGTCAGTTCCAGAGTTATATCGTTTATTTCTGATTTTTTCTGTTCGTTTCCGTAATACTGTACGAGTTTCCGGAAAAAGCAATCTTTATCGGCGGTCAGAAGCGGTGAAACGGAAAGCTGTTCTCTCAGCTTTTCGGACATAATGACCGAGCGTTCCAGATTGTCCCAGTCTGATTTTTCGCCTTTAAGAAGTCTTTTCGCACTGCTGAAAAACTTAACTGTATCTTTGTGGATTTTTTTCAGTTCAGACGAAAGGCTTTTCAGATTTTTAAGGGATATACAGAAACTTTCTGCATTCAGCCTGTTTACAGTGCCGGATTCTTTTGCGTGCGAATTGAGTTCCTTTACGATTTTTCCTGTTCTGATGAATTTCTGTATATCTGAAAGTTTTTCGGCATTTTTCAGTTTGTCAAGGGCGGTGGAAGCGTCAAAATTAAGAACCGATATTTCAAATGTTTCAAGTATTCTCTCTTTCAGTTCCTTGTAACGTTGACCTTTAACAATAAGCGAATAAACTTTATCCCGAAAATCTTCCCATTCCGTACAGCCGACTATTTCCGGAAGCATAATATCTTTTCCGGAGACTATCCGCAATATTTCCGCACAGTAATTATACTGCCGGAGTGTCATAATCTGTTTTCCGCAGAGTTCACACAAAAGATTCACATCATCTCTGATGTTGTATATTGCCGTTTTCAGCCTGACGAGACAGCTTTCGATTTCGGCACGCATATCTTCGCTGTATTCCGGAAGACAGCAATATTTAAGCGGTGTATCGTCGGTATTCCCGAAATCATCTGATTTTCGGGCAAGATATTCAAGGTCATCGCAGAGCATTTCATATGAATTTCTGTTCATACCACGGAGCATATCCGCAGAAACTCCGATTTTTCCGCCGTATGAAGCGAATCTTTGATTATAGTTCCATACGGCAAATGTGGAATATTCAAAATCGCTTATGAATATTATTTCCTTAACTTCCCACAGCGGAAATTTTTTGACAGAATCACGCACGGCACTGAATATCTGCTGTATATTGATATTCTCGCCCTCTTCGGGATATGTACGCATTTCCGGTATATCGATACCGAACTGTGACAGCAGAAAATCCGCAAGAGTTCTGTTCAGCTGTGAGTTCATACTGCTTGTTTTTATGGTAAAATATTCGCTGTCCGTTTCTCTGACAATATCAACGGGCATAAGTATCAGCGGTGCGAACTTCGGATTTTCGTCGGATTCATCATAGTACCATTTAAGAAATCCTGCTGTAAGGCATACCATTTCACATTTTGAGAGTTCTGTCATTGCCGTTTCCAGAATTTCATTGTTGAGATACGACCTAAGACGATGACTTTTAAGTTCGCAATCGGCAGCAGTACTGATAATCTGACGTATATCTTTGTTTTCTGATACTGCATTATCAGAATCCGGCGGAACAAAATCATTCAGAATTTCGCATATGTTCAGTCCGCTTCCGGCGAGTCTGTTCTCGATATGTCCTATATCCGGAGGCATTATCTCAACGGTTATGTCTGACTGCCGGAAATCAAGCAGATTATTCAAATATAAAATGTTTTCAGTATTCTCTTCAGGATTCACCATATCACCTCACAGGACGGAATGCACATATCCATATTATACCATATGTTCCGAAATTTTACAACATTTTTTACTTCATATATTTTATTGTGAACCTGCTGAAAATCCTGTGCAATTTCACAATAAATCATATCAATATAAAAAAATCTGTGATTTTACTTGACGTAACGCACGAAAAATGATAAAATAATATTATATGTACTGAAAAGGAATGATTTAAGAATGAAAGTTACACTTCTTGCACATACTCCCGAACCGGAAAAAACCGCCGCTTCCGCCGCAAAATTATGCTATTCGTCAAGCGGTATCGACGATATACGCAACGGTCTTACAGATGAAAAAACTGCCGGATTTATCGATATGCTGGTATCGATAGGTCATGAGAGTGTTATGGAACATGTCAGCTTTACTTTCGGAATCGAGGGGATTTCCCGTGCCTGTTCGCACCAGCTTGTCCGCCACAGAATAGCTTCGTATTCCCAGAAAAGTCAGCGTTATGTCAGCGAAAACAGTTTCGGCTTTATAACTCCTCCGGAAATACAGAAAAATCCGGAGGCAAAAACAGAGTTCGACCGCATAATGAATGAAATTACAGAAAGCTATCAGAAAATAGCAGATATTCTTGTTCAGTCGCATAAAGAGCGTTTAATGGCGGAGGGTACGGACGAAAAATCCGCCTTGTCAAAGGCAAATAAACTCGCCAACGAAGATGCCCGTTTTGTTCTCCCGAATGCCTGCGAAACAAAAATAATCGTCACAATGAATGTCCGTTCACTTTTCAATTTCTTCCGTCACCGGTGCTGTCGCCGTGCTCAGTGGGAAATACAGGCGGTTGCAAACGAAATGCTCAGAATATGTCTCGAAAAAGCTCCGCATATTTTCAGATATGCCGGTCCGTCATGCGTTGCTACCGGCAGATGTCCCGAAGGTAAAATGTCCTGCGGAAAAATGACCGAAGTCAAAGAATATTTCAGAAACCTTACAGGAGACAGAAATAATGCTTGAGTTCCGTCAGATACGGCTTGCGGACAGAGACAGAATAAACATGGCTCTTGAAAAATCCGGTTTTATGGGCTGTGAATATTCGTTTGCCAATAATCTGGCATGGTGCAGGCTTGCCGGTTCTGAAATATGTTTTTTCAAGGATTTCTATATAATCTGTGCTTTTGATACAGATGACAATATTCCGCTGTTCACTCTTCCGGCAGGAGCGGGGGATTATCGTGAAGTTATCCACGAAATGAAACGGTTTTCGGAAAATTATGGCTATCCTCTGCAAATCGGCGGAGTTACTGAAAATTCCCTCAGAATGCTTGACGAACTTTTTCCGGATAAATTCGATTTCACACACGACCGTGACGGAAGCGACTATATCTACCGCCAGAGCGACCTCGCAGAACTTGCAGGAAAAAAATATCATCACAAACGTACTCATCTTGCAAGATTCAATGAGCTTGATTACGAATTTTCCATTATCATGGAAAAAGATTACGACGACTGCATAAAATTCATCACAGATGACTATAACAGCCGTCAGGATTCCGGAAAAAATCATTCCGCCATAGCCGAACAATACGCTGTCAATACCTTTTTCAGCTTCTTTGAAGAACTCAATCTCTCCGGCGGAATAATCCGCATAAACGGTAAAATCGCTGCCGTAACGGTCGGCGAAAAACTTAATTCAGATACTTTCGGTATACACATCGAAAAAGCTGACAGAAACTATAACGGAATATACGCCGGAATAAACAACTGCTTTATCCGTGCGTGTACAGACGGATATACATATATAAACCGTGAAGAAGATTTGGGAATAGACGGACTGAGAAAATCAAAACTTTCGTATTATCCGGCTTTTCTGCTGAATAAATATGTTGTAAAATTTAAATAATAGATAAATCAGATAAGGAGAAAATTTTTATGATTTATGTTTACCTTGCTCAAGGATTTGAAGAAACAGAAGCAATTACTCCTGTTGATATGCTGAGACGTGCAGGAAAAAAGGTTATTACCGTAGGAATCGGGGATAATATAATCACCGGCTCTCACGGGATTCCCGTAATCACCGATACAATCGCTCAGGAAGCTCCGTTGACGGACGAACTCGAAATGATAGTTCTACCTGGTGGTATGCCCGGAACTCTTAACCTCGAAAAATCGGAATACGTTCAGAATGCTATCGATTTCTGCATGGAAAAGAATATCACAATAGGGGCAATATGTGCTGCTCCGTCGATTCTCGGTCATAAGGGACTTCTCAGAGGCAGAAAAGCTGTGTGCTATTCCGGATTTGAGTCACAGCTTGAGGGTGCGGAAATTATTCCGCAAGCCGTTGTGACAGACGGAAATATTATAACATCAAGAGGAGCAGGTGCTGCCATGAAATTTGCACTCGCCCTCGTGGAACGTGCCGTCTCCAAAGAAGAAAGCGACAGACAATTCAAGGCGGTACTCTGTGACTAATCCGGCTGATAAAAAAGCTCTGCGGAAGTATTTTTCGGAGCTGCGTGAAAAAATCAAGGATTCCGGAAAAGACAAATCCATAGCCGGTCGCATACTCAGCTTTGGACAAGTCGTTGATGCCGACTGCGTGCTGATTTATGCGTCATTCGGTTCGGAAGCCGATACGTGGCGGATTGCTCACGAACTTATAAAACAGAATATAACAGTTGCTTATCCTAAATGCGGAAATTCCGGAATAATGACATTTCATACCGTTAAGTCGGCGGACGAACTACATGAAGGCAGATACGGTATTCCCGAACCGTCCGGAAATGAACCTGTTCCCGAAATATCGGAAAGAACAGTCTGTATAGTTCCCGGACTTGCCTTTACCGAAAACGGCGGACGGCTCGGCTACGGAGGCGGATATTACGACCGCTTTTTAAAAAAATATCCGGATATGTATACGATTGCTCCGGCTTATGAGAAACTTGTTGTTTCTCATCTGCCTGTCGCAGAGCATGATGTAAAAATTAAAGCGATTGCAACCGAAGAAAGGCTGGTGCTTTGCAATGAGTGATGAAAAAGAAATTATAAACGGCAATGACAAAACGCCGGAAGAAACAGATACAGAAAAAACAACCGTGTTCAATGATATTTCCCACAGTGAAATTCCGGAAGAGCCGGATTCCGCCGAAGACGTCAAGGACAATCCGCAGAGAGATTTACGGGATAATACTTCCGTGAGCAGAGCTCCCCGCAGAAAAAAGAAAAAGAAAAAACGCAGGTCAAACAGGATTTCGGCTATTCTTATACTCGTAACGCTGATTTTCGGTATATCTATTATATCGTCCCTTGTGATAATAAGTTTCGGAAAAGATATGCTCGGAATCGGCAAGAGTGAAAATACTCAGGTAATAGTCGTTCCGGAGGGGGCAACCACAGAACAAATCGCTATCATGCTTCAGGAGGACGGAATTATAAGGTCGTCCGACGCTTTCAAGATATTTGCCGATTTCCGTGGCGAAGATTTGGGATATATTGTCGGCGAACATTTTGTACGTCCGAATATGCCATATGAAACAATTATCGAGGAACTTACAAAAATTCCTACAGAGGAAATGGGCGAATCCATACAGATTACATTCCCTGAAGGAATAACCCTTATCGATGCCGGAAATCTTCTTGAAGAAAATCATATATGTGATGCCGATGAATTTATCTTCTACTTCAATTCGGGCGGATACGGCGTTTCGTTTGAAGATTTACTTCCTCTTGATTCGTCTATCAAGTTCCAGAGAATGGAGGGCTATCTTTTCCCCGATACGTATTTCTTCTACGAAAACAGCACGCCGGAAGAAGTTTGTCAGAAAATCTATTACAACTTCGACCAGAAACTCGACGACGAACGCCGTGCAAAAATGAGCGAACTCAATCTCAGCCTTGACCAGCTTATAACTTTCGCTTCTCTCGTTCAGAAAGAAGCCTCACGACGTGCGGTCATGAATGATGTAGCATCTGTATTCTGGAACAGACTTAACAATTCCGATACTTTCCCGCTTTTGCAGTCTGACCCGACATCGAACTATTCCAAAGACGTTATACGCCCGAATATGCAGTATTTCGACCAGACAATCGTCGATGCGTACGATACGTATAAAAGCCCCGGACTTCCCCCCGGCCCTATATGCAATCCCGGTCTTGATGCCATTGATGCTGTTCTTACGGCTAAAAAGACGGATTACTTCTATTTCATCGCAAATATAAACACAAAGGAAACTTACTTCGCAGCAGACCTCGACGAGCATGAAGCAAATCAGGCCATGATTGAGGAACAGTATGCAGAAGCAAAGAATAACTAAATAAAAATAATAGTTCAGAAAGGTGTTTTTATGGACAGACTTGAAGTTCTTGCACCGGCAGGCGACGAGGAACGCCTTACGGCAGCTTTGAATTACGGTGCAGATGCGGTATATCTCGGAAGAAAACAGTTCGGTATGCGTGCCTCGCCTATAAATTTTGATTTTGACCAGCTTGTAAAAGCGGTCAAATCGGCACATTCCAAGGGAGTAAAAGTGTATCTTACGTGCAATACACTTCCACGGAACAACGAAATCCCGTTATTTGAAAAGTTCGTGAAAGAAGCCGTCGACGCAAAAGTCGATGCTCTCATAGTCGCCGACATCGGTCTGCTTATGCTTGTAAAGAGATATGCTCCGGATATGGAAATACATATCTCAACGCAGACCGGTATCGTGAACTATGCAACCGCCCGTGAACTCTATAACCTCGGAGCAAAAAGAATCGTTCTCGCCCGTGAGCTCTCGCTTGACGAAATTGCGGAAATCAGGGCAAAAACAAATCCCGATATGGATATAGAATGTTTCGTCCACGGAGCAATGTGCGTGTCGTTTTCGGGGCGTTGTCTGCTGTCGCAGTATCTCGTCAACCGTGACGCAAACCGTGGCGAATGTGCTCAGCCTTGTCGCTGGGGGTATCATCTCATGGAGGAAAAACGCCCTGGAGAATATTTTCCCGTGTTTGAGGACGAAAGAGGTACGTATATCCTCAACGCAAAAGATATGTGCATGATTGAACATATCGACAAACTCGCAGAAGCAGGCGTTACAAGCCTTAAAATCGAGGGACGTGCCAAATCGGCGTACTATGTCACGGTCATCGCCAACGCCTACAGAATGGCGGTTGATGAATATTACCGCAATCCGCATGATTTTAAACTTCCGGACTGGATTCGTGACGAGGTGTATAAAGTCAGCCACAGACAATACTGCAAAGGATTCTTTTTCGGTACGCCGGATAATTCGCAGTATTACGAAAACAGCGGATATATCAGGAATTATGATATCGTCGCCGTCGTGGAAAAATGCGAAAACGGCGTTGTGTACTGCACTCAGCGTAACAGATTTTTCTCCGGAGATGAAGTAGAATTACTTCCGCCGTCCGTGAAACCGGTTGTAATGAAACTTGATGTTTTATACAACGAGAACGGTGAAAAAATAGAAACCGCAAATCATGCAATGATGAAATTCTCTTTCCCGTGTGAAACCGTTTTCCCTGCCGGAACGGTAATCCGTAAAGCAGTGCAGGCATGATATAAAAAAGCTCCGTGAATATCAGTTTGATACTCAAAAAGAAGCTTAAGCTCCTAAGCAATTATTGATAACTGCTTAGGAGCTTATTGTTAATATTCGATTACTCGCATAAATCAGAATTTATATCAATTCACGGAGTTATCAGTTTTTAATTTTCTACTAATCTCCTGTGCGTTTTCTTTAAGATACTTATAGTTTAAATTTTCAGCCATTTCTAAATATAACTTTAAATTTGGCGAATGGATTTGATATAAGACATGAAGAACCATGATTTTCTGGTATTCATCATATTCATATTTGTTCCTGTTCCAAAACTCTACTGCATATTTCTCTGCTTGTTCCGGATAAATATATGCTAACGACTGCAAAGCAAGTCTCTCGGTATATTCATCTCCAGTTGAAAGAAACTCAAATATTAAATCTTTAAGGTCATTACTACACTTGTAGTTCTTTAATTTTACAGCAAATTGCCATTTGGCATTTGTATAAGGTGATTTTAAACTATATCTGCACAACAAGGCAAACCAGTCATCGTAATCTACCAATACTTCCACAATGTTCTCACATTCATTATCTCTTGCGATAGCATATAACAAATCATTAATTATTTGTTCGGTTGCATTTGAAGCAGAACTTTTCTGTATAATACTAAGAGCAGATTCATACATTTCATCAAATTCATCGCAAAAACACCATTCGCCATTATCGTTATCTTCTGTTATTTCGGGGTAATTTGTTTTAGCCCATATTTTAAACGCATTTACTTTTAGATGTAATTTATTTTCAAACTCATTCATCACAGTATTCACTCTTTTCTAAATTTCAATTTATCTTAGTAATAATTATATATCAAAGCTGTTACATTGTCAATAGAAACGCCATAGCACTTCTTGACTGAAAATCGTAAGTTCTATGGCGAAAATTTCTTTATGGAGTTTTTATTTTATTATTTAACAGTTATTTTTCTGAATGCTTTTTTGCCCTTGCGGATAATGACATCGCCGTCAAGCTTGATTATTGCTTTTCCGTCGGTCATCTTGTTATCGTTTACGGTGATTCCGCCCTGCTGTACAAGACGGCGTGCTTCCGAAACAGACGGAGCGAGACCGGCTTTGACAACAAGCGTAAGAAGTCCTATTCCGCCGTCCGTGAGTTCTGCGGAATCGATTTCAACAGAGGGCATATTTTCGTCCGAACCGCTTCCGCCGAAAAGTGCTTTGGCTGCGGATTTTGCTTTTTCGGCTTCTTCCTCTCCGTGTACGAGTTTTGTAAGTTCGTATGCAAGGAGTTCCTTTGCCTTGTTGAACTGTGCACCCTCCATGGTTTTTTCCATTTCCTCGATTTCCTCGACCGGAACGAATGTAAGCATTTTAAGGCATTTGATAACATCTGCATCGGCGACGTTTCTCCAGTACTGGAAAAATTCGTAAGGCGATGTTTTTTCCGCATCAAGCCATACTGCACCCTTTTCGGTCTTGCCCATTTTTTTGCCCTCGGAATTGAGCAGGAGAGTTATAGTCATGGCGTATGCATCTTTTCCGAGTTTACGGCGTATGAGTTCCGTACCGCCGAGCATATTTGCCCACTGGTCGTCACCGCCGAACTGCATATTACAGCCGTATTTCTGGAAAAGCTCAAGAAAATCGTAACTCTGCATAATCATGTAGTTGAACTCAAGGAAAGTGAGTCCACGTTCCATACGCTGTTTGTAGCATTCGTGGGAGAGCATACGGTTTACGCTGAAATGAGCTCCGACATCACGGAGAAGCTCTATATAATTGAGATTCATAAGCCAGTCGGCATTATTTACAACAATAGCCTTGTCGTCCGAAAAATCAATGAAACGGCTCATCTGTTTTTTGAAGCAGTCAACATTATGCTGAATTGTTTCGGGGGTCATCATTTTACGCATATCGGTTTTGCCGGAGGGGTCGCCAATCATTGCAGTACCTCCGCCGATAAGCACAATCGGCTTGTTTCCTGCCATTTGCAGACGTTTCATCAGGCAGAGAGCCATAAAGTGTCCGACGTGCAGACTGTCGGCAGTGGGGTCGAATCCGATGTAAAACGTTGCCTTTCCGGCGTTTACGAGTTCTTCGATTTCTTTTTCGTCGGTCAGCTGGGCGAGCAGACCTCTGCGTCTGAGTTCTTCAAAAGTAGTCATAATTTTTCTCCTTTATGTTAATTTAATTTATAATCTGAACAGAAACTATCAGTCCCAGTATTTGAAATCATAGCCATCTTCGGGTTCGCCAATTTCATAACCAAGTACATCTGTAAGTTTTCTTTTTAAGTCAGGATACCACTTCCGCCATGTTTCATACGGCATTTGTCCTGTAATTTGTATTCCGCCCGATTCGATCGAATAATACAATTCTATGTCATCACCAGTCCACATTACATCAGCATTGCAGTCATTCCCACTCCAGTACGGCATGGAATGAAATACTTCCACAACCTTGTTCCATAAATTTTTTAGAATGGTATAATGAATATTCAGATTTATATCGTGTTCCATAAATAACTCTCCTTTGAATATAAATTTATTTCCCAGTAAATTCCGTCTGTTATTTTATTTACAACAAATCCCCATTCTTCCAGTAAATCAAATCCATTATAACTAATATACTTTCTTGCCACAAAATCATCTGACTTTAAATGCGAAAGTATAAAAGCTGCCATTTTAGGCGAGACAGTCTTAATGTCACATAGACTATAATCTTTCTGAACTGTAATATATTCGGGATATTTTCCGATTCCTATATATTTTTCGTATTTATCAGTGATTTCCGCATTATCGCACAAAAAATTTACTGTAATTACTGATGTCTTATCATTAACCGGAGACAGATTGATTTCTGCCAATCCTGCTCCTACTCGATACCACCACACATATTTATTGTCATTTACTGTAATTGTTCTTGTTTTTCGTTTCACAAATAAATCATACTCCAGCCGAATTATATTAAATTATTTTTTATATACTGTAAATAATCCTTCCGGATTATTAACTCACGGTTATTTCTGTACCATTCATAAGACTGCTGTAAGCCTTTTGAAAGAGGTTTGACATCGGACATGATTTCCGTCTGCTTTGTCACATCAAGGATATACTCGTAATTTCTGAACGGGAAGTACATACGCTGATTTATTTCAGGCTGTACACATCTTACATCAGGCGTTTTGCCGAGTATTCCATAACAGAGTTTAACCCATTCTTCTATACTTACACTTTCGGGATTGCCAACGTTGAAAATATGATTGTCTGGCTTGTACGCAATGATTTTTTCAATAAATACGCACAAATCCTCAATATCAAAAAAATGCAGCTGCATTTTTTTATTTTTTGGTGCAAAAAACGGCAGATTCTTTTCGGCACATTCAAATACAAATGCTTCTCTGTAAAGATTATTCATTCTGCCATAGAGATAAGGCGGACGGATAATATATACATCTGGAATTTTACTCATAAGATACTTTTCAGCGTTTATTTTGTTTGTTCCATAATCTTCCCAGTGGATATTAAATCCGCAATCCTGATTTTCTGTAAATGGCTGTGGATTTGTTTCGGGATAAACAGCACTTGAACTTATCATTATATACTTTCCGAAATCGCCGAGTGCATTCACAAGATTTTTTACATCTGTTTCATTGTAAGATGTTACATCAATAACTGAATCAAAATAAGTATTTTTCAGTTTGTCACCGAGATTATGCCTGTCGCATTCAATCAGCTTTACGCCCTCAGACTGCGGTCTTGTATTTCTGTTGAGGACATAGACTTCATGACCCTTTTTGATAAAATATTCCGCAGTATATCTGCTTACAAAAACCGTTCCGCCTGTTACGAGTATCTTCATAAGTTTTTCTCCTTTAAGAATCCGTACCAATAGCTTGCAATAAGAGAAAAAATGTGATATAATAGAAA